>DELT01000076.1:31929-33113 GCA_002354555.1 Methylophaga sp. UBA2689
TTTGAGATAAAACAAAGCAAAGCCGTTAATCTTGAAGCATATAAAGAACAGATGAAAGAAATGGAATTGTCATTTGCTTCCATGTTGCAGCAGTTACCCCGGAAAAGTGAAGTTGCTGATCTGCTTGTAGATATTTCCAGAACCGGTTTGGTAAATGGACTTGAATTTGAATTATTCAAACCGGAAGAAGAACGGCCAATTGATTTTTACATTGAATTGCCGATCACCATGCGTGTAACTGGCACGTATCATCAATTTGCAGAATTTATTAGTGGGATAGCGGCCTTACCCCGTATTGTGACACTGCATAATTTTAAAATGGGTCCATTGACCAGCGATGGGAATATGACCATGGATATTACGGCCAAGACCTATCGTTACTTTGACGAGCAGGGTAATTAATGATGAAAATATCTATAGTTATCCATTCATTAATTCAGAAGCTTCTTCTGCTTTCCATGGCATTTATGCTCGTGGCCTGTTCACAACCAAAAGACGATCTGCAAGCCTATGTTGCCGAAGTAAAAGCACGTCAAGTAGTCGATATTCCTCCCATTCCAGTGATGAAGCCTTACGAAAAATTCAGTTATGCCGCTGCTGAATTACGTGATCCATTTGTTCCAACCGTTATTGATGTTCCCGAACCTGAACCAGAGCAAGTAGTTGATAACGGCATTCAGCCCAATGAAAACCGTATGAAGGAAATTCTGGAAAATTATCCGCTGGGTGATTTGCAATATGTCGGTACTCTGGAACAGGAAAGCTTATGGGCATTAATCCGGGCTCCAGACAGTACGATACATCGTGTACAAATTGGTAATTACATGGGGTTGAACCATGGCCAGATTGTTGCGATCAGTGAAACACAACTGACACTGAAAGAAATCGTTCCTGAAGGAAACGGCTATAACGAGCGTGAGACGACAGTACCCGTCGTAGAGATAAATTAAGGGCCATACAATGATGAGTAAATACGGAATGACAATCACTCGGCGTCAAGCCATTACCAACACCGACAAAAATTTCCTGGAGCGGTGGCGGTCGAGTCTGGGTATGCTTTCATTAATGTTTGTCAGCAGTCTCGTTTCAGCAAATGAACTGCAATCATTGGATTATTCAGCCTTATCGGGTAATAAAGGTGTTGTCACATTAACTTTTTCAGAAGCGGTTGAAAAACCAGAAAG
>DELT01000105.1 GCA_002354555.1 Methylophaga sp. UBA2689
TACCGATATGACATGGCCATTCTGCACAACCCTGATGAAAAAATGCCGCCTAGTGATGCCACCGCATTAAAACGCTTTATTGCCAGTGGTAAACGTATCGGTATTGATGTCGAACTGATCACACCGCGAGACTATATACGTATTGCTGAATATGACGCTTTATTTATCCGTGAAACCACGGCGATACATAATCACACCTATAAATTTGCCCGTCGAGCTGAAAGTGAAGGGTTGGTCGTTATTGATGATCCGACTTCAATCATCCGCTGCACCAATAAGATCTATCTTAAGGAGCTGCTGGAAAAGCATAATTTGCCGATGCCGGAATCACATTTGCTCTATCGCAATGATAAAACCGGTCTGGAAAAAATTTGTGCTGAAGCGACTTTTCCTTTGGTAATGAAAATCCCGGATGGCGCCTTTTCCAAAGGGGTTATTAAGGTGAACAATCCTGAAGAATTGCGAAGCAATGCCGCAGAGTTTTTCCAACAATCAGCAATCATCCTGCTGCAGGAATTTATGTTTACCGATTACGACTGGCGTATCGGCGTGTTTAATAACAAACCGATTTATGCCTGCCAGTATTTTATGAGTAAAGGTCATTGGCAGATTTATAACCACAACACCAAAAAAGGTACGGATTCCGGTAAATCAGCCGCAGTGCCTATTTCTGAAGTTCCGGAAAAAGTACTTAAAATCGCCGCAAAATCGGCGAAACTGGTGGGAGATGGTCTTTACGGCATCGATATCAAACAAAGTGGTAGCCGTGTAGTTTTAATCGAAATCAACGATAACCCCAGTATCGATAGCGGCGTAGAAGATGCCTATCTGGGACCAGCTTTATATGACGATATTATGCGAGAGTTTTTACGTCGGCTCGAAGCGCGTAAAGCGCATCGTCAGTCCTGAATTTAAATCAAGAACATAAAAAAAGCGGTGGCTGATATTTCAACCACCGCTTTTTATTTTGGCTTATTGTTGTCTTAAAAGGAGTAACTCGCTCCGACGTGCAGATAACGTTTTTCACCTACAAAGTAGCGATAATCGCCACCACCACCGCCACCAAAATCAGCGCGTTCAGCGTATTCAGTGTTAAACAGGTTGTGTACTTTTCCGTATAGCGTCAGATTATTAGTAACATCGTGAGACGCCCGTAAGTTAAACACATCGTGGCCATCATACTTTTTGTCATTGCCGTCGGTGATGTAATACTCACTCATGTGCACCCATTCCAGCTCAGCACGAGTGACTGGGGTTACATTCCAACCCAGTCGAATGTTTCCCATTCGCTTAGGTGCAGTCACTAAGTAGTCACCTTTTTCGATACCGCTTCCTGGCTTGTTGAAGTCATACTCATGCTTAGCAAAAGTGACATTTGCACCGATATCAAACAACTCATTAAACGGGTAAAACATGCCAAGCTCCAGACCAGTATGGTTAGTTTTACCATCAGGAACATTTTCGTTGTTTGTATCCGTAAAGAAATAGTCATCTTTCTTCATATGATAAGCAGCTATTTCATACTGCAAGCCTTCACCCACTTTACGAACACCGATCTCAACACTGTCAATAGTTTCAGAGTCAGCCCCACCTGTTCGCGAAGGCCCTATCTGGGCACGGTATAGATCGGTAGTCTGTGGTGCACGGTTACCGCGTGCATAGTTAATAAATGCGGCCGTATTGTCTGTCAGTTGTTGCACAAGACCAAGTTTAGGACTTAAATTGCTGAAGGTGTCTTTACCGCTATCTGGACGTAAATATCGCGTACCAAATTCGCGTGAATCAGTGTTGTTGGTGTAGTCGTATTTGGTGTATTCGTAGCGAACACCTGCGGTGACACGAGTTCTGTCCAATACCTGCCATTCACTGTGCACATAAGGGGCAACGACTGTGGCATCCACTTCATAGTCATAATGGACGCCCTGTAAAAACTGTCCAAATCTGGTTGGATTAAATTGCACCTCAGACAGCTCTCCTTCTGTATATTCAAAATCTGTACCGAAAATAACTTTGTGACCGCCATCCAGATCCTTGGTATAAGCTGCTAAGAGTCCCACGCTGCTATGTTTGTTATTCTCCACCGGCTGTCCTGGTAGAAAATGCATCAAAAATTCCATTTCTGTATGACGCAGATAAGGGGTTAATCTAAAGGTAGAGGAGTCTGTTAACTGTCGTTCCCACTCGGTGGATAATCGGGTCGATTTAGCATCACGATAGGCTTCAGGATTAGGATTGGTACGCGAACGACTTTCATCTTCATAGGCTCTAAATCCTGTAATGTAGCCAGCGGTTTCCTGATTAAGATTAGTATGGCTGAACAAGGTTTTAAAGCTATCAATATCGCCATAATAATCATGACGGAAGCTGACTTTTTGCTGATCGTAGCCGGAGTCACTGACATACCCGCCGTCAGTTGTACCATTGACGCTTAGGCGGTAACCATGTTGTCCAATGGTATCGCTCACTGTACCTTTCATTTGATACAAATCATGCGGCCCAATGGAAAGATCAATTTCGCGCTCAAGATCCAGAGAAGGTGCTCGACTTAATACATTAATTAAGCCGTGGACTGCGTTTGAACCATACAAAGCACTACCCGGACCACGCACTATTTCAATTCCGCCAGCCTGTTCATAATTAACTTCAAACAGACCATTTACGTTAGCAAAGCCCGCTGCGCGTAATGGAATACCATCTTCCAGAAACAGAAATGACCCGGCACCAGCACCACCGGTTAACACGGGCGAACGAATAGACGTCAGATGCTCCTGACCATTACCGCGCTGAATATTGACACCACTGACACGATTGACGATTTCGGTGATGTGATCCGGGCGCACCAGATCGATTTCTTCTTCTGAAATTCTGCCGGTATTACCCGCTAAATCCAAAATTGGTGTTCCCGAGCGAGTGCCGGTAACAACTAGCTCGTCCAGAGAGAAATCCTCTTCTTCCTGAGCATAAGCAGGTAAGGCGATATTCATACTGGCCAAGGCCATTAAAATCGGTAATTTGCGTAAGGTCGGCATAAGCTATGATTCCTAAGCGGTATGTTGTAAAAAGTTAACGCATTTTCTCATGTTGTCTTTTTACAACACATCAGAAAAATCCTTAATTGACGTTGAAAAACGTCCTATCATCCCCATCTAATGACCCAGATCAATTTTTTTCGAATGAGCCCATGGAATACAAAGACTATTACAAAATCCTTGGCGTAAGCCGGACAGCAACACCAGAGGAGATAAAAAAAGCCTATCGCACACTCGCGAGGAAGTATCACCCTGATGTCAGCAAAGAGGTGAATGCCGAAGAAAAGTTCAAAGAAGTCGGTGAGGCTTATGAGGTGCTACGCGATAAAGATAAGCGTGCACAATATGACCAGTTTGGTGGACAGTTCCGTCATGGTCAATCGTTTTCTCCACCTCCAGGCTGGGAAGAAAATGTCGGTGGCTTTGGTCAGGGCAATTTCAGCAGCTTTTTCGAAAACATGTTTGGTGGCATGGGCGGAATGGGCGGTGGTCAACAGGATAACTTTTTCGCCCGCGGCGAGGATGTAAACGCCAAAATTACTATTTCACTCGAAGATGCATTTAACGGTGCGAACAAGTCCATCCGCCGTCCAGCCGGTGCCACGCAAACAGGTACCGTTAACGTTAAGATCCCTGCCGGCATCGAACCGGGTAAAAAAATCCGTTTAAGCGGACAAGGTAAAGCTGGAATGAGTGGTAAACCGGGAGACCTATATCTGGAAATCCAGATTGCCCCACATTCGCTTTATCGGCTGGAAGGTAAGGATGTCTACCTCGATTTGCCAATTTCGCCATGGGAGGCAGCATTAGGTGCCAAAATTACCGCGCCAACTTTAGCTGGAAAAATCAGTCTGAATATCCCGGCGGGCACTCGAAGTGGTCAAAAAATGCGTTTGAAAGGTCGAGGGCTTCCTGCTAAAACGCCTGGTGTTCAATTTGTTGTTTTACAGATAATGACACCTCCGGCCACAACTGCCGAGGCGAAAAAGTTTTATCAGCAAATGGCTGAAAAACTTCCGTTTAATCCAAGAGAGAACATTGAATAAGCATTTTGAGGTAGAGACAAAATGATAAAAAAACTGAAATCTGCTGTTGTCTGGTTGGCCGGTGTAACCCTTTTGACACAGGTGGCCGTCGCTGCCCTGCCATTTCCCTGGCTGGATGATGATAATCAAATGCCGACGCTGGCACCAATGCTGGATCAATCCAAACCAGCAGTAGTAAATATTGCCACACGGAGTGAAGTCAGAATTCAGGATAATCCATTATTAAATGATCCGTTTTTCCGACGTTTTTTTAATTTACCTCAACAACAGCAACCCCGTACTCGTCAAGCCCAAAGTCTGGGAAGTGGTGTTATTGTTAATGCTAAAGAAGGTCTGGTATTAACCAATAACCATGTGATTCAGCGTGCCGATGAAATCACCGTTTCCCTGCACGATGGCCGTACGTTTCAGGCTGAAGTAGTAGGCAGCGATCCCGCGACCGACGTGGCCGTGATTCGTATTCCACCCGAAAATCTTACCGCTCTGCCACTGGCGGATTCCGACAGACTGCGAGTAGGTGACTTTGTCGTCGCTATTGGTAACCCGTTCGGCCTGGGACAAACGGTGACATCCGGTATTGTCAGCGCCTTGGGACGGAGTGGTTTGGGGCTTGAAGGTTACGAAAACTTTATTCAAACGGACGCTTCCATCAATCCAGGTAATTCGGGTGGAGCATTAGTTAATCTACGGGGGGAATTAGTGGGTATTAACACCGCTATTTTTTCGCCAAATCAATCCGGTAATGTAGGGATCGGCTTTGCTATTCCGAGTAATCTTGTCAAACAGATTACTGATCAGTTACTGGAATATGGGGAGGTACGTCGTGCTTATCTGGGTGTGCAGATGCAGGACATTACCCCAGAACTCGCTCAGGCATTTGGTATTGAAGCCAATCGGGGCGGCGCCGTAGTAACCAATGTTATTAAAGATTCTGCTGCTGAAAAAGCCGGTTTAAAAGTGGGGGATGTGGTGACAGCCGTAGATGGTGTTTCGCTGTTAAACGCTGATAACCTGCGTAATACCATTGGTTTATTGATGGTGGGTCAGACAATTCAGCTGGACATCATCCGTGATGGCAAGGCTAAGACGTTGACGGCAAAAGTGACAGAAGTCCAGTCCAGGAAAATCCAAACTGGCGATGTACATCCAAAACTGCGTGGCGCCACCTTTGGTGATATCGAAGAAAGCTCACCTGCTTACGGCAGAGTTCAAGGCATTATGCTGTACTCGGTTGAACGAGGCAGCCCGGCCTGGGTCGCAGGTTTACGCAGTTATGACATTGTCACCTCGGTCAATCGTCAACCGGTTACTAACCTTGAGCAATTCAAACTACTGGTTTCTAATCAGTCAGAATTATTACTGAATATTGTCCGGGATAACCAGGCCATGTTCTTGTTGTTACGATAAGCGCTCGGGCGCGGAGCCCAGCTCCGCGCCATCAGCAAGATTGTTGAGCAGTTTCGAGAGGTGGCATTGGTTTACCGAAACCTATAAATCCTGTTGATATTCTGCTGTTCGATTCCGACCTGCAGCTTTTGCCAGGTAAAGTGCCTCATCCGCCTGTTTAATCAAGTCTGCGGCCTGTTTATCACCGGTAGGTACCATGCTGGCCACCCCACAACTTATTGTTACGTAATCTGCAACGCTACTGGTTTTATGCGCTAATGCCATGTCATAAATGTTTTGACGCATCCGTTCAGAAATATCTATTGCATCTTTAGGTCTGGTATTCGGTAACAATACGCAGAACTCCTCACCACCAAAACGAATGGCAACATCAGTTGCCCGAAGCAGACTCTGCTGCATCACATTTGCAACTGATTTTAAGCATTCATCGCCGGCTTGGTGACCATAGGTATCATTGAATTGTTTAAAAAAATCTATATCCGCAATGATGAGTGAAAAATGATTTTTATTGGCTAATGCAGCCGACCATTCTGTTTCCAGATGTTCTGCCAGATAACGTCGATTTGAAAGGCCAGTAAGATCATCTATTTCTACCAACTTTTCCAGTGCGGACTGAACTGTTTTATATTCCGTCATATCCCGCATGGTTTCGACTACTGCAATCAGATTGCCCTGAAAATCATAGATTGGGCCTGAATCAAAAGCGATATAAAGCCTTCGGTGTATACGGGGAAGATAACACCAGTTTTCTGCCTGATAGCCTTTGCCATAGGCTGAAGGCTCAGCATGGTAAACATACAGTTCATCGAGCTCATCAATACGATTTTGCACCAGCAGATCTGCCAGGCAAGGTCGTTTTTCGGAATAAAATGCCTGCCAGTGGCTATCGGTACCAATTACTTCCGAGGCTTTAATCCCGGTCAACCGTTCACAGGCTTTATTCCAGATAATCACTTTTCCCGTGTCATCAAGCACAAAGGTTGCTGTGACTAAATGCTCCATCAAATTAATGGCAAACTGCTGTTGCTGAAGACTATCCAAGATTATCCCTCCCCAGAAAAATCGTATTCCATACTATTCCGGCATATAAGTTACTTCTTTATACGGAATGTATTTTTCCTATACAAGCTTGGGAGAATATTCATGCAAAATAAAATTCAAACGTGTGCCCGCATCAAATACTTTCTGTTGGGTTAAAACTCTTTATCTCACAACACGTTTAAGTCCTTGAATCAGTAGCAGTACTATAGCCCCTGCAATAAGCCCCGTGCCTGCGTTAAACAGTTGGGGAAGGATAAAATCACCCACCGTATTTCCTACACTCAGGCTTTCCAGCCAATGATGCAGAAAAGCTAAACCATGCACTAAAATTCCACCACCAACCAGAAACATTGCCAGCATCCCAACGACGGATAAAAATTTCATAAATTTAGGAGCAAGCCATAAGATGCTCTGTCCCATTCCACGTTTAATTTTTGCGAACCAGTCTTTTCCTGCGCTGGAAATCAGGGCCAATCCGGCATCATCAAATTTGACAATTCCTGCGACTAAGCCGTAAACACCGATGGTCATTGCTAAAGCAATTAGTGAAACCACTATAGTTTGTGTCATTATCGGAGCGCCTTGAGCAACTCCTAATGAAATAACAATTATTTCTGCAGATAAAATAAAGTCTGTACGTATCGCCCCTTTGATTTTGCTCCTTTCGAATTCAGCAATATCAATTTCTGGTGTCGTCACAGCGTGTACTAATTCATTATGATGCGCGTCGTCTTCTGCCTCATCATTAATGTACTTGTGGGCCAACTTCTCAACGCCTTCAAAACAAAGATATAAACCTCCCAGCATCATTAGCGGGGTGACCAGCCATGGTAAAAAAGCGCTAATTGCTAAAGCTGCGGGCACCAGAATCAATTTATTTATCAAAGAGCCCTTAGCCACGGCCCAGACAACAGGTAATTCTCTACTGGCATCAATGCCACTTACCTGTTGAGCATTTAAGGCAAGATCATCGCCCAATACACCGGCTGTTTTCTTAGCCGCGACTTTTGTCATCAGCGTTACATCGTCAAGTAACGTGGCAATATCATCAATTAATGCAAGTAAACCAACACTGGCCATAACTTTCTCTCTAGGTAGTGAGTTACCTATGGATTATAGAGATTTTTGCTGATTGATTAGCAGATAATATTGCTATTTATAGTCCCATCTCACTGAGCCCAGGATAATCATCCGGACGTCGGCCCTGTGGCCAAACCAGTTTGCGTTCAGCTTCACTTATAGGCAGATCGTTAATGCTGGCATAACGGGTTTTCATCAACCCATTTTCATCAAACTCCCAGTTTTCATTACCATAAGAACGAAACCACTGCCCTTGTTCATCATGCCATTCATAAGCAAAGCGAACCGCAATCCGATTTTCGGTAAAAGCCCACAGCTCTTTTACCAATCGATACTCCATTTCGCGTTGCCATTTTTTCTGTAAAAAAGATTTTATCTGTTCACGTCCGACTGGAAATTCCGAACGATTTCGCCACTGACTATCGACGGTGTAAGCTAAAGCAACTTTTTCCGGATCACGACTATTCCAACCATCTTCAGCCATTCGAACCTTTTGTTTTGCTGTCTCGAGTGTAAACGGTGGAAATGGAGGTTTTTGTTCATTTTGTTGCATTGTTTCACTCCTAATTTGAGGTATACCGACTTGTCTACTTCAAGAATAGACAGATCAGTATACCTCTGTCAAACTTGCTGGAGTTTTTATGGGTATTCACTATGGATAAACGTCAGCAATTAATACACACCGCATTTAATCTGTTTTATCAAAATGGTATTCATGCTGTCGGGATTAATCAGATTCTGCAAACAGCCGGTATTGCGAAAAAAACTCTCTATCATCACTTTGCCAGTAAAGAAGAATTAATACAGGCAGTAGTCGAATATCGTGATGAAAATTTCTACAACTGGTTAGCATCGCGGCTTGAACAGGTAAAACCAGGCTATGATGGGCTTAATGAATTATTTGATGCTGTTGATGACTGGATGCATAACCGTGTCGATGTGCTAACAGATTTCCATGGTTGTTTTTTCATTAACACTTGTGCGGAATACAACGACACAAATCATCCTGTATATCTTCAATGCCAAGAGCACAAAACCAGAGTTAACAGCTTAATTAAAAGACAGATTCGTGCCCTGGGAATTAGCGAGTCAGCCATTCAATATGTCACCGAATCAATTAGCCTGTTAAAAGAAGGGGCTATTGTGATGGCTCATGTCCAGGGTGATTTAACGGCAGCACAAAAGGCTAAAGCGATGACTTGGATTGTATTAGCAGCCTATATAAGCTGAATAGCGAGTTATGATAGAAAAAAGACCAATAATCATTATAAGCTCTGCTTTTTTCATAATATTTACCTACATTTACATAGCTTGAACCAAACTTACAAAGAAAAGACCTAATCTGCTTATCAGTTACACGGCTCTTTAAAGTGAGGTAAGCACAATGTCTAATTCAAAAATTACCAAAACATTCATTCTGCTGATGTTTTCATTATTCATCATCGGTTTTTCAGTAAATCAGGCCAGAGCCGATGTCAGAATAAATATCGGGCTTGGGTATCCAACCGGCTATGTGGAGCATCGCCATCATGGGTATATTGTGCAGCAGCATAATCCGCGATACAGCTATAACAGACATCACTATCAGCAACCGAAAAAATATTATTCAAAACATAAACACCATTACCACCAGCCCAAAAAATATTATTCAAAGTACAAACATCATCCGAAATCCTATCGTGGACACGGTAATCACCGTGATTATTATCGCTACGAATCCAGAGGAAATCATCGGAATTACGGACATCGGGAGCATCGCTATTATCGATAATTCACTGTTCACGTAGAACCAAGATATGGTTTTTGTTAAAAAAGAAAAGCCCCTTTCGGGGCTTTTCTTTTTTGGTTTAATTAGAAGCTGTAACGCACATTAGCAGCTACGCTACGACGTTCGCCGTAACCACAATCGAAACCTTCTCCACGACACCAGGAAATAAATTCTTCATCGGTCAGGTTTTTTGCATCAACAGTGAAGTCCCAGTCACCTACGGCATAACCTATCATGGCGTCATATAGCGTTTCAGAAGGAATCTCCGGAGCACCTCCGCCTCCTACAACATCACCAATATAGCGAATGCCCGCACCAACACGCCAATGATTACCCAGGTAGAGTTTATTCCACCATGAACCAGTTTTCTCAGCCAAAGCAGACAGTCGGTCTCCGGTATTATCATTTTTTGCGTTTAAGTCGGTATAAGCAAATTGAGTTTCGAAGTTCTGCCAGCGTTTGTTAATTTGCAGTTCCCAGCCATCAATCACTGACCCAACCTGTTCAACACCACCAGGTGTCTGGCCCTGAACGATACGATTGGTTTCCGTAATATCGAAATAGGCCATCGTCATAGCCAAGGTTTTATCAGGTGACAGATATTTAATACCGATTTCTTCCTGCTCGCCCGTAGTTGGCTTTAAGGTATTGGCTGCCGAGGTGCCGTCAGTACCGAGGTTCATGCTAAAAGCTTCGGCATAACTAATGTATGGAGATAAACCATTATCAAACCTGTACATCAAACCAATACGGCCGGTTGTCTCCTGTTCATCACTGGTAGTATTGGGTCCGGTTACAGCAAGTTTCCGGTTTTTAGCGAAATCACGTCGTAAACCAGCCGATAAAACCACTTTTCCAATTTCAATATGATCAGCCAAATAGATACCAACTTGTTGTATTTCATTATCATCACGATCTACCGGATTCGCTAGGGCTGCAGTATTTAAGTTTCCGTATTGCGGATCATAAAGATTAATAATTCCACCACCGGTTGAATTAGAAATATAATTTTCTTCCTCCCATAGTGCATCCTGTCTATCCCAGCCAATAATGAGGTTGTGACGGGTTATCCCTAAATCAAAGACACCTGAAAGACGCGTATCCAGATTAAAAATTCTAGTTTGACGATCAGCTGTATGAATACTTCGTGCAATATTGCCTTCAGGAGAAACAACTGCTCCCACCCTGGCCCAATGCTCGCGAGTTTTGGTACTAGATTCTGTGTAACGAGCGGTAGTAGAAAATGACCAAATATCATTAAATTTGTGATCAAAAAAGAAAGTTAATTCCGTTTTCTCTCTATCATATCTATCCCAGTCAGGCTCACCAACAAAGGTTTCTGAACCGACATAACCTAAAGGTCCTCGATCAAGTGTTCCGGTTTGTGGCAAAAACTGAGCAGAAACCTGGCCTCTATTTTCCTGGCGATTTAATAAGAAAGAAAATGTTGTGTCATCTGTGGGACGCCATGTTATAGATGGAGCAATTACATAACCATCATCTTCAACATGATCGACCTGAGTATCAGCATCTCGTTGTAAACCAACAACTCTATACAGCAGTTTGCCGTCATCTGTCGCAGGGCCAGTCACATCAAATGCAATCTGCTTACGATTATGAGAACCATATTGTCCCCATATCTCACCTTGCTGTTCAGCTTTTGGTAATTTTGAAACCGAATTGATAACACCACCCAGATCCCCCTGTCCGTATAACATGGATGAAGGTCCTTTCAGTACCTCAATACTTTCCAATGCATAAACGTTGGTTCGAACACTGTTATACGAACCATAGAGTTGTCTTAAACCATCAAGGTAAAGGCCAGGGGAAATACCGCGGACTTTAGCACTATCGATTCGGGTATCAGCACCAAATGCGCCAGAGTAAACACCGGAGGTATACTGTAGAGCATCCTGAATATTTTTTGCACCAGTATCTTTCATGAAATCATCATCGATAATAGACATCGAAAATGGCTGATCCATTATCGGCACATTTAATTTACCAACAACTGGTTCTTCTTCCAGCTCGATATAACCTAACGAATCAGCACCAGTCGAAGTTACTTCTACTGTCGGCAAATCAAGAGACTTTTCTTCGGTTTCTTCAGCGATAGCATTAGCTGTAAATACGAACATAGCTAAGACGGCCGGGGCACAAAACAACCGGTTTTTTTGAACAGATGGATACATTACAGATTCCCAAACGATTTATTAAAGCTAAATGATAGTGATTTAGATTTGCATAATGTAAAGAAATGTAACAATTCTGTCAATTTGTATGTTTGAAATCACAAAACGGATTTTGGTTTAAGTGTGTTGCAAGCTTTGCCGTACAAATTTGTTTAAATTGGCAAATACCCGTGACAAGTGCCAGTTGATGAGTCAAGCTTTACATAAAATAACGCCTCAGCCCAAACTTGATTACCAAAAGGAAAACGCTTATGAAAGGCAGCCAAAAAGTCATTGATTTACTTAATAACCTCCTCGCCGGTGAACTGACCGCGATGGACCAATATTTCATTCATTCCAGAATATACGAAGACTGGGGGCTGACACGATTATATAACCGTATTTCTCATGAAATGCAGGATGAAACCGACCATGCCGATCAGATGATCAAGCGTATTTTGTTTCTGGAAGGCATGCCCGACCTGACACACCGCGAACCGTTACGTGTAGGTCACACCGTACCGGAAATGCTGCAAAACGATCTGGATCTGGAATACGCTGTGGTCAAAAATCTGCGGGAAGGTATCGCGCTGTGTGAAAAAGAAGATGATTACGAAACACGCCAGATGTTACTTAAACAACTGGAAGATACCGAACTAGATCACACCCATTGGTTGGAACAACAGCTAGGGTTAATTGATAAAATGGGTTTGAGAAATTACCAGCAAGCCATGACGCTAGCTGAAGCATAAATGACTATTTTTTAATTGATTTTACGCATCCCAATACGGTTTCTCTTCGCCAAAGTAGCCTGACATAGCATCTAGAAAATATCTGACTTTAGAAGATTTCAACCGATTCGCTGGATAAAGCGCATAAATCTTTTGTGGTTCGGCTTTTTCTGATGCTTCCCATGATTGTAGTAAAGGCACCAATTCACCGGATTGAAGATACTTGCTTATCAGCCAGCGTGGGAACAACACAATTCCTTGCCCTGCAACGGCCGCATCAACCAGAATATCGGCATTGTTACTATATAAATTTCCGGTGACCTCAATGCCTTCAAATTTTGCCTCTGCATTGGGTCTAAAAAACCAGCTCCGCCGTCCCATACTGCCCTTATAAATTAGACAATTATGCTGAATCAGCCCCTTTGGTTCTGACAGCTCAGCCATTGAATCCACATACTCAGGTGCAGCACACAAATCATACTTTTCATTGGCAATTTTTTTATAGTTCAAACTGGAATCGGCCATTCCCCCAATACGGATTACAACATCCACGCCCTCGATGATCGGATCAATATAACTATCTGTTAATACCAGCTCGATGTTTATATCTTTATATTGTCGCTGAAACTTGTGAAGTAATTTGGTTAGATGCAATCGTCCAAAAGACACTGGAGCATTGATTTTTAGATTGCCTTGGGGCACCAAAGCACTTCCCTTAGCAAGCTCGGTTGCCAGTTCAATACTAATCAGTGCTTCTCTGACCTCAGCAAAATAGATCTCCCCCACTTCCGTTAGCTTGACCGCTCGAGTATGACGATAAAACAACCGCTGACCCAATGATTTTTCCAATCCAGCGATATAACGTGAAACAGATGAAGGCGGTAAATCCAATACTCTTGAAGCAGCTACAAAGCTACCTGCCTGTGCCACAGCCACAAATACTTTCAAAACATTCATGCTCATAGTGCAATTATCTATTGTTATTTACGTTATTGATTGAATTTAAGCATCAATAGACAATCACCACAACTTTTACTCAGGAAACGACATTCGTGCAGATCATTATTTACCTATTGGTACTCATCGCTGGGATGGGGTTGTCCATTGAAGCCGGATTGCTGGGACCATTGGGTATTCAAGTCGGTCATCTCGCGGCCACCTTATCCATCTTTATGATCGGCTCAATTATTTTGTCACTGATCCTGATCTTTTTTGTCAAAACCGATCTCAACAAATTGTTTAATCAACCCAAATGGTTATTAACTGGCGGCGTATTAGGACCGTTGTATGTAGTGTTTCTGACAATTGGCACGCCCATTGTTGGTCTCGGTGTCACCATGACCAGCGTGTTACTGGGACAAATCGCCATGAGTCTGGTCATTGATCACTACGGTCTACTGGGCTCGGTAAAACGATCCATTGATCCTTATCGCATCATGGCTATCGTCATGATTCTGTCCGCTCTTTGGTTATTAAGTTAGGAACACATGATGACATTCACATTAACCATCTTAATGCTTACACTCGGCGGCATTGCTTTATCGGTGCAATCCTCAATAAACGGTAATCTTGGTAATAAAGTCGGCGTCATCGCCAGCTCATGGCTGACGTTTATTGTCGGCTTTGCGATAACCTTTCTGCTGTTTTTCTTTTTTGAATCTCCCCACGATCAAACACTACTCACCGCTCCGAAATGGCAACTTATCGGTGCGTTATTCGGTGTGGTATATATGGTCGTTGTCGTCTTCGCCGTGCCGAGAATAGGTATCGCAGGCACTACCGTTTCGGTTATCTCCGGCCAATTGATGATGAGTTTATTGATTGACCACTTTGGCTGGCTGAATAACGCCGTAATCACCCTTGATGCAGAACGTTATCTTGCGGCTATATTATTGATTGGCGCGATAGCCATGATTTATTTGAGCAATAAAAGACGCGAAGCAGCACTTCTATTAAATGAACAGTAAATAAATTAAAACGAGTGGTTTTTTATAAATATTAGAACTCATTCGGTAGGGTGTCATAAGCCTGCTGAGCTTCCAGTACATACTCAATATTACCTTCTGACCAATTTTTAATGCCATCTAATAAATCGATCAGAGTTTGCCCAAGCGGTGTTAATGAATACTCCACTTTTGGTGGAACGGTCGGATAGACCTTACGGTTAACCAGGCCATCACGTTCCAGTCCTCGAAGGGTTTGCGTCAGCATTTTCTGTGAAATACCATCCAGCTCCCGACGTAACTGCCCGAAGCGTTTTGTCTCTTCAGCCAAAGCCCCCACAGTAAGTACTGTCCACTTATCCGCAATCCGATCCAGCACTAAACGGGTCGGACAGTTTTTATTATAGACATTCCATTCAGCCATAAGCCATTGTTTCCATT
>DELT01000098.1:0-23404 GCA_002354555.1 Methylophaga sp. UBA2689
AGATTATTAAAATCATGTGCCACCCCCCCCGTTAACTGACCAACTGCCTCCAATCTTTGAGATTGTCGCAGACGGTTTTCAAGCTCCATACGTTCAGTGATATCCTGAAAAGCACCATGCACACCTGTAATATTGCCATCGATATCCCGAACAGCTTCACCAGATGTACGAACCCAGATTGGTTCTCCAGCAGAATTAATGATTTGTAACTCTGCATCATAAGGAATTCCCTGCTGATAGCAGGCAGTAAATAATTCCTGCATACGTGGCTGATGCTCAGCAATATAAAAGGCCAAACCTTCTTCAATGGTTGGACTATAGCCTTCTGGTTTGCCATGGATTTTTGCCACCATATCAGACCAAATAACCTGTTTGGTTCTCATATCCACCGACCACCCACCAAACTTGGTGATTCTTCCGGCAATTTCCAGTAATTCAGCCTGTTTTTTTAACTCACTCTGCTGCAGGATGATCTGTTGGTTTGAGCGATCTTTTTGATCCAGCAGTGCATTAAAAGCCATGGATAACTCTGCCATTTCATCTTTGCCAAACACCTCTGCCCGAGCTGTGTTGTCATTAAGCGATATTTTTTGGATGGTATTGATAAGATTTCGGGTAGGCAGGGCGATACGCTGATAAATCATATTGAATGCCAACACACATAACACACCAAAGATCAGCGTAGATAACATGAAAACAAACAGAATACGGTTTATATGACTTTTAATAACTTGCTGATTTTCCTGCATCAATTGATCAATAGAACTTTCAATCGCAATACCATGATCAGCAACCTGATTGATTAATAATCGTGATCTCAAGGGTAACGACAAAGGATTCATCTGAGAGTCATTGATTATGGGAGCAGTATTGTCCGGCAGATTTTGATACGCATCTTCCACCGACTTAATCAACTGATCGATATGTCGCATTGCCCTTTGGGCATTAAACTTGCCTCGTTCCAGCTCTGAGAGATCTTTCTGGATTTGTCGAGCATCACTTAGGAAAACCTGCCACAAACCGTCATCTGGTCGAAAAATCAATAAGTTATCGCTGCCGACAGATAACGCATCAATTTTGTTATTTAGCTTTGCAAGCGAATTAAGTTCATAGCGTTTTGACTCGACCTCATGGTAACTCCATGCACCTAACACAATTAAAAAGAGTAGCCCCAGCAGACAGGCACTGATAAAGAAAATAGACGTTTGAACCAGCTTCATTACTGGTTCTCCTCAGATCGCATCGTTGGAATTTTAACTAAAAAAGGCTGTATTGCTGCTAAAGGTTCGGAGGCGAACCAGGAAGTCACATCGGTTGGTTTGTCTGATCCGGGGAAATTATTGAGTTTTGCCCATTGAATGTTTTGATGTAATTCGGAAATTAATGACCAGTTTAAATTTAACTGGTGTAATCCTGGTTGATAATTTTGCCCCACAATAGCGTTTTTACCCATTTCCTGGCTATACATCTGCATAACGTCTTCTGTGTCAGAGTGTATAAGACTGATGGCATCGGCATATGCAATCAGCAATTGCTGGCACTGTTGTGGATTCTGCGCCGCCATTTGCCGAGTTGTTACCAGTAGCCATTTTGCGCTGTAAACATGACTACCCTCTACCTGTTTTAGCTGGTCGCCATATTCGGTAATAAAATGATTGGTCCATGGTTGCCAGGTAACAATCGCATCGACCTTGTCATCAATTAAGGCCTTACCCAATTCTGAAATGGGTAAATCGATAATTTCTACCTGCTCTGTATTTACCTGGTAAAAAACTGAATAGACCCACCAGAGATATTCAGAATTTGTCCCTTTTGGCAAACCAATACGTCCTCCTGATAAATCAGTAACAGTTTGAATTTGCTTACCATTACTAGTAGTCAGGATTTGATTCATTAAGGTGGAATGCAAAAGATTTCCCAAGATTACGGGCTCTTTATCAGGAAGTTCATTGTTTGCATTAGCTAATTTATCCAGCGTAAACGCTGTTGGCGAAACCAAGGCAAAATCCACTTTCCCGGCACGTAAATCGTCAAGACTTTGCTTACCAGAATTATTAAAGCTCACATCAACATCCAGCTGATGTTTTTTGAATAACTGATTTTTACTGGCTAAAAGTGTTGGTAAATCCCCCAAATAATTGACACCAGCCAATTTCAATCGAGTTTCGTCAGTATTCTCAGAACTACAAGCTACTAAAAATAAGACGAATAATATTAGTACTCTTTTCAGGCCCATCTTATTTTCCGTAATGAGTTCGTATGCTTATAGTTATTATTGCGTACATAAGGCAAAGAGCTTTAATTTATTTAAGAAATCTTAATAAATTGGGTTATTCCCTTACAGTAAAAACTTTAAGCTACTCTAACCTAAAAAATGGTTAGAAAATAATGTTCGCACCCTATAATATTTTCATCACAAATATAGAAAGTGCAGTATGTTGTTCATTTTTTTCGTTACCGTGATGTTTCATTACTATACTTCTCATTGTTCGACATCATTTGGAGAATACTATTTTAAATTATCACTCGACATCACTACTATTTATAAAGAATTAAAACGAACAGATCGTGAATTTTATGTCAATGTCTGAATGGATTTCGGGAATTTTTCCTTACTTAGCGATCACACTACAAAATCAATGAAGTTAATAACTAGACTAAAATTGTTTGCCAGATGCATGAAAGTTCAAATTTCTGCTTTATTTCTGGCAAGCAAGGATCCGGCTGTTCCAAAAGTGGCTAAGTGGTTGGGTGTTGCGGTAGTGGCGTATGCGTTAAGCCCGATTGATCTTATTCCGGATTTTATTCCGGTAATTGGCTATCTGGACGATTTGATTATTTTGCCTTTAGGGATTTATTTAGTCATCAAGCTGATACCGGAGGCAGTTTGGTCTGACTGTATGGCTAAAGCTGAGTTAAATCCAATTCAATTACCCAAAAATCGTTATGCAGCAGCTGTAATCATTGGCTTTTGGTTACTTTTTGCAGGCTTGTGCAGTTATGCTGTTTGGCATTTGGTATCAAACTAAACACATTTATAGCATCATCGTGGCCCTAACATATTTTCCGGCTTGATAAGTTCATCGAATGCTTCTGCAGTGATCAAACCAGAACGAACAGCCTCTTCTCGTAATGTGGTTCCATGGGAATGTGCCTGTTGTGCAATCAAACTGGCCTGATCATATCCAATTACCGGTGATAGGACGGTAACCAGCATCAATGAGTTATTTAAAAACGCTTCGATTTGTGACCTATCCGGCTCCAACCCACGCAGGCAATATTCTGCAAAACTATTTATAACATCTTTCAATAATCTAATGGATTGCAACAGTGAAAAGATCATTAATGGTTTATAGGTATTCAGTTCTAATTGTCCCTGAGCACCTGCTAACGTTATCGTAAGATGATTTCCCATCACTTGGGCACATACCATCAACATGCTTTCACATTGGGTTGGATTCACTTTACCCGGCATGATTGATGAACCGGGTTCATTTTCGGGTAAATGCAGTTCACCGATACCGCAACGAGGGCCTGAGCCCAATAATCGGATATCAGCCGCAATTTTGTTCAGACTCACCGCCAGAGTGTTTAAAATACCCGACACATTGACCAGACCATCGTGAGCAGCCTGCAGCGAGAGCTTGTTGTCACTGGGAGTAAAAGGTAAGTCCGTATATTCGCTTAACTGTCTGGCAAAGTTTTCAGCAAATTCGGCAGAACAATTCAGTCCCGACCCCACGGCGGTACCACCTTGAGGAATGGCATACAGTTCAGCAGTAGCCTGCTTTAACCAATCAATATTATTTTGTAATTGGGACGCATAGGCCGAAAACTGCTGTCCCAATGTTAACGGTGTTGCATCCTGAAGATGCGTTCTGCCGATTTTTATTATGGCTTGCCATTGTTTTGAATGTTCGGCCATTACCTGCTGCATCTGTATTAATGCCGGTAACAGCTCAAATTGAATTTGTTCCACCGTTGCAATATGCATTGCGGTCGAAAAACTGTCATTGGTCGATTGCCCCATGTTGCAGTGATCATTGGGGTGCACCTGAATTTTCGAATCCAATAGCTGTGTCGCCAGATTGGCAATCACCTCATTAGTATTCATATGGGTTTGGGTACCCGAACCGGATTGCCAGATAGTTAATGGAAACTGCTGATCATGCTCGCCATTGATCACTGAGAGACTTGCCTCAGCTATTGCCAGACCGATATTTTTTTCCAATTGCAGGCAATCAATATTCGCTTGAGCCGCACAGCGCTTCACCAGTCCCAAGGCACGAATAAACTCGCGCGGAAAAGTTTCAGTGCCGATAGCAAAATGATTCAGGGCCAGCCGGGTCTGCTTGCCGAATAAGGCGTCAACATCAGACATGGGTAGCATTCAACGATTATTTTCTTAATTGCACATTTAGCTGATCCACCACTTCTGCCCAATCAGAATCATCAACAAGACATTCTTTAATAAAAGCAGATTGTGCAGGCGACCAGAAATACGCATTTTCCAATTTGACGTTTTCCGGCAATTCATGCTGATTAATAAAATTTTCGATTGCTTCTTCGCTGTTATCAAGGCCCAGTTGGGAAAACAGGTTTTCCATCGTATGCAGTGAGGTATCCATTATCATTCTCCTTAAGCTTGTGAAGAAAACTACTACCAGATTTGTTTGTTTGTGACAGTCTTGTCAAACTACGCTTTTAAGGATAAATTTCAATTCAGAAACGCGTTCAGGGTTGTTTGAGTGGTTCCAACCATGATGTTCCACCTAAACGACGTTGTTGCTGCAAATTCCATTCTGCACGTTTAAGCAAATGCTGCGCGGGTCGGGCTGGATTGTAATTCAATGGACTGGGTAAGGAGGAAGCCAGCAAAGCTGCCTGCATTGGTGTCAAATTAATTGCTGATCGACCAAAATGATATTGACTGGCCGCTTCCAATCCAAACACCCCCGGCCCCCACTCTGCAATATTCAGATAAATCTCAAGAATGCGTTGTTTGCTCCAACTGAGTTCAATCAGCAAGGTAAACCAGACTTCCAGACCTTTTCTGAACCAGCTGCGGCCGGTCCATAAATACATATTTTTTGCCACTTGCTGACTAATGGTGCTGGCACCACGCAAACCTCCCCGGCGCTCCCTTTCTTTTAACGCCTGCTGAATCGCCTTAAGATCAAACCCACTGTGTAACGGAAATTTCTGGTCCTCAGATGTTATAACTGCTAAAGCTGCATGTTTTGGCATCTCATCCCAGCTTAGCCAGGTTTTACGCAACTGAAAGTCTTCATTTGAAGTTATCCAGCGGTCAGCCATCACCATGGTTATCGGTGGATTTACCCAGCGAAAAGGTAATACCAGCAATAGGCTCAACAAGACAAACGTCAATATCGTGAGCAGCAATACCTTTAAAAGGAAACGATATATTCGATGCACAGTTATTCCTAAGCAAAACAAGCATCCTCAGGATGCAACGTGCACATAATGAGACGTTTATTTTAGTCATGCAAGCTACTGCATGCTAATCCAAATTTACCGCTGCGTTATTCCAGTCTTCTTAATAGCAACATGGGTGAAACAGTTAATACAGGCGTTAATTGCCAACGTCCAAGAATGGCAAGAATCACTGCACTGATAAAAGGCAGGCTTATCACAACTGGCCAATGCCAGCGAAATTCGCCCTCAAACATCCGATTTTGTAATGCCCAAACGGCTGTTTCCGCTGCCAGCACACCCAGAATACCAGCCAGAAAACCAATCAATGCAAACTCAATGGTTGTGGATCTGACCAGTAATTTCTGTTGCCCCCCCAGGGTACGTAATAAGGCGCCCTCGCGCTGCCGCTCCGACATCGTTGCACTGACAACTGCGACCATCACCGCAATTGCGGCCAGCAGAATCATCAATAATATCGCTTCCACCGCCTGTGTTACCTGAGCAATAATTTGCTGAATTCGTTCGATAATATGATCAATTTCCAACACTGAAATGGTGGGAAACTGCCGAACAAAATCATTTAGTAACGCTTTATCCTGCTCAGCAAGATAAAAGCTTGTCAGCGACGTACTAGGTAATCCATCTATTGTCCCATCGGGCGGAAAGATAATAAAAAAGTTGGGACGCATGCTGTCCCATTGCACACTGCGAATACTGGTGATGGTTGTGCTCACTTTTTCAGCTCCCACCGTAAAGCCGAGTTCATCACCCACCTCGACACCAAGAGAGTCAGCCAGTGATTGTTCAATCGATAGCCCCGATGTTTCACCTGGCTTAAACCATTGTCCGGCAACAATTTGATTATCATCTGGATAAGAATCTGACGTTGTCAGGTTTAATTCGCGGCGCAATTCATCATCATCTTTATTTAACGCAACTTCCTGTGCAGGCTGCGCATTAATCTCTGTCAGTCTGCCACGAACAATAGGATACAGAGGACTACGGTTTATCTGATGCTGTGAGAAGAATGTCTCTACCTCATCAACTGATTCCGGTGCAATATTCAGCAGAAAATGATTTGGCGCATCCTCCGGTAACTGTGCCTGCCAGTCAGCTAGCAATGAAGATCGCACCAGAACTAACGTAGCAGCCAGCATAATAGTCATCGCAAATACCGACATTTGTGACAAGGTCGCATTACGGTGTCGATACAACGCAATCACCGCCAATCGCCAACCACCTTTTCCGGCTGGAAATCTGCGTAATAACCAGATTAGACCAGCACCGGCAACCGCCAGTGAAATAACTAACGCAACAACTGCCCCGAGTAATGCTGTTACCAGCTTGATATCATTGACATATACCCATAACAAACCAAATATCACTAAGACAGCCAGCAACAAATCTTTGACTAAAGCGGCCTTGTCATTAGTTGGCAAACTGCGAAATACTCGCATTGCCGGTGTATTACGTAAACGATCAATCGGTGGGTAGGCAAAGGCAAATAAAGCGGCTAAAGCAGTTAACACAGCTGGCCAAAGTTGCCAGAAATCCACTCCAAATTGTAACGGCTGGTCCATTAACTGTGCGGTCAGTGAAGCCAACAGCCAGGCAGAGGGTATGGCAAGCAATAAGCCAATAACAGTAGCCATCAGGCCCCATACAACTAAGCGCGATAAATATAATTTACGAATACGTTTGCCAGTCAGACCCATGGTTTTTAATAACGCCACGCGATCCCGCTGGCTTAATGCATATTGTCTGCTGGCAACGCCTATTGCCACGACTGCAAGCAACACAGCCAGACTGCCACCAAGTAATAAAAAGCCCTCAGCTTTTTCTAAAGATTCACCCAGGGTCTCTCCTTGCCGAACATCTACCCAGCTGTAATTGTCTGTTAAGCGTGGTTCCAACCATGCTTCAAAACCAGCCAATTCGGCCTCACTACCAGCAAATAAACCACGATGCCGAACACGACTCCCAGGCTGTATTACCTCCGTTGCGGCTACATCGTCTACATGCATCATCAGTCGTGGTGCCAGAGCTGAAAGTCTAAAACCACCATCGGGCTCACGCATGATCACGCCTGTCACTTCAAGAGAAGTTGCCCCAATTTCCAGCGCATCACCAGGCCGTAATTCCAATAAACGCATAAGCCGGGGATTCAGCCAGACTTCACCAGGTTGAGGCCCATTGGATGCCACTTGTCTCGGACTATCCAGATCAGTCTGCCATTCAATTTCACCACGAAGTGGATAAGCATTATCAATCGCTTTGACGGCAACCAGCTGGAATTGGCTTTCATTGGAAACCATGGTGCCAAACTCGATCATTCGGCCAACTTGAAGACCTTGTTTTTCTGCCTCTGCATACCAGGCCTCTGGAATGGGGGCATTGGTTCGGCTATTTAACTGACGATCTGCCGCCAAAAAAGCACTGGCCGAAGTCATTAATGTTTTTTGCAGATGATCTGCAAAGGCATTTATGGTTGCCACAGTTGCTACCGCTATGATCATCGCCATTAACATGACTTTTACATTTCGCTCACGTAAATCCTGGGTGAACGAAATCACTTTAGCCGTTTCGTTCATGCAGATAACACCTCTGCATTTTTTTCTGTTTTTTCATACAGCACGCCTGCCTCAATGATGAAATACCGCTGACATCGCTCAGCAAGCTGTTGATCATGCGTCACCATCACCAGCGTAGTGCCGTGTTCACTGTTCAGATTCATCAGTAATTCAGTAATGGCTTCCCCCGTTCGGGTATCCAGATTGCCGGTAGGTTCGTCTGCAAATAACACTTTAGGATTCACAGCAAAGGCTCTGGCAATAGCTACCCGTTGTTGTTCACCACCCGATAATTGTCGTGGTGTGTGTTGCATTCGTTCGCCCAGACCAACCCGTTCGAGCAAGATTTCAGCTTTTGCCCTGGCATCAGCTAAACCAGCCAACTCTATGGGTAACATCACATTTTCAAGCGCAGATAATGTGGGTAACAATTGAAAAGACTGGAACACAAAACCGACTCGCTGTGAACGCAGACTGGCACGTTCATCTTCTGACAAAGTGCTGATGAGATGACCATCCAGACTGACTCTTCCACTGGTCGGTAAATCCAGTCCTGCCAGTAACCCCAGCAATGTTGTTTTACCTGAACCGGAACGTCCGACAATGGCTGCTGATTCGCCTTTACGAATGTCCATATTGACCTGTTGTAAAATCGACAGTTTATCGGTGCCTAAATCAACCGAATGTGACAGATTTTGTACCTGTATCATGAAGTCGTTTGACGGATCCGGTTGTCTATCTGTGGACATACTTTCCTCACATAATTAATTGGCGGTTATGAAAACCTTATTACCTACACAAACATTGTTTATCTGGCTGTTTTTGGTCCTGGTCAGTTTCCAGTCTCAAGCAGCTGAACCCCAGCGAAAAAACCTGTTAATTGTTGGCGACAGTCTCAGTGCAGCCTATGGCATCGATAGTGATGCCGCCTGGGTTGAGTTACTGAAAGAGCGCCTTGAACAAGAAACACCCGGGATATGGAATGTAGCCAATGCCAGTATCAGTGGTGAAACAACCGACGGTGGTTTACGTAGATTACCGGATTTACTGGACAAACATGATCCCGCTATCGTTGTAATTGAACTGGGCGGTAACGACGGTTTACGCGGTTTTCCACCCGATGTTATTCGCAACAACTTAGCCAGAATGATTGAATTATCCCAAATGCGTGAGGCAGAAGTATTACTGGTTGGCATTGAAATCCCACCTAACTATGGTCCTCGTTATACCACGGCTTTCGCTAATGTTTATTCAAGTCTTGCCGAAGAATATAACCTCGCCTTCTTGCCCTTTTTCCTTCTCGACATTTATGATGGTGAGGCGATGATGCAGGCAGATGGAATTCATCCAACAGCAAAAGCGCAACCTCAATTACTCGATAATATTTGGCCAGAATTATTGACACTATTAGAACAGTAAACGGTCTCTCTCATCCAAACCGATTATCTGACTCTATTTATAGCTAAAATGTTGCCTGATGACTGATTTAAATATGAACTTTCAAATTATTAAAACCGTTGATTGCCATACTGCACATGATTAAAGCTGTCATTTTTGATATGGATGGGGTGATTGTTGATTCTGAACAAATCTGGGATGACGCCGAAAAACACGTATTTTCCAACTACGGTATCGATATAACTGAGGCTGACCAGCTAAATACCCGCAATATGAATATGCGGCAGGTATCCGAGTACTGGTCACTGAAGGCTCAAAGCCCTTTCTCACTTGAGGTGTCGGAACAGAGCGTTATTCAGCGAGTTTGCCAACAGATTCAGCAAACACCGGTGGCGATGCAAGGTGCTCTGAATTTACTCAAACAAATCCACACAATGAATTTTCCTATTGGTCTTGCCACCAACGCACCAAGAGCCGTTTGTCATACCGTATTGCAGTGCCTGCAAATTGAAACGTTTTTCTCTTCAATTCAAACCGCTGATGATGTTGAAAACACCAAACCCCATCCGGAAATCTATTTAAAAAGTGCTGACAACCTAAATGTAGATCCACAGCATTGTCTGGTGTTTGAAGATTCCCCTACTGGTGTTAAGGCGGCGCATGCTGCCGGGATGCAGGTTATCTATGTCAATCCCCATCGTATTGCCGAGACTTCTATCCTGAGCAATATTCACTCTGCTCTCAGTTCACTTGAACAGTTTTCATGGTCAAAATTCTGACTATCCGCCGGACTCAAGTTTTGGCGCCTCAAGTTCTATTAGACATTTATTAAACTGATTGATCTCAAGTTAAACTTCACGCAGTTTTGACCGTTAACACTTATGATAAATGATTTATTCCCTAGTTTTTCAGGAATTACTACTGAGCTTATTCATGAAATTAAATGTAAGCCACCGAAATATTGTGCATATTGGAATTACGCTGATGCTTTGTTTTACAGCAGTAGTACTGATATTTACTTCACATCAGCTGATTGCTGCAATGAATCCGAGCACACTTAATGGTATTGAAACGCGTTTTCAATTGGATAAACACTCGTTTCACCTTAATGAAACGAACGACAAACCCTTGTTAATTACCGGGCTGTTCAGCACCTGTAAATCAACTTGCCCGGTCAATGTCAGTGTGCTGAGTAAGATCAAAGAAACCCATCAAAATGACTTAAACTATCTGTTTATTAACTTAAAGCCCGACGTAGGTTCGGCTGAATTGTTAAATGACTTTCTTTCCGAGTTTGCTCCAGATATGCGACTGATATCGCCGCAGGACACACAGGAACTGGGCCGACTGATGAAAATGTTGCCGGAAAATTTTTCGCTGAGTAAAACCAATATTCATCATTCAGGCTACATCTACCTCTACCATCCTAAAAGTAAAGGTTTAATTACCTATCCAAAGCCTGACAGTCAACAAATTATCGATGATTTATCAATTCTGCAACTACGTGGAAGCTAAACCCTATGTCTAATCAAAAAAGTTCTTCTCAAATAATCCAGGAAAACGTTTCTCAGCGCCAGTTGAAGGATAATGCAGCTAATGACAAATTAGTCCTGTGGTTATTAGTCGCCCATTTACCTTTTATATTTTTTATTGTGCCTATGGAGTACGGAACGCATATCGAGGGTGCGATCCCTGCATTAATCGTGGTGTTGGCATCCTGGTATGTTTATAGCACGATGCCTGGGACTTTTTTCTCAAGAAGTGTAATAGCTGCTGGCATGATGATGATGTCTATGATTTTCATAATGCAGCAATTTGGGCGAATTGAAATGCACTTTCATATTTTTGCTACTTTGGCATTTCTAATAATCTGGCGTGATTATCGTGTGATTTTAGTTGCAGCAGTGGTAATTGCTTTGCATCATGCGGCCTCTGTGCCACTTCAATTGTCCGGCGTTTCTATCGGTAATATGCCTTTCATCGTTTACGCTCAAAGCTGTGATTGGGCTACATTTGCAGTCCATGCAGCATTTGTTGTTATGGAGTCTGCTGTTTTAGTATTTTTCTGTTATCGCATGAATTCTCAGTATCAATTATCTAATAATGTGATGGCTGCTATGCAGGTTGCAGCACAACAAAGTGACCTCACCATTGCGGTCGATAATATTCAAGCAACGAATTCTGCTGATTCAGCATTTATACAGTCTGTTCAGGACTTTTTTGGGTTGATGAACAAATCAATTGATGATTTTAAAAAAGCGGCTACCGAGCTTGATAATCTCACGGAGTTATCGGTTGTAAGTGCTGAAAATAACTTATCCTCATTAACAACTCAAAGTCAGCGTGTAGAAGAGATTGCCTCCGCCAGTCTGGAGATGTCTACCAGTATTGGTGAAGTAGCCAGAACAACTGAAAATGCGGCCTCCTTATCAACTCAGACGCTTGAGCAACTCAATAACTGTAACTCGATGTCTGATAATGCGTCTTTAAAAGTAGATTCCCTTATCAACAAAATCAATGAAGTAAAAAGTGAGTTTGAGCGTTTGCAAAAAAATACGGGAGCCATTAAGACATCTGTTTCTCTTATCACTGAAGTTTCAGCGCAAACTAGCTTACTGGCTTTGAATGCTTCAATTGAGGCAGCACGTGCCGGTGAGCATGGCAGAGGGTTTGCGGTAGTTGCCTCAGAAGTTCGCGATTTAGCACAGAAAAGTCAGAATGCAACACAAGATATTATGGCTGTCGCCGAAAAAATTAATGCTGCTACAGATGTGGTGATGGGAAAACTTCTCGAAAGCAACAAAGATGGTGAGACGGCGATAGATTTAGTACAACAAACGAACTCATTGATAAAAGGCTCTGCCGAGTTCTCAGACAAGATAAATGCACTGAATCAATCAATTGCTCAAATGATGCATGAACAAAGCACTGTCTCTGCTGAAATAAGTCAGACTTTGCATCATATTCAGGACTCGAATAGCGATATTGAAATTGCAGTGAAGCAAAATGCTGAACGTAATTCAGAAATCAAACAAATTGGTTTAGTTATCAGAGATAAAGCCAACGTATTTACAACCTGATTTCGTAAATTACGCCATGGAAGCAATGGTTTTTCGAAAACGACTTAACGATAAACCAAATAGAACACCACCTAGCAAAATCAAAATGAGAAACTGTGGCCAGACTTCGGTAAAACCGGCTCCTCGGTACAAAATGGATTGGGCCAACATAACAAAATGTGTATCCGGGGCCAGTAACATTATGTACTGAATAATATCCGGCATACTTTCCCGGGGTGTGCTGGCCCCTGATAGCACTTGTAAGGGTAATAGAATCATGACCAGCAATAAGCCGAATTGAGGCATTGATCTGGCCACTGTGCCCAGAAAGATACCCAGTGAAGTGGTCGCAAACAAGTGAAATAAGGTTCCCAGTAAAAACAGCCAGACCGATCCCTGGATGGGAACTGATAACCATGTCTGAACCACCAGCCATAAAGATAAAGCTGTCGCTGTGATGACCACTAATGCCATGGCAAAAACCTTGCTGGTCATTATTTCAAATGGTGTCACAGGCATGACCAGTAAATGCTCAAGCGTGCCATGCTCCCGCTCTCTGATCAGCGCTGCTCCGGTTAAGATTATCGATAACATAGTGATATTATTGATTAGCTCCATTACGGCCCCAAACCACTGACTGTTTAATTCAGGATTAAACTTCGCGCGTAACACCAAATCTACCGGTGCGACACTCTCCTGCCGATGTCGTGTCACAAAGGTGTCGATCTCTCCACTGACGATAGACTGAACATAGCTATTACCGGTAAATGCCTGTCCCATGCGAGTTGCATCAATGTTTAACTGAATAACAGGTTGATGGCCTGCCAGTAAATCACGTTGAAAATTAGACGGAATATGTAAGGCAAAGGTATCAATCCCCATATCCATCCGGGCATCGATTTCATGCCCTTCAATCAGCACAGGGGGTAAAAAATAGGGCGGATAAAATGCATCCACAATACGCATGGATAATGGGGATCGATCATCATCTACAATCGCTATCGGCGCATTATTCAATGAATCAATCATTGCGGTTGCCCCGGCATAAATGGACAAACTGAACGCGTACACAATAAAGATCATCAATACCGGATCACGTAACAAGCTGCGGAGTTCTTTGACACCCAGTTGCAGGATATTGTTGAAGGCCACTTATCGTTCCTGCTTTTTCAACAACATAACGCCGATCAGCATTAAGACCGGGGCAGCTATAAATAACGCAGTAAATGCGGAGTGTAAATCCGAATAAGACAGGCCTTTGGAAAATACACCGCGGGTAATCGTCAAAAAATGCGTGGCAGGATAAACCTCCCCAATCCATCGCCCCAGCCCCTGCATTGACGATACAGGATCAATCATGCCGGAAAATTGTACTGCTGGTATCAATGTTAATAATGCAGTGCCAAATAATGCCGCTATCTGACTGCGTGTGAAGGCTGAAATCAGCAACCCCAGTGAAGTAGCACAAAATACATACAGCAATGCCGCAAACGTCAGAGTGATGAAACTCCCCGTTAGCGGCACCTTAAAGATAAATACCGCAAACAACACCAGTAAGACAAAATTGAGCATACCCAGCACGATGTATGGCACTTGCTTGCCGAGTAGAAATTCCAAACGACTGACCGGCGTGACATACAGATTCACAATCGAACCCAGTTCTTTTTCCCGCACTACTGACAATGCCGTCAGCATGGATAAAATCAGCATCAACAATAAGGGAATCATCGCCGGTACCATGGCTACCAGGCTTTTTACATCGGGGTTATAACGAAAGCGTGCTTCGATGGTGGCAGGTTGTGCCGTGATGGACGATCCCAGTCTTTCCCTTGATTTCATTGTCAGCCAATAACTATGCATTCCCTGCACATAACCACGAATATTCTCACCACGTGTCGGCATAGAGCCATCAATCCAGGCACCAATTTCCACCGGTCTGCCGCGAGCCAAATCCCGAGCAAAGCCATATGGGATCTCAATAGCCAGGCTAAGTTCGCCAGACTGCATTCGTCGCTCAATTTCAGCGTGACTAAACAACGGAGGTTGTTCAATAAAATAACGTGATCCCGCTAAATTAAGCGTGTAATCACGACTGGTAGCAGATTGATCGGCATCCAGTACGGCAAACTTAAGATCTTCTACATCCATACTTATGCCATAGCCCACCACAAACATCAGCAATAACGTGCCGAGCATTGCCATTGTCAGTCGTATGGGATCTCGCCATAACTCTAGTGTTTCCCTTCGGCTGTAACTGTATAAGCGGCGCAAACTGAAACCAGTGAGTGAAGCGGATGGGGTGTCATATTTTGTATTGGTTTTTTTCGCGTTTTTAATACCATCATCACTCATCGGCAGATTTTCTTTGTCACTTACTGCCTCTTGTAGATAATCGACAAATACATCTTCTAATGAAGCAGCATTTCTGGCGGTTTTTAAATTATCCGGCGTATCCGTCACCAACACCCGTCCTGCATGCATCAACGAAATTCGATCGCAACGCTCTGCTTCGTTCATAAAATGCGTTGAAATAAAAATGGTCACCCCATCCTGCCTTGCCAGGTCCACCATGATCTGCCAGAACACATCACGCGCAATGGGATCAACTCCGGATGTCGGTTCATCCAGAATCAACATTTCCGGCCCATGGATCATGGCTACTGCTAGTGACAATCGTTGTCTTTGACCAAGAGGCAAAGCATCAGGCAAGCTATCCAACACGGCATCCAGTTCAAAGCGTTTTGCCATCAGGTCTATTCTGTCAGCAATGCTATTCGAAGGGAGTTTGAATAATCGCGCATGCAAATCCATATTCTGCTTGACCGTCAGTTCACCATATAATGAGAATGACTGGGTCATATATCCCACCCGTTGGCGGGTACTCAGATCATGCGGATCAATGGTTTTACCAAATAATCTGGCCTGTCCTTCAGAAGCGGCCAACAGCCCCGTCAGCATTTTCATCGTTGTGGTTTTGCCACAGCCATTCGAGCCGAGAAAACCAAAAATCTCACCACGTGGAATACGAAAACTCACTTGATCTACGGCGGTGAAATGACCAAACCGCCTGGTGAGTTTATCTGCCTCAATGGCAAATTCATCTTGAATGGATTCTTTTCGTGGGGGAATAATCACAGGTCGATGACGATTGCGTTGTGCTTCCGGTAACAACGCTATAAAAGCCGATTCCAGCGAGCTGGTAGCAGTTTGCTCAAGTATTTGTTTTGGTGTGCCTGTAGTGAGAACCTTGCCCTGATTCATTGCCACTAACCAGTCAAAGTCTGCGGCTTCTTCCATATAGGCGGTGGCCACCAGAACACTCATTCCCGGATTATCATTACGAATACGATTAATCAAAGACCAGAACTGGCGTCTCGATAGAGGATCCACGCCGGTAGTAGGTTCATCCAGAATAAGTAATTCCGGATCATGAATTAACGCGCAGCATAAACCCAGTTTTTGCTTCATACCACCAGATAATTTACCTGCGGGCCGATCAGCGAATGCTGTCAGACCAGTGGCTTCCAGCAATTTTCTGATACGTTGTTCGCGTTCAAGTCGATCAAGACCAAATAACCGGCCAAAGAAATCGACATTTTCAAATACGGAGAGCGTGTGATAAAGGTTTTTGCCAAGCCCTTGAGGCATATAGGCAATGCGTGGACAAACTGTTTGCCGGTGCTGCTGTTTTCGCATGTCACCACCCAGCACTTCAATTGTGCCCTGCTGAATAGCGTGTGCGCCGGAAATCAATGAAAATAAACTGGACTTACCTACGCCATCTGGCCCGATAATGCCCACCATGATTCCGGCTGGAATAGCGAGACTTAGATCATCTAACGCTTGTGTCTTACCATAGCAAAGACTGACATTTTTCAGCACAGCCACCAGGCGCTTGTCATTCAACTCAGACAATGCCGTAGCTGTCATCAAGGAATCCTCACTGCCAGATGTTCTGGCCATTCTCCCTGGGAATCTTCAAGAACATATGCCACACCTGGAAGACCAGTTTTAACACGTAATATATATGTCTCCAATAGATCCTGTGGGATCTGGGCACGTACTCTAAACATCAATTTTTCCCGCTCAGTAGCGGTTTCGACGGTTTTGGGTGTGAACTGGGCGACATCGGCCACAAAAGATACTTTGGCGGGGAAGACATATTCAGGAGCAGCATCCAGAATAATTCTGACATCGGTGCCTAAGGCTAAACGGCCTGCACTGAGCGTGGGTAAAAAGAAGGTCATATACACATCCCGCAGATCGACCAGATTCAACACACGTCCGCCAGCGGCGATAACTTCTCCAGGTTGGGCAATACGATATTGAACACGACCATCGCGTACAGCTTTAAGCTCACTATCAGCAATATCAGCCTGAATACGATCAATGCTGGCTTGTGCACCCAATAAAGCTGATTCCGCTCCAGCCATTTGAGCTCTGGCCGTGACAATGGCAGCATCTGCAGCGGCTACCTGTGCCTTTGAAGCACTAACCGCAGCTATGGCACTTTGCTGACGAGCAAAATCATCATCGGCTTCCTGTTGGGACGTTGCTCCACGTCCTGCCAATGATGAAGATCGCTCATAACGCTTACGCGCCACATTGAGTTCAGCCTGACGCTGGGCAACCAGGGCCAATGCAGCTTGTTTTTCTGCTTCACGTTGTACCAGTTGACTATTGGCGATAGCAACAGAGCTTTCGGCTTGATGAAATAGTGCCTGAGCCTCACGTAATTGGGCCATCAGGTTTTCAGTGTCCATTCGGGCAACTACCTGCCCCGTGTTAACAAAATCTCCCTCTCTAACCAAAATATCCTGAATACGACCTGCGGTTTTTGCGGCTACATCGATTTCAGTCGCTTCAATTCTGCCATTGCCATAAACCAATCCAGCATTAGGATCCGGAGCCAGATAAAAACGCCATACCAGAAAAATGATTAAGACAATGATTGCCCCAATCATTAACGCACGAAGCAATTGAGTGTTTCGGTTAAATGGCATCCGTTTTCCCTATACAAAGAAATTTGCCAAGACGATCTAAAGTCGCCGCAACCACGTAGGAATACTTTTTAAAGCGGCATTGCTATTGCAGATTAATTGATAAAATCATTGGAGATGATTGATCTCATAAAGCTAATCAGTTGGATGCAAGTTTACATCAGCCAAGTATCATTAAAACATTGAATATGCGTTAACTTAACAGCTTTTGATGCAGATCAAATGAATTTAGTAATGAACAGGTTTGGTTTAGGGTTGATGTTGTTCACACCCTTGAAAGACTTGTTGTTCAACTTTATCTTCGGATAAATCATCTGGGAAGGTGTAAGCGAGATTAATTGCCAGATCAACGACACGAAGGAATTCTTCATTGGCAAACTCAGGGCGCATCGTCTGCTGAACGTCCTGTTTGGATTTTCCGGCTTGCTTATGATGGTAGTAATCACCTGTCAGATTGGCGATAAGATCACATTGTTTATTGCTTTCCATCTCATTTGCTTGAAGTGGCGAAGTAAATAATGCCAACACAGATAAAGCCAGAATAGTTTGAATTTTCATCAGCAGCTCTTGTTTTGATTGATCAGACCAAACTTCTGACTCTTGAACCAACAGTAAAATCCTTGAGCATAAAATTTTTAAGAAAGTTGTTTTTACTGACTGGCTTTTGATTTTAGCAAGTATTGTAAAAAAAACGGCCAGTAAAGGCCGTCTTGTTATTAACTAATTTTAAGGCTGGGGAGTATTAAAGATTTTTACTATCTGTCCATTTTTAATCACTACATGGGTTTCCTGATCTTCCACTATGCGATATAGCCATTTTTCAAAATAATCATTTTCTACGTCAGAATCGGCTACTTTTCTTAGCACCGGACGGGTATGTTTGCTGATAAAGGCTGGTTCCCAGAATTGACCACAAATCGCTTTAATATCATCAGTGCTCATACCGATTGTGATGCTATTAGAGCCGCACGCCATGGTTTCTTCATGGGATGATGCACTGCCAGCAAAAATATTGGCAGAAAACAGTAGTGTCGCCACTGATACTAAAAAGGTTGATAAACGCATAATTATCCTCACAAAACGATCATTGATTTACTGATTTCGGGACAATATGCGACCTTAATGCATTGCTCGTCAACCGATCTGTATTCCAATCGTTAAAAAAGGTCTATTTATTCACGATTTTATTTGTCGTCCCTTTCAATAAATATATTTTCCTTTACAGGATGATTTGAATTTTGACTGCAACAGATGTTTATACTGCGGGTTAAACACTAAAACGGAATGTTACAGCGATGCCGCCCAAACCTATTTATATTAACTACGCTGGTCCGACCCTTCTGGCAACTTCGCTCCTTAATAAAGGTACAGCGTTCAGTGAGGCGGAACGGCAACAATTCAATCTCAGAGGTTTGATACCTCAACGATTTGAATCGATTGAACAACAAGCTGAGCGGGCCTATCAGCAGTATTCCAGTTTTATAGAACCAATAAACAAACACATCTATCTGCGTACCATTCAGGACAATAACGAAACCTTGTTCTATTACCTGCTTGAACATCATCTGCAGGAAATGATGCCAATAATCTATACACCTACCGTAGGTGATGCCTGTGAGCGATTTTCGCAGATCTATCGCCGTGCCAGAGGATTGTTTATCTCCTATCCTGACCGCCATCATATTGATGAAATTCTGCTTAATGCCACCAAACGTAATGTAAAAATCATTGTGATAACCGATGGCAGCCGTATTCTTGGTTTGGGTGATCAAGGCGTTGGCGGTATGGGTATCCCTATTGGCAAGCTTTCTTTATATACCGTCTGTGGTGGTATAAGCCCGGCCTATACTCTGCCCATCATGCTGGATGTTGGCACGGATAATCCTGACTTGTTGGATAACCCTCAATATATTGGCTGGCAACATCCGCGTATTGATGCTCAGCAATATGATGAATTTATTGATTTATTTATTACCGCTATCAAAAAACGCTGGCCAAATGCTCTGTTACAGTTTGAAGATTTTGAACAACGCAAAGCATTACCGTTATTAACTCGATATCGTGATGAACTTTGTTGTTTTAACGATGATATTCAGGGTACAGCTGCAGTAACCGTGGGTTCATTATTGGCAGCTTGTCGTGCCAAACAACAAACGCTTTCCGAGCAAACCATTGTCTTTGTTGGAGCAGGTTCTGCAGGTTGTGGCATAGCCGAACAAATTGTGTCGCAAATGATGACTGAAGGCACCAGCGAAGTGGATGCCCGCAAACGCATTTTCATGATTGATCGACCGGGACTGCTAACCCAATCATTACCTGGATTACCGGATTTTCAACAAAAACTGGCTCAGCTGGATCTGGTTTGTGCTACCTGGAATATCTCAGGAATCAATGCCAATTTAGCTGAGGTCATTGATAACGCAAAACCGACTGTGTTGATTGGTGTATCAGGTCAGTCAGGGATATTTACGGAAGCAATAATCAAATCCATGTATTCGCATTGTCCAACACCGATCATCTTTCCGTTAAGCAATCCATCCAAACAGATAGAAGCCCACCCTCAACAGATCATTGAATGGACAAAGGGTAATGCACTTATCGCAACTGGCAGCCCTTTCACGCCAGTTGTGTATGAAGGAAACTTTTATCCCATTGCACAATGCAATAACAGTTACATTTTCCCGGGTCTCGGCCTTGCCGTGGTTGCCGCGAAGATAGAACGTATTACCAATGATATGCTGATGACCGCAAGCGAGGTGCTGGCTGAGGCTTCACCAATGACTACCCCAGGTAACCAGGAACTCCTCCCTCCACTTAGCGACTCGGCAAAACTCAGCAAAAAGATTGCCTTTGAAGTGGCTAAACTCGCTCAACAAAAACAACTTGCTCCTGAAATGTCCGAAAGTGCTTTATTACAGGCGATTGAAGATAATTTCTGGTTGCCACGTTATCGTGAGTATCAACGAGTGAATGTTTAATCGATGAAAATAAAAAAACGGCTTGCCATAAAATACAGCAAGCCGTTTTTAAAAAATTAATTGGTGAATTAGAAATCCATCGTGGCACTTAGGGTAACGGTGCGCGGCGCACCAAGTGCCAAATAGCCTCTTCCGGGGAAACCACCCACGGATGCCCAATAGTCACGGTCAAACAGGTTGTGTACGCGTGCCCTTAGTGTCACATCCTGATTGCCTGCAGCAACAATATAACGGGCACCGATATCAACAGAAGTCCAGTCATCGACTTTAAGCGTATTTGCATCGTCAGCATAACGTGAACCGGTATAAGTCAATCGGGTATCCAACGCCAGACCATCCAAATGAGGTACTTCCCATTCAGCACCGAGATTGGCTTGCCACTCCGCCACACCAATCACATCATTACCATCAATCGAAGCATTACCAGTATCTTTCTGTTCGGCGTCTAGCCAAGTCACCCCGCCCAAAACTTTCACGTTCTCAGAAGCCTTACCGTAAAGGGTAAGTTCCATACCTTGATGCTCATCTTCGCCTGACTCTTTGAAGACATTATTTTCAATTGCAGCTCTGGGTTTGGAAGTTGTGAAATAGGCTAATCCAAGACCTAGTCGCTCAGTCTCATATTTCACCCCAATTTCTTTTTGCTCAGAAACATAGGGGGATAAAGACTCTCCCACATTGGTCACACCTGTACTTGGCGCAGTTTCACCTTGCGCCAAACTCTCAATATAGTTGGCGTAGATCGACATTTGGTCTGTAATCTTGAACACAGCGCCGACTGCCGGTGTAATTTCGCTATCTTCATAGGAAGTCCGCACCCCAGCCGTCTCAAATTCTGAATCGCTACTGTAGTTATCAACTTTGATTGCCTGATGACGGGCGCCAAGCGTCAATAAAATACGCTCATCCATGAAAGCGAGCGTGTCGCCGATAGCAAAACTATTCAGCTTCGTTCTACCTGTTAACATCGGTGAATTCAGATCATTCCCAAAGAATGTTCCGGTGGCAGATCCACTGCCAAAACCCGGCCTACCATAATAAACAGGATTGTATAAATTACTGTCCAATCTCCGTTCACCAAACTCACCAATGAAGGCATTCTTTGTTTCCAATTGGAAATACGAATATGACACCACCCATTCATGCCCGACTGAACCAGTATCAAAGTTACCTCTGAAGCCAATTTCACCGGTATCAACCCTATCTTCGCGGGTATTATCAAACCTGCCCATAACACCTGCTCCGGAACGGGCATCCTGGAGCGTAAAATTGGCCAAAGAATTGTCTTCATCTGTCCGGCGCAAGCCATACGCTGCCCAGGCAGTCACATTATCGCTTAGGTCATATTCTGCCCGGAAGGTGCCAAACACATCCTCTTCATTGGAGTAGCTCCAGGGCTGTGCCCAATTCTTGCTCGCATCTGGCGCTTTCGGTACGACATCTGTTAAGCCGTTAATCGCTACATTGGTTCGGGTTTCATCTAATTGATGATTTTGATACCCCATATCCGCCGATAAACGCAGTCGATCACCCCGATAATCCAAACCGACGCTGAACAGGCTCAGCTCCGCGTTTTCATCGTCAATCGAAGTACCACCATTGTGATGGGCAGCATTGACTCGAATACCAAACTCTTGATTTTCACCGAAACGACGTGCCACATCCGCAGAGACATTACGTTGATCATTGTGCGATGCACCGACAGTGATTCGGTTCAAATCATAGTTTGGAGCTCGTTTAGGGAGTAAATTAATAACGCCACCGATACCGTTCCCACCCGGAGCGGCACCTGTAAGAAATGCTGAGGCACCACGCAATACTTCAACGCGTTCAAATAACTCTGTCGCGATATATTGACGGGGTAACAAAGAATACAGTCCATTGTAGGCAACATCATCTGAATAAAGAAGAAAACCTCGAATGAAGTAGGTTTCCTGAAAGTTACCAAAGCCGCGAGCGACCCTGACACCAGGATCGGCTTGCAGGACGTCTCCGACGCTCTGCGCCTGACGGTCCTGAATAAATTCGTTGGTATAGCTGGTAATACTAAAAGGTGTATCCAGATTATCTTTAGTCCCCAGAATACCTGCACGTCCCCCCTCCGCAACTTGACCACCGGCAAATGCTGGAGATAGACCTTCAGCAGAAGCATCCGCACTGGCGGTGACGGTAATTGATTCTAATTTTGCTGAATCTGTTTCGGTTTCTGCAGCAGTTGCCATATGGGAAGCAAATAATGCTAATCCAATGGACATCGCCAACGGCGACAATTTAATACACATGAACTTTCTCCGGCGCGAAAAATGGGAAAAAATCATATGCTACGTATTACATAAACTAATGTAAATACTAATCGTTATCATTTGAATGATTTATGAATAGGCTAAAACGTGAATTTCAACTCTATCCAACCTTTAGGATTCAGTTTTGCTATTATTTGCCAGTCAAATACTGACATGTCGCTGTGTAAACGCGCATGGCTGACGAAAAGAAGCAATGGTTCTGTCGCATGACAACCATGATTGGCCCTTTTATATATTCAGGATTTTTATGCCAGAAATTATTATTGAAAAAAACCCAAGTGAAGCTCGTTTACAAGAACTGGGTGTGTCAGGTTGGGAGATTTGGGATTGCCCTGTCACCGAATTCCGTTTGGATTTTGATGAAACAGAAAAAGCTTACATCCTTGAAGGTGAAATTATTGTCACGCCAGATGGTGGTGAGCCAGTCACTATTGTTCCTGGTGATTATGCAATTTTCCCAACAGGCTTAAAAAGCATGTGGCAAGTGACCAAACAGCTGAAAAAGCATTACAGCTACGATTAGTCAGTAACATTAAAAGGCATCTTCGGATGCCTTTTTTACTTTTGCAATACCTACAACTTTTCGCCAAGCTAAATGTCACTAGGGCATGTTTATCTTTCATCTCCATCTCTGTTGTGAGCTGAAAAAGCGTCAATCAA
>DELT01000098.1:23580-30494 GCA_002354555.1 Methylophaga sp. UBA2689
TTGCCGGACACAAAAATAGTCGCAAGCAGTGGTGGATATAAAAGATAAACACTTCCTAGACACAGCATACCTTTAACAACGGAGATTCTATGAAAGTCATCGCTTTTGCCGCAAGCAACAGTAAACAATCAATCAATAAGCAATTAGTTACTTATGCAGCGAGTCTGCTTGAGAATGCTGATGTAGAATTGCTGGATCTGAATGATTATGAACTCCCACTGTTTAGCGTTGATATTGAAAAAGAAATAGGTCAACCCGCCTTGGCACAAGCTTTTCTGGATAAACTGGGCCATGCCGATGCCTTAGTTATTTCCCTTGCTGAGCATAATGGTAACTATTCAGCAGCATGGAAAAACCTGTTTGACTGGTGCACCCGTATCGAACAAAAAGTGTTTCAGAAAAAACCCACTATCCTGCTCTCAACCTCTCCTGGTGAACGCGGTGGAGCCACAGTTATGGATATTGCTCTCAATTCAATGCCCCGCTTTGCTGCCGACATAAAAGGTAGTATGTGGCTCCCCTCTTTTTATGATAATTTTGATACCGATAACGGAAAGGTTATCAACACTGAATTTGACAAACAGTTGCATGAGACCATGCATCAACTGACCCTGTAATTTATTGTCACAATTTAGAAATATAATTGCAGTAATATGGAAACATTTATCGATATGCTTTTCGATTAATTCTTCTAAGGATCTCACATGAACGACTCGGCAGCTTTGTTGGATTTAAAGAAAAAGTCTCAAAAACAGCTCTATAAAATCAGTGAAGAAGCTTCAGTGAATAGTGAGAGAGCCAAAGCTTTATTGCTTTTATCCGAAGGTGCGACTCAGGAAGAAGCGGCTGAAAAGACAGCTTTGAGCTTAGGCCAGATTCGCTACTGGCTGGGACGCTACCGGGCAAATGGAATGGATTGTTTTCCTCTGACAGTTGAGAACAAGCCCAAGAAAGAGAAAAAAGACAAACCCAAAAAGGCGAAAAAAGCTGCCAAGAAAGCTAAAGATAAACCCAAAAAATCGGAAAAGAATAAAAAGAAAAGTAAAAAAACCAAGTCTAAATAATTATTCACAACCAGCCGCAGGTGCCATATCCAAATGAACCCTGGCGGCTGGAACCTTTAATAGTTTTCATCACCCGCTTGTCACTAGTGAATAAAGTACCTCTACTAACATTCCCGCTCGGCCGATCATAATGAAGTTTATCTATCTTGCTTTGAGTTTTCAGGGAAGATTCGTTTTTTTTCGAGCCAAATAGACCTTTTATTAATATAACGTTACTTTGAATCAGCAGTAAGCGAATATTATTTCTTAAAGATCTGCCGGAAACTGTCGACAACATTGCTGAACATAAGAGTTAAATTAAAATTCAACACCAAGTTGGCAATACAAAGTTGCGATCGTGAAGGACAATTCAATGAACATGCATAGCATACGCACCAAAAGCTCCCTCCCGGTAATGGTAATGGGGTTAACTATTATTATCGTCATCTCAATGTTTTGGTGGATGATGTCCTTACAGAATAATCTGATTGAAATTCAGTCGAAAAGCTTTATGCCTGCGAGTGAAGTCATTCTTAATGCTGACAGGGATCTGTACCAGGCTAAACTTGCCCAACTTAATATTCTTTCGGGTCAAAGCGACGCCGCCGATCAGCAAGAAATAGATCGGCAGGAAAATATCCAACAAGTGGCGGCACGTTATACTGATTACCGGGAATATCTGAAAGACTTTCCTGAAATATCTGGTGACCCGGCAGTATTTAATCAAGCATACCAAGAGTGGGTAGCCTCCTCTGATGCGCTGGTACAAGCTTATAACAATGGGCTGTCTTTAAACCTGCTTAAGCAAACTGAAGATCAGGAATTTGCTGAATTACGGGATATTCTGGATAAGTCCGGCGAAGCAGTAATTAATGGTTTTGAGGTCATTGAAAAGCAACTGGCTGCTGATATCCGCAGCAAAATGACAATCACTTTTATTGCTGTCGCTATCGTTTTGATAATCGCGATGATTTTTAGTTATCTTATTCCCAAAAAACTGACTTCCGATATTAATTACTTGGTAAAACGGATTAATGAAATTGCCTCGGGCGATGGCGACCTTACCGCTAGAATAGATGTGTCGTCTAAAGATGAATTCGGTAATCTGGCTCAGGCGTTTAATGTTTTTGTCTCCAACCTGCAGGATTTAATCAAAAATATTCTGTCCCAGGTTGCGAACCTCGGCAATCTCACGGCCAGTCTGTCAGATGCGTCAGTTCATACCAAAGATATTAACGATAAATTGAATTTATCGACCGAATCCATTGTGAGCGCAGTTCATGAAATGACATTGGCCAACAAGGAAATGGCACAGGTTGCAACCAATTCTGCTTCTGAGGCGGATCAAACCGCTGGTTTGGCTGATCGCGGTATGGCAGTTGTCAGAACGTCGAATGAAAAAATCGCTGCGTTGATTCGCAATATGGATTTGGTATTGAACTCCTCTCAGGAGCTTGAAACCAACTCAAACAATATCGTTACTGTTTTGGAAGTTATTCGTGGCGTGGCCGAACAGACTAATTTGCTGGCATTGAATGCCGCCATTGAAGCCGCTCGGGCAGGTGAACATGGACGAGGCTTTGCTGTTGTGGCAGATGAGGTCAGAACTCTGGCAACCCGTACACAGCAAAGCACCAATGATATAGATGAAATTATCCAGAAATTACAGTTGTCTGTCAGCGCATCCTCGAAGGCTATTTCTGAAGGTAAGGTAAATGCTGATGAAACAGCGAATACTTTTGTTGAAGCCGACACAGTCTTCCATGAAATTCAGCAGTCTTCTAATCGCGTAAATGATATGGCGACTCAAACAGCTCAGGCAACTGAAGAGCAGACCTGTGTCGCTGAAGAAATCAGTAAAAATCTGCATGGTTTAAACCAGCAGACAGAATCTGCCAGTGAAGTGGCTGAAACAGGTGAAGAGTTATCCCAGGAAATCAGACGTTTTTCCGATAACATGAAACAAATGATGAGTCGCTTTAAAGTTTAGCCTTTAGTCGGGCGTGGGTCGAAGACCACACTGTTCCAGCAAATCCTGCCAGGCTTCCGTGTGTTCTTTGATTCGTTGCTGATATAACGCCCAGATATTTTCCTGATTATTCAGGTTTAACGTTTGTTGATAATAATCATTAAAAGTCTGCGGCATTACTTCTGTTTGTATCTTTGCCAGTCTAGCTAAGGGTTGAAACAGCTGATCAGCACCGCTGTTTACAGCCGACATATAAGGTTGAACTTTTTCAATATAAACCTTGAAAAACATCGATTCCAGAATCTTGGCCTGATTGTTCGGTCTACCCTGTAAACATAATGGGTTTTCATCAATACGTTGCTTAAGAATATTGGTTCCATCATCCAACCGGCTTATCAGCAATCTCGCACTATTGTGTAATTGCCCTGCCCGGCTTCCATATTGCCAACGTTGTTGAATCTCGCCCATATACTCAAGATCCTGTTCATACTGACCTTGAAGCAGTTGCTGAACCCGTTTGTTTACATAAACAATATCCTGATTATAGCTACTGATTTCGTATTGGCTTTGCTCTGGATCATAAAGTCCTGATGACAAACTCATTAGCTGCGCGATTTCCTCTGTTCCCCAGGTAGCATTCCAAATCACACGTGGTAAATACTGTTTTTTTAATTCAATTACTTGCGTCAGCTTTCTTCTTAATGATTCACTGTCAATCTCGACCAGACATTGTTGTGCTGCGTCTATAAACTGCAATTCATAACGTAAACTATTCAAGGGCTGCATGACGCGTCCCAGAATCGAGTTTTTTTCTCCCACCACAAATTGCAGTTCACAGCCATATAAAGACAAAAAGTCCAGCATATTTATATCGTGCTCGGGTATTGATAACCGGCGGTCTCGAGGTCGGGGAATCCGCTCAATATCAATCAGTTCTGAGTAGACTGGCTCCACGTCCAATACATTGGCTAACCGTTTCACATATTCATCCATCAAGGATTCCGGTTTTGCCAACGGGTCGCAGGCACAAAGCAAATGTATAAGGCTGAACAGAACTAAAATTCGATACGGAATAATCATTAATATGGCAGGTCGAAAGGGTTTAAAAATCAGATATTTGACTGAGACACTTTAAATAGGTTAAAGACTCGTTATAAATTTATTGTATGCTCCATAACAGACTAAAAATATAGGATAGGTATCTTGGCGATTACGACAGATACATCTCATCCAATGGTGAGTGATGAATATTTTCAACAATGGCAGGATCTGATTGATCTATTAGCCGAATTCATGCAAGTACCTGCTGCACTTCTGACGCATGTAGATGAAAATAATCAGCTTGCGGTAATGGTTAAAAACCGTGCATCGACAAATCCATATCAAAGTAATCAGAAATTTGATTTAAGAGGTTCAGAAACCTATTCCGAATTTGTCATCCGTGAACAGAAAACCCTGTTTGTAGCCAATGCCTATGAAGATGCCGCATGGAAAGATAAATATGACCCGACGCTAGGTATGATTAATTACCTTGGCGTGCCCGTCACCTGGCCGAATGGTGACCCGTTTGGCACACTATGTGTTCTCGACACAGAAACGCATTATTACAGCGAATTACAACTCAAGATGATGGTGCAGTTACGCAATATTTTTGAGGCTCATCTGGATATTCTTGAACAAAACCTTGAGTTGGAAGAAGTTGCCAAAACACTCGAATTTCTTGCCAATACAGATGATTTAACCGGTATCTGGAATCGGCGGGCTTTTATTGCCCAGGCAGAAACCGAACTGCAGCGAACTTCGCGTCACAACCGAACGTTATGCCTGTTAATGTTTGATATCGATAATTTTAAACGTATCAATGATTTGCACGGCCATAACACAGGCGATGAAGCCATCAAATTATTTACAGAATGCATTATGAATTCAAAGCGTGCTTACGATATTTTTGGTCGTATTGGTGGAGAAGAGTTTGCCATGATTCTTCCTGAAACCGATATTGCCTCAGCACAGGCTTTAGCCGAACGGATGCGTGAATGCGTAGAACAATTAAGCCTGCCATTAGTCAGTGGTGAAAACGTGACGTTTACTGTCAGCATAGGCCTGACCGAATATGGTGAAGAAGATGAGGGTATTTTTGCACTGCTTTATCGAGCGGATCGCAAACTCTATGAAGCAAAACACCAAGGTAAAAACCGCGTAGTGGCCTGATAAATAGGCTCTCCACCCAATACTTGTTATTGATATATCCCGGATTAAGTCTGAATTCAATTTGTTTAGATATCCTGATTAACTTTTTAAATCCACAGGAGCGTTAGATGGCGAAAGCCAAAACCCGGTTACAGGCACTTGATGCCTTAAGAGGTGTTGCCGCTCTGGGCGTCATGTTGTTTCATTACCTGCCCTATTACGATGAACTATATGGACATTCTTTCTCATCCCCAGATGTGCTGGAATTTGGCCGTTATGGCGTTCACCTGTTCTTTATGCTGAGTGGGTTTGTGATTTTGATGACACTGGAACGAACCGAAAATGCACGCTGGTTTGGTTTGGCCAGGGCCTTTCGTTTATTACCGGCTTTATGGGTTTGCATTCTGCTGACTTTCTTCATAGTTCAAATGCTCGGCCCGGCTGATCGCAATGTCTCGTTCAGCACAGCATTAATAAACTTCACGCTTTTACATAGCTACCTGGATTATTCCCATGTCGATGGTGCCTACTGGAGCCTGGTAATTGAAGGCACATTTTATCTGTGGATGGCCATTTTGTTTTATGCATTGAAAAGCTGGAAGCAGCTTCGCATGGTTCTGTTTGGCTGGGTAATTATCAGTTACATAGCAATGATTCATCTGGAAAATCTATCCCCGTCATTGTTGTTTTTGACCCATGAATTATTATTTGCCATGTATGCCCCTCTGTTTATCAGTGGGATGTTGTTATACCGCTGGTACAAGTCGGGGAATTTAACTGCCAGTGAAGTACTCTTCCTCGCTCTGTCTATGAGTCATGCACTCATTGCCTACCCTGCACCATTCAGTCTTTTTGTTTTAGCTTGTTACGCTGTTTTTGTGCTGGCAATAAGCGGTTATCTTAATTTTATTGTTAATCGACTTACCTTATGGTTGGGCAGCCTTTCCTATTCCCTTTATCTAATCCACCAGAATATTGGTTACGGAATAATTAATCACAGTTATGCAATTGGTTTATCCGGCATCACAGGAGTTGCTATTGCCGTTGGGGTTTCGTTTCTGCTGGCCATACTGATTCACAACCACGTAGAAAAGCCGGCGTTACTTTGGTTTCGCGAAAGACGTTATAAAGCTAACCCATTAGTGGCGATGAATTAATTAAGTCAACTATTTCTGACTGATCAGTGGTCATCGGGAGTATCTATGGAGCCATTGCAGATATATTTCGATTATTTATCAAATAGGGTTTGACCTTTACATATAATCTCTATATATTCGATCGTGCTTGCAAGTACGACAGATATTTGTTTTCAAGTTCGATGTTTCCGCTTTAATGTTAGATCCAAAGAGTACTCGTCCTGTTTTCAAAATACCCGCTCCACTTACAGCATACCCGCCCATATTGGGCATTTTAGATTTACAAAAAATAGGATGATTTATGTCTTCAACTGGAACAGTTAAATGGTTTAACGAAGCTAAAGGCTTTGGTTTTATCGAACAAGAAAACGGCCCTGACGTTTTCGCACATTTCCGTCAAATCCAAGGTGACGGTTTCAAAACATTGACTGAAGGCCAACGTGTAACATTTGATGTTACTCAAGGTCAAAAAGGTCCACAAGCTGAAAACATCGTTCCTGCATAATTGCTACGATAACAGTTTGATTTTCACCTTCGGGTGAAACGAAAAAGCCCCGTTTTCCGGGGCTTTTTTGT
>DELT01000098.1:30661-35807 GCA_002354555.1 Methylophaga sp. UBA2689
ATTCGGAATCGTAATGGATATCCAGCAACTTGAAACCCTTTTCTTTCAATCACTCAACATCGCGATGGACTGGGCCAGTAGTCCAAAATTTTATTCTCAAATCGGACTGATAGTATTAGCAGGTCTACTGGCTTTTTCGATTGCCAGTTTTTTAAAAAACCGCTCACCACTTTTAAGACAGCTCCCCGCTTCAGGCCCTTTACTTAAATTACGTAACAGCATTTATCGTAGTCGGGATCTGATTTTTCCCTTGATGATAATTCTGGCTTTTTCGATTGCTGCTGATATCAGTCAGTTATGGATTGGTCAAAGCTGGTTAATTCAAATATGTATGAGCTGGGCTGTCATCTATATGCTCTACAAACTGATAAATCGAGTTGTTCATAAGGCTTTATTTAAAAAACTCGCCCTCTTTATTATTTTACCCATTGCTGTGCTACATCTTTTTGGTTGGCTGGATGCAGTTATCGTTTATCTTGAATCTCTGTCATTTGAGTTAGGCAATATCAAGATTTCTGCTTACGGCATTATTCGCGTGCTGATATTCGGCTCGATTTTATTCTGGTTAGGACGTATTTCCAGTACTGCCGGGCAACAAATTATTCGCAGCCAGGAAGATCTGGATATTGGTACTCGTGAAGTATTTGCCAAACTGTTTCAAATCGCACTGTTCTTTATTGTCTTTATTCTGCTGTTGCAGATCATGGGGATTAACTTAACTGCACTAGCAGTGTTTGGTGGTGCTCTGGGTGTGGGTTTAGGTTTTGGCTTACAGTCAATTGCCTCCAATTTTATCTCTGGCATCATCCTGCTGCTTGAACGTTCTTTGAGTGTCGGCGACTACATTGAGATGGAGGATGGTCGCAAAGGTATTATCCGGGAGTTGAATATGCGTTCTTCTACGCTGGAAACCTTCGATGGTAAAGATATCATGGTGCCGAATGAACAGTTCATTACCACCAGTTTTACCAACTGGACCCATAAAAATCTAAAGCAACGCTATTCCCTGGAATTTCAGGTTGCCTATAAAACCGATCTGCATTTTCTGTTTGATTTATTACGACAGGTTGTCGCCAGCCATCCTCGGGTAATAAGTGGTGAGGATGTGCCCATAGAAGAACGACCGGATGCAGAAATAGCAGGCTTTGGAGACTCTGGTGTCGATATTCTGATTGAATTCTGGATGGAAGGCATCGATGATGGTGTTAACCGTGTAGGTGCCGATTTATTGTTAATGATTTGGGATGCGTTAAAACAGCATGAAATTGAAATCCCATTCCCACAACGTGAAGTTAAAATCCTCAATGCCAGTGGTGAAGCAATTCGTTGATTCAGGAAAATCCTGAGTGGCAACGGGATAAATGCTTATTTGATTACACCAATACAAGTGTATTATTTGAACTGTAGAAAGTAATTTCACTTTTAACAGGAGAAATCGACATGTGGACTAAACCAGAATACTCAGATATGCGTTTCGGCTTTGAAGTAACAATGTACATCTGCAACCGTTAATTTGCAGCTAAGCGAAACCTAAGAAGCCCCGACAAGTTCGGGGCTTTTTTTTGTCTATTGTTTTTATTCGTTATGCTGGAGATGTTTGTTCTATCCTGTAGACGGAGGAAAAATCATGACCCAACACTCCGAACTGTGTGAAGCCATTATTAACTGTGCAGTCAGCCTGGCTTCACGTTCCTCATGGGAATCAGTACGGTTGTCCGAGATTGCTACCCAACTCAATATTTCACTGGCCGATATTAATAATTGTTTTGCTGAAAAAGAACAAATCAGTGACGCCTGGTTTGATCGTGCTGATCAGAATATGCTGAAGGTAATGCAATCCTGTGTATTTACAACATTAGAGAATCAGCAAAAATTTCATCACTTGATGATGGCATGGCTGGAACCACTTGCAATCAATCAAAAAGTAACCCGGCAAATGATTTTAAATAAACTGGAACCGGGGCATCTGCATATTCAGATTCCTGCTTTGCTACGGATCAGTCGTACCGTGCAATGGCTGCGTGAAGCTGCAGATCAGCACTCAACATTGCCTTGGCGAGCGGTGGATGAAGCAGCGCTAACCGGAGTGTATTTGATCACTTTTTGCTGTTGGCTGACTGATAATACTTCAATGTACCAGCGGACTCGACGTTGTCTTGAAAGACAATTAAAGGTTGCATCCAAAATCGGCTTTCTGAAATAACTATTTCACCTGTTAGCGGGTTATCCTGCCTATTAATCGCCAGGCTATAAATAAAAAGCCAATAGGCAAAATCAGCATTATCAATACAAATTCAGCCAATAAGTAGATGGCCGCATTTATCCCCTGCTCTGCCTTGGTCTCAATACTCTGCAATCTGTTTTTAATATCCAGATTATCTTTGAATCCCTGGTACCAGCCTCGTTCAGAATCTGCTGACTCCGGTTGAATTGCAGCCACTTCCTGCTGGGTGCTATGCAAAATAGCAATGGCATCCTGTCTATCATGCTCCAGCCAGAGCTGTAATTGATTGGAGGCGACTATAGTGACCGGAATCGCCAAACGTAATAAGGTCATGATCAACACCATCTTAAACAGCATGGAAGACCATCGATCAGGAAGTTTCCGCCATAACAACAGGAGTAAAACGATGGCAGCAAAACCAGCTATAGCCCAACGCAATATTTCAATATCACCGACTGCTAACAGGATTTTCTGAATCCCTAACGATGCTGAAGCCACTAATAAAACACTTGAAAACTGCTCAATCAAATCATTCAGTGGGTCCAGAATCTGGCCAGGAGTCAGTGTCAGACCAACGCCCATTGGCTCGATCGATAACTCAGTGCCTTGTGCCGCTGAAATAACCGCATTCAAGCCCCGGGCAATCGCATAGACCGTAAGTGTGATCCTGAGCATCTGGCTTAATTGAGTTCCCGCATTTGTCTCAAAAGGTATCAACGCCAGGATCAAACACAAAAGCATTAGCAGTACAGCAATAATCTGTGTTCGATGGAATGTCGTTTTCAAGAATAACTCCGTTGTATATCGGATCGAATATCAAAATACATGTATTTGATTCTTTCCTTGTGATTTAGCTTTATACAATGCCTTATCCGTATCCGACATTAAAGCCATTTCAGACTTATAAGACGTTTTGAAGCTTGCGATACCAATACTGATAGTTATCTGTAACAATTTTCCGTCTGGGGCAATAAATCGAGTAGATTCCACCTCGCTTCGAAAACGTTCCAGTGCCAGCTCACCCTCATCACTGCTACATTCTGGAAGTATTATTGCAAATTCCTCACCGCCTATCCGAGCGGGAAAATCAATATCACGACAGTTGTTGCGCAGAATTTCAGCCAGTTTTTTTAAAACGACATCACCATAATCATGGCCATAGGTATCATTAATTTGTTTGAAGTCATCAATGTCCCAGATAACGAGACAATAGCTTCTCCCTGTACGCACTGCTCTGGCATGTTCAGTTTTCAATCTGGGCATAAAAGCACGTCGGTTTGACAGGCATGTTAACGGATCACGTTCAGCCGCTTTTTTCCAGGCCTGGCGTGAAGCCATCGTCAGATTAATCTGGTTTTGTTGGATAGCAATGGCAAACACAGCCAAGGCACTGGAAAATATGTAAGCAATCAAGCCGGTTTCAGTAAATTGATAATTATTTGTTAAAAACACACTATTATCAAAAGCCAGAATACTGATAACAATCACAAAGCAAAGGCTACTGAACAAAGTGAAAAAAACCAGTTTCAAATAAATAGCCATCATCACCATTACCGGCAACAGCAAAAATATTAATGGCCCGTAAACGTTAGAAGCCAATATTACGATCAGTCCGATTATCGCCCCCCCGGACCACAGCTTTTTTAATTCACTGAACTGCACCGCCGGGCTATGTGCAAAGCTTGTAAAGACCTGATAAATCAATAGTATCCCCAATGCATGGGCAATTAGCAGAGTAATATAAAGGTCTTTAAATTTTTCAGCTTCAACATAGCCACTTAATAGCAGATTGATGCCTAAAAATAACGCGGATAGTGCCGGAACAAGAACACAAAGTAACAACAGAAATTTAAGTAAATGGTGGGGTCTGCTTACACCGTAGGGCAAAAATCGACGCATTAGCATCATTCCTAAAACACTTTCAGCTCCCATGATCAACGAATTGACAGAAACATAAAGCGTGTTGTTGTGCCACGTGGTTTCTACTATGAGAGGAAAATGTGCTGCAAATGCTGCTATTACAATAAATGGAAACGCGCGCACTCCCCATAACAGGCACATCAGCAGCCCGACACCGGATGAAAGCGATAATAAATTGACATTGCCTGGGGAAAATGAAAACCAGGTAAAACCCAGTCTTGCAAATAAATAATAGAGCGAGGTAATCAATAGAAGATTCAACAGACCATTGATAGTGCCGGGAAAAATCGTTGTTTTCACCCTGCCTCCCCCTTTCAAGAAATTATTCACCTTGAAAGCATCTCTATACAAAAAGCGATTCTATTTGATTGTCATAGTCTCAGAAGAAAAAGGCAAGATTTAAGAAAAGGATAAACAAGCCCTAATCATAGGGTTCATAGTTTTTATCGGGTTTATCGTCTTTTACAGCGGGATGCTTTGAATCACGAAGCCCCAGAAAATAAAAAACCAGCAGTAACAGATAAAAAAACAGCAGACCGTCTTCAGAGGCTATACTCAATAAAGCCCATAACGGCACTACATAAAACACTAAATTGAGGACAACTGTCAGCGGTTTTCCCAAACGGCGTTTTCCCATGTCAAACAGATAACCGGCAAAGAGGCCAGTCATATAACCACCGACAATTGCCAGGATCAATAACAGAATGACGCCAAACGTTGAAAATCTATCCATCTCAAACCTAAATTCAGATAGCTACAGTTTTATAATGACGCTATAAGCGTTTTTTGTCATTTTTTCCTAGGGCTTGTTTATCTTTCATCTCCACCACTGCTGGCGGCTATTTTTGTGTCCGACAAGGCGGAAAGCACGCAGTGTAGCTTTCCTACATAAGTGATTGACAAATAGAGTCAGGAACTCATTTGAACAGCTTTAGCTGGCCGCGTAGCGGTGAAATACAGGGGTGTATTTCATACAACGCAGGCGGTCGCAAAAATAGTCCC
>DELT01000073.1 GCA_002354555.1 Methylophaga sp. UBA2689
TATTACCCGGTTCATTGGCCATGCTGATGATTTGCTTATGGTTATTTTTCACCGCATTTAATATTCTTGAAGCCAGCTTGCCTTCGATGATGTCCAAACTCAGTCCGATTAAAAATAAGGGCACCGCGATGGGCATCTATTCCAGCGCGCAATTTATTGGTGCTTTTCTGGGCGGTATATTGGGTGGTGTTATATATAGTTTCGGTGATATCAGTTGGATCTTCTGGTCAGCGGGGCTCATTAGTGCAGGTTGGTTAATTATGATGTTGCCGATGCAAGCGCCAAAACATTACAGTAGTCGCATTGTTCCATTAAACGAAGTCACCGCCGAGACTGCTGATGAATTTGTAGAACGGCTGAATGCTATTAAGGGCGTGGTTGAAATCGTAATTGTGCTGGAAGAGAGAATTGCGTACGTGAAGTTTCTCGCCGATGATATCGATTTGCACGAGCTCGAAGCGTGTCTGATTTATGCGTAAAATGAACAAAAATTTGAATTAGTAAAGGAATTCACCATGTCAGTAAACAAAGTTATTCTGGTTGGCAGACTCGGGGTTGATCCTGAAAGCCGGGCTTTTCCTAATGGTGGTTCGATCTGTAATTTGCGGATTGCGACCTCAGAAAGCTGGCGTGACAAACAAACCGGTGAGCGCCAGGAACGTACCGAATGGCATCGTGTCGTGTTACGCAATAAACTGGGTGAAATCGCTCAGCAATATCTGCGTAAAGGCTCACAAGTCTATATTGAAGGCCGTATTCAGACACGTAAATGGCAAAACCAGCAAGGCCAGGATCAATACACCACCGAAATCGTTGGCAATGAAATGACCATGCTGGACAGCAAAGGTGCTGGTGGCGGCGGAAGTAACGATAATCAGGACTACAACCAGAATCGTCCTTCTCAACCGGCAGCGAAAAGTAACTACAACAACCCACAACCTGCTTCAGCATCTGCGGGTCCGGATTATGGTTCAGGCGGCGAAGCGGATTATTACGATGATGATATTCCGTTTTAAAAAGCCCTTTAGCGCTTAAATGTGAACAATTGAAAATGAGCCCCTGTTATCAGGGGCTTTTTTTTTCATTATCGACTGCAATGGCGATAAATGATGCGCCATGATCGGGCAATTACATTTTAAATGCACAAATTCGGTGCGTAAAAATAAAGCCACCACAACCTTAAAAACCTTAAGACTATTGATTTTTATAGATATTTCAGGCCTCCGGAAAACTGGCCTGAATGATGCTTTGATAGGGATAGCGTGTTAGAGGTGTTTTTATCACACCAAAAGAACAGCAATAGGGTCTCTAGGGTTCCGGTTATGTAAATAACGTCTGGACCGAGAGTGACCGACCTTCACAGCGAAGGTTACACGGAGGGATAAAAGCCCGGGAGATTGTTTGAATAAAACATCTCTTTCACCGTGTTCTTAACCTAAGCTGTGAGGTACTACCAAAATGAAGCGCACTTTTTACCGCATCGGCAGCGTTTTGCTGCTTTCACTCTCTTTTATTATTTCCCCATTAGCAGCACACGCTGAAACCAAAGATAAATTTAGTATTGCCTGGACAATTTATGCCGGCTGGATGCCATGGGATTACGCTGATAATGCAGGCATCGTTAAAAAGTGGGCTGATAAATACGATATCGAAATAGATGTCGTGCAGATCAACGATTACATCGAATCTATTAATCAATATACCGCTGGCCAGTTTGATGGGTGCACCATGACCAATATGGATGCCCTGACCATTCCTGCTGCGGGTGGTGTGGATAGTACAGCTTTAATCATCGGTGACTTTTCCAACGGCAATGATGGCATCGTGCTGAAAGGCGCAGATAAAAAGCTTGCCGATATTAAAGGTCAACGGGTCAATCTGGTCGAATTATCCGTTTCGCATTACTTGTTAGCGCGTGCTTTGGATAGCGTAGAGATGAGTGAACGCGATGTAACCGTGGTCAACACTTCTGATGCCGATCTGGTAGGAGTATTTAATGCATCGGATGTCACCTCCACAGTCACCTGGAATCCATTACTGTCAGAAATCACCGCTATTCCTGATACCACCAAGGTATTTGATTCCTCCGACATCCCGGGCGAAATCATCGACCTGTTAGTAGTTAACACTGAAACGCTAGAAGCTAATCCGGCTTTTGGTAAAGCGTTAACCGGCGCCTGGTATGAAATCATGGCCAAAATGCAAGCAGGTGATGAAGAAGCCTTGACCATGATGGCTGAAGCATCAGGAACCGATCTCGCAGGCTATCAAGCACAGCTGGATGCAACCAACATGTTCTACACAGCCGCCGAAGCAGTCAGTTTTGCCAACAGCGCTCAGCTGCAAGCTACGATGAAACACATTACTGACTTCTCATTTGACCATGGTTTGTTAGGCGATGGTGCGATGGATGCTGATTTTATTGGAATTGCCTACCCTAACGGTGACGTGGCAGGCGATAAAAATAATGTCAAACTCAGATTTGATTCCAGCTTCATGAAAATGGCCGCGGATAACGCCCTTTAAGTTAAGTAACACAGGGAGTTTCTCGTGAAGAGACTGATCAATCAACGTCCAGGTACTCTAGGAAAATGCCTGCTGGGTCTATTGCCATTCGTTGTTATTGGGATTGTTTATTTTTACTTTTCCAGTGAACGTCTGGCGATTAACCCGAATGATAAATTGATGCCGTCAATGCAGTCTTTTATCGATGCGGTGTCTTATCTGGCATTCGAGCCCAACAAGCGTACCGGTGATTATGTATTGTGGGCGGATACGGCTGCCAGTCTGCAAAGGCTGGCACTCGGCGTCGGCATCAGTGCTTTGACCGGTCTGATTATTGGCATTCTGGTCGGCATTATTCCATTGATCAGAGCTGGAATAGCACCGGTGATAACCATCATTTCACTGGTGCCACCTTTAGCGATTTTGCCGATATTGTTCATTATCTTCGGTCTGGGTGAACTCTCCAAAGTGATGCTGATTGTGCTCGGCATCACGCCCTTTCTGATTCGGGATGTACAGCTCAGGGTGATGGCATTACCGCATGAAATCATCATTAAAGCTCAGACATTGGGCGCCAACAGCTGGCAATTGATTCTGCGGGTAGTGTTACCTCAGGTGTTACCCAAGTTGATTGATGCGGTTCGTTTGAGTCTGGGCTCAGCCTGGTTATTTCTCATTGCAGCAGAAGCCATTTCAGCCACCGAAGGGCTGGGATACCGGATTTTTCTGGTTCGACGTTATATGTCGATGGACATCATTTTGCCTTATGTGGTGTGGATCACCTTGTTGGCCTTTTTGATGGATTACCTGCTGAGACGCCTGTCAAAAGGCGTTTTTCCCTGGCATGCGAATGAGCAGGGAGAAAGCAAATGAACGATATCAAGATCAAAAATCTATGGAAGGAATACGGCGACAATATCGTGCTGGAAAATATCAATCTTGATGTCAAAGCCGGCGAATTTGTCACGCTGGTTGGTGCATCAGGTTGTGGCAAAACCACCTTCCTGAAAATGCTGCTGGGCACTGAGCAACCCACTCGAGGTGAATTGCTGTTAAACGGTAAACCAATAGCCAATGAACCGGGTGCTGATCGCGGTATTGTGTTTCAGAAATACTCGGTATTTTCCCACCTTAACGTCGTCGAAAACGTGATGCTGGGTGAGGAACTGAAGGAATCTCCCCTACTGGGTCGCTGCTTTGGCAAAAAACGTCAGGCTATTCGTGAACGAGCGATTGCTTTGCTGGAAAAGGTCGGTCTAGACCACGCTTTAACCAAATATCCCAGCGAATTATCAGGGGGTATGCAACAACGCCTGGCAATTGCTCAGGCCTTAATTAAACAGCCACAAATTCTGTTACTGGATGAACCCTTCGGTGCACTGGATCCCGGTATTCGATCCGATATGCATGAGTTGATTCTGGATATCTGGCGCGAGACCAATATCACGATTTTTATGATCACCCATGATCTCTCCGAAGGTTTCTCCCTAGGCACCCAACTGCTGGTCTTTGATAAACAGCGCCATGATCCTGATCAGCCAAACCGTTATGGAGCATCGATCACCTATGACATACCGGTAGGACGTTCCAAAAAACAAATCAACAAAGATTTTCAAGAGACGTTGATGACACAACAGGCTATAAATAATGACTGAAATTACCCAAGACAAAGATGTTTTATATCAAGACACACTTCCAGGTGGAGCTCATTGGTCAATGCTGATGCGAAAAGGCACCACCCTGCGGCTGATTGACCAGGAAGGTGGTGCCAATGTCGGCATGTTGTTTTACAACCCGGAGAATATGCTGGAACGCTACAACGCTCCCGACACCTTGAAATGTCAGCACACCTTCAAACTTACCAAGGGCCACTGTCTCTATTCCGATATGGGCCGCATTTTTTGCTCAATCACTGAAGATACACTGGGCTGGCACGATACCGTTGGCGGCAATCTGACCAATGCTACGTTGGAGGCTAAATGGGGCGTCAAAAATTACCAACAGTTTCGTAATGATTGGACCATCAGTGGCGAACAGGCCTTTTTAGTCGAATTGGCCAAATATGGTCTGAATAAACGCGATATGGCAGCCAATCTGAATTTGTTTAGCAGTATCAAAACAGATGATCTTGGCAATCTGACCTATGTCGAAAACCACAGTAAAGCCGGTGATTATGTAGATCTGCGCTTTGAAATGGATACCCTGGTGCTGTTCCACACCTGCCCACACCCGATGAACACGGCAGCGACCTATCCGAAAAACCCCGTTATCTATCAAATTCGTAATGCTGCCGCCGTCACTGAAGACGATCTGTGCCTGAATGCCTGTGCCGAAAACCAACGTGGTTTTGCAAACAATCGTCTCTATCACCTGTGTGCACATCATTAACGAAAAAGGACAAACAGATCGTGATTAAAGAAAGTCATTTGAATATTAATCAGGCAGTCCGTTACGAAGAGGTACTGGCTGGTGATTACTGGATGCAACCTCTGCTGAAAAACCAGACCTTACGGATTGTGGATTTACACGGCAATCAGGCAGCAGATACGCTGTTCTACAGTGTTGCTGATCCTGCTGAACGCTACAGCGCGATTGATACCATTCGTGAACAGAAAAACGTTTACCTGACTGCCGGCACCACGTTGTTGACCAATATGGGAAATCCCATGTTAACCATTACCGCCGACACCTGCGGTCGTCACGATACGTTAGGCGGTGCCTGTGCTACGGAATCCAACACCGTGCGTTACGCACTGGAGAAGAAAACCATGCATGCCTGCCGTGACAGCTGGATGTTGGCGGTTGCGGAAAACGAACAGTTCGGCATCAGCAAACGCGATATCACGCACAACATCAATTTTTTTATGAATGTACCGGTCACCGAACAAGGTGGATTGACCTTTGCAGACGGTATTTCCGAAGCCGGTAAATACGTTGAAATGCAGGCTCAAATGGATGTCATTGTGTTGATTTCTAATTGTCCTCAGCTTAATAACCCTTGTAATGCCTACAACCCGACACCGATAGGCCTATACATCTGGGATTGATAATACAAACAGCAATAACGTGTTTTGAGACGACTTGAAACACGCCGGTTTTTCAGTGGGACGACCCACACCTTGAGATGATGAAACCATGTTCAAGAAGATTTTAATTGCCAACCGCGGGGCTATTGCCACCAGAATCATTCGCACCCTCCAGCAAATGGGTATTCAGGCTGTTGCCATCTATGCAGAAGCGGACCGTGACTCTTTGCATGTCAGTACTGCTGATGAAGCCTTTTCGCTTGGAGAAGGCCGCGCTGCAGACACTTATCTGAATCAGCAACGCATTCTCGAAATTGCCAGAGAAATCGGCGCAGAAGCAATTCATCCCGGTTATGGTTTTTTAAGTGAAAACCCCGACTTTGCCCGGCTTTGTGAAGCCAATAATCTGGTTTTTCTGGGCCCCACACCGGAGCAGATGGAAGCCTTTGGTCTGAAACACAGTGCCAGAGCACTGGCTCAGCAAAACGATGTTCCGTTATTGCCCGGCTCAGAATTACTCGCGGATATTGAACAGGCGATCACAACTGCTCAGATCGTAGGTTATCCGGTAATGCTTAAATCCACCGCCGGTGGTGGCGGTATCGGCATGAGCCGTTGTGATAACGAAGCTGAGCTGAAAAACGCCTTTAATTCGGTTAAACGACTCGGCGCTAATAATTTTTCCAATGATGGCGTGTTTATCGAAAAATTTATCACCCAGGCGCGACATATCGAAGTGCAGATTATCGGCGATGGTCAGGGACATGTTCTGGCACTGGGCGATCGGGACTGTTCCAGTCAACGGCGTAATCAGAAAGTGATTGAAGAAGCGCCAGCGCCGAATATTCCCGACAACGTTCGTCAGTCTATGCACGAGGTTGCCGTCCGGTTAATGGCAGCTGTTAATTATCGCAGCGCCGGTACCGTGGAATTTGTCTACGATGCCCAGACACATGACTTTTATTTTCTGGAGGTAAATACCCGGCTGCAGGTTGAGCACGGTGTTACCGAGGCTATTTATCAGGTGGATCTGGTTCGCTGGATGATTGAGGTCGGAGCGCAGGAAAGCACATTGCCTCTCAAAGCACCCAAACCTCATGGTCATGCCATACAAGTAAGGTTGTATGCCGAAGATCCATTCAAAAAATTCCAGCCGTCTGCTGGCTTGTTAACGGAGGTTATTTTTCCTCAACTGCCGGATTTACGTATCGATCACTGGATTAAACCCGGTATCGAGATCTCGCCTTTTTTTGATCCGATGCTGGCTAAAGTGATCAGCTTTGCAGAAACACGCGAAACGGCGCATGAGAAACTGCTCACAGCACTGAAACAAATCAGCATCTACGGTATTGAAACCAATACCGACTATCTCAGCCATATTTTGAATGATGCCGCCTTTTTATCCGCCAGCATCACCACTCGGTATCTGGACAGTTTTGTTTATCAGCCCAATACCTTCAGTGTTATATCGCCAGGCACCATGACCACAGTGCAGGATTATCCCGGTCGGCAAGGCTATTGGGATATCGGCATTCCGCCTTCTGGCCCGTATGACAACTGGTCGTTCCGGTTGGGTAATCGTCTGCTTGGTAACACGGAAGACTGTGCTGGATTGGAAATCACGCTGAGCGGCCCGGAACTGGTATTTAACTGCAGCAGCCAAATTATCATTACTGGTGCCACCATTGAGACCAAACTCAATGGCGAGCCGATTGATTGCTGGCAAATATACTCTGTCACTAGCGGCGACAAACTTACACTGGGTCAAATCAAAGCCGCCGGTACGCGGTCTTATCTGCTGGTGGCTGGTGGCATTCAATGCCCGAATTATCTAGGCTCCCGCTCCACCTTTACCCTGGGTCAATTTGGCGGCCATGTCGGTCGAACGTTAAAAACTGGTGATGTTCTTCATTTATCAGATGAAACCTCTCAAGTTGATTTAACAACAACGCCTGCCGAATTAATTCCGCAAATAACCACTCACTGGGAGATTAAGGTTATTTACGGCCCGCATGGCGCGCCGGATTTCTTCACCGAAAAGGATATCGAAACGTTTTTTGCCGCTGACTGGAAAATTCACTATAACTCCAGCCGCACCGGTATCAGACTGATTGGACCACGTCCGGAATGGGCTCGAAATACCGGCGGCGAAGCAGGCTTACACCCGTCCAATATTCATGATAATGCCTATGCGGTGGGCACCATTGATTTCACTGGTGATATGCCGATTATTCTCGGCCCCGATGGTCCGTCGTTGGGTGGCTTTGTCTGTCCGGCCACGGTAATCACCGCAGAACTATGGAAAATAGGCCAATTAAAAGCCGGCGATACCGTGCGGTTTATTCCAGTGTCGATAGAAACCGCCAGAGCCATGGAACGGGCTCAGCTGGAATCGCTGAGCAATTTGACGCAACAATCTGTTGAGGTCGTCCCCACAGAAATTGGCTCGCCCATCTATGACACGCTGAATTCGCCAGAGACTGGTATAGATGTCTGCTACCGGTTGGCTGGCGATCATTATCTGCTGGTCGAATATGGCGAACTGAAACTGGATATCAATCTGCGCTTTAAGGTACATGCGTTGATGTTGTGGTTACAGGATCAAAATATCCAAGGATTACGGGAGCTTACACCCGGTATTCGTTCGCTGCAGATCCACTACAATGGTCTGCAAATTTCCCTGGAAACTCTGGTTGGTATTCTCAAAAAAGCTGAACAGGAAATCAGCAATATCGAAGAAATGGACGTGCCTGCACGTATCGTGCATTTACCCATTTCCTGGAATGACGAAGCCTGTCAGCAAGCTATTCAGAAGTATATGCAAGGGGTACGTCATAACGCTCCCTGGTGTCCGGATAATATTGAGTTTATTCGTCGTATAAACGGACTTAGCTCGGTCGATGAAGTGAAGCGTATTGTGTTTGAGGCCAGTTATCTGGTGATGGGCCTGGGCGATGTCTATCTGGGCGCGCCAGTCGCAACGCCACTGGACCCCAGACACCGTCTGGTCACCACCAAATATAACCCTGCCCGGACCTGGACGGCTGAAAACTCTGTAGGTATCGGCGGTTCCTATCTGTGCGTTTATGGCATGGAAGGACCGGGTGGCTATCAGTTTATCGGCCGGACCCTGCAGATGTGGAATCGTTATCTGCAAACCACTGAATTCACTAAACCCTGGTTGTTACGTTTTTTCGATCAAATCAAGTTTTATGAAGTTACTCATGATGAACTGGTACAGATCCGTCGTGATTTTCCACAGGGCAATTACCCGCTGAAGATTGAAGAAACCACCTTCAATCTCAAACGCTATAACCAGTTTATTGAGCAACATAAAGAGTCGATTGACAGCTTTACCCGCCAGCGTGAACTCGCCTTTGAACAGGAGCTGGAACACTGGAAACGCGAGGGTCTTTTACATTTTGATAGTGGCAATGAACCGCAGATCATCGATGAGGAAAGTGCACCTTTGCCAGAAAATGCGATTTCCGTTGATAGCCCGCTCAATTGCAGCGTCTGGAAAGTGGAAGTAGAAATCGGCTCGTCTGTACAAGAAGGCGATGTATTGATGATCCTTGAAGCGATGAAAATGGAAATCCAGATAACAGCGACTCAAGCCGGTACCGTCACAGAAATTAAACGACAGGCCGGCGCGCAGGTCGGTATGGGTGATCGACTGGTCGTTATTTCCGGGGAGGCAGAATAATGGATATGACCATTGATGCCATCCATCAGGCTTATCGTGATGGCAAGCTGTCTCCACATAAACTGATTGATGAGGTACTGAAACGCGCTACCACCTATGCTGATCGAAATATCTGGATAACCCTGTTATCTCGCGAAGCCATTCAGCCTTATCTGGATAATTTAATCGGCCAATCACCTGATAAATTGCCGTTGTACGGAATTCCGTTTGCGATAAAGGACAATATTGAATTGGCTGGTGTGGATGTCACAGCTGGTTGTGAAGCCTATCGCTACACAGCAGAGCAATCCGCTCATGTGGTGGAATTACTGATTAATGCCGGGGCGATTCCGATTGGCAAAACCAATATGGATCAATTTGCCACCGGGCTCGTTGGTGTGCGTTCACCGGATAAATGGGGAGCCTGTCATAACAGTTTTGATCCAGAGTATATTTCCGGTGGTTCCAGTTCAGGTTCTGCCGTCGCGGTCGCACTGGGGCTGGTGAGTTTTTCTTTAGGCACCGACACTGCTGGTTCAGGTCGGGTACCGGCTGCATTCAATAACCTGATTGGTTTGAAACCGTCGCGAGGTTTGCTCAGTAATCACGGTGTGGTGCCTGCCTGTAAAAGTCTGGATTGTGTTTCCATTTTCAGTTTGACTACAGATGATGCAAATCGGGTATTTGAAGCGGCTGCTGCGTTTGATTCCAAGGATGATTACTCCCGACACAATAAAGATACCAACCGAAAAAATTATGGCCAACTTGCAACTGATAGCTTTAACTTTGCCATTCCGCAGGCTGGACAATTAGCATTTTTTGGCGATCAGGAAACTGAACAAGGCTTTTATAACACGGTTGAAACACTGAAAAAACTTGGCGGCACCTGTCATGAAATTGATTTTGAGCCGTTTCTGACGGCGGCCAGATTATTATACGAAGGCCCGTGGGTGGCAGAACGGCGAATTGCCACTGCTAATGTGAAACGTGAGGATATGCTGCCGGTTTTACAACAAATTCTCGATAGTAATAATACCGCTTCAGCCGAGGATCTGTTTAGTGCTGAATACCAACTACAGCACTGCAAACAGCAGGTCACTCCGGTACTGGAAAACTTTGATTTTATTCTGACCCCTACCGCCGGCAAGATTTACAAAATCAAAGAGGTGCAGGCAGAGCCAATTAAACTTAATAGCCAGCTGGGTTACTACACCAACTTTATGAACCTGCTCGATTGCAGCGCGGTTGCCGTTCCGGCAGGTTTCAACGCAAACGGGTTACCTTTTGGTGTGACACTGTTTTCCAGAGCCTTCAGTGATACCCGCTTATTATCTTATGCTAATCGATTGCAACAAACATTGAAATTACCGCTGGGAGCAACCTCGTTGCCGCTTGCTGAGTCTCATGCGTTAAACGCCGGGGTGATGGACCGGATACAGGTCGTTGTCTGTGGAGCGCATCTAGAAGGACAACCGCTTAACTGGCAATTGCGGGAGCGCGGCGGCAAATTAATACGCGCCACACAAACCAGTTCAGATTACCGGCTTTATGCACTTCCCGGCGGTCCACCAGCTCGGCCTGGACTGGTCAGAGATGAACAACATGGTGAAGCGATTGAAGTTGAATTATGGGAATTATCTACTGCCAGCTTTGGATCGTTTGTCGCTGGGATCCCTGCCCCATTAGGTATTGGTAAGGTCCAACTGGACGATCAGCAATGGTACACGGGCTTTATCTGTGAGCCGTATGCTATCACCAACGCTAGCGATATCAGTCATCTTAAAGGCTGGCAGGCTTACGTTCAGCAGCAATAAACAGCTTCATTTTTAAACCAAACTGAGCCGGAATCAATCCGGCTTGGCTTTCCTGTAACAAAAAACTGGCCACTATTTTAACGGCCATCGACTATTCCATTGATTCCCACCCGTAACAGTGGGAGTATGTTGGCTCGCCTTTTTTATCATTAGAAGTCTATGAACAAAATCCAATACACCACGATTCGCCCATTAAGAACCTTAAATCTGCTATCTCAGGAAGAAATCCAACGCATCAGCAATACCAGCGAAGATTTGCATCGATTGTTTCGCGATTGCGCTTTGGCGATTTTAAATACCGACAGTCATCAGGATGATGCCGAGCAGATCTTTCATACCTATGCGGATTTTGATATCAATCTGGTGCCGCAATCACGTGGTGTAGTGCTGGAAATCAAAAATGCTCCTGCACAGTCTTTTGTTGACGATAAAATCATTCGCGGTATTCAGGAGCATTTATCCTCGGCGCTGCGCGATATTATCTATACCGATTTCAAAATTCTTGCCCGGCAAACGTCACCAACCTCAGAACAGATTACCGATAGTGTATTTATGATTCTGCGTAACGCAGATGCCATCAAGCCCAATATGACACCGAATCTGGTGGTGTGCTGGGGTGGTCATTCGATACCACGGGAAGAATATGATTACGCCAAACATGTGGGTTACGAACTGGGTTTAAGAAGTCTCGACATCATTACCGGTTGCGGTATTGGCGCAATGAAAGGCCCGATGAAAGGTGCGGCGGTGGGACATGCCAAGCAACAATTCAAAAACGGTCGTTATATTGGCATCAGTGAGCCCGGCATTATTGCTTCAGAATCACCTAATGCGATTGTTAATGAACTGGTAATCATGCCGGATATTGAAAAACGGCTGGAAGCATTTGTCCGTCTCGGCCACAGTTTTATTGTGTTTCCTGGGGGCGTCGGTACGGTCGAGGAAATATTCTACCTGCTGAGTATCCTGCTTCATCCGGAAAACAAACAAGGCATCCCGCTGGTATTTGCCGGCCCAGAATCCTGCCGTGATTATTTCGAGACACTGGATAAATTCCTGCGCCGTTGTCTGGGCGATAAGGTGGCTGAACTATATCAAATTGTCATTGGCGAGCCAGCCACAGTGGGCCAAATCATTCGTGATTCAGTTGATCAGGTACATCTTGCCCGTCGTGAATCGCAGGATGCCTATTATTTCAATTGGCAGCTGCATATCGATCCGATGCTGCAACAGCCATTTATTCCTACCCATGAGAATATGGCATCTTTACGGCTATATCCCGATATGCCAGGTCATGAACTGGCGAGCAATTTACGTTCGGCATTTTCGGGGATTGTTGCCGGTAATGTAAAAGCCTTTGGTATTCGCGAAGTAGCCAAACATGGCCCTTACATCATCAACGGCGATCCGGATTTAATGCGAGCCATCGATGACTTGTTACGTATCTTTGTCCGTGAAAAACGTATGAAACTGGGACAGGACGAAAATGCTTACAAACCGTGTTACAAGCTGCTGGATTAATCCAGCAGTTTAGGGTCTGTTTATCTTTCATCGTCACCACTGCTGGTGTCTATTTTCCATCTTGCAAGGTGTAATTGATAGGGTGTAGGCATTCTCAACCTATGGGATGGACAAATAGGCCCAGCCCTATGGGTTGTGACAGAAAACGCACCACTCTGCGTTGCTCGTCATTTATTTAGAACGGCTAAACTGCACTCCTCGCGCCTTGATTGGTACGTTTTCAGTCCCAACAGAGGCGGCGATGAAAAATAAACAGACCCTCGATAAGCTTTAATCATGCAGATGAAAGACTTTATTCATCACCTGCCATTTGCCATCAATTTTCAATAAATTAAAAAAATCGGTAAAGCGATGACCGGTCCAATTATCTGATTCGAGTCTAACACTGGCTGCTGTGCCAACCACATCGATATGGGTAATTTTGGACTGCATCTCTTTGGCCGGTCCATTTTCATCATTCCAGTCATACAAGCCCTGAATGGGGCCGGCAAATAAATCCGGACCAACATAACCATAAATGGTGGCATCCTGATGAAACGCCGGTTTCATAAGTTCACCACGGCCTGCCACAGCACCATCAATATAATGCTGAATCAGTTTGCTAATGGCCTCGTAATCATCGATTGAAATAGCGCTATTCGACATAATTAACTCCTTGTTGTTAATTCAAGCAGTCAACATAGCATAAACATTTCGGGGAAATTTCCCGCTAAAACCAGCTGTTAGGAAATGATTTTCAGTTGTTTCACGTAAATTAATTCACAGGCATTGGCACCAGTATCATCCCGAGTTAACGAACTGCGCCAGCGCCAGCCATCATCGGCATTCACATTTACCAGATAGCCCTGCAGAGTAATTAATTGTCCCGGACGGATCTGCTTAAGCGTTCTGGCGACTTCATCATTCGCCGCAATCAAATGCATATTGGCGCTTTGGGTTTCAATGTTCCGACGAGGAATCGGAAATGAATCGACCTGCCAGAAATACCAGCGACCGGACTGGCGAATGTTGATCTGTTTAACAACTTCAGGATCCGCCATTTCTCCCCAGCCCAATACCAAATCGGTGGGTGATAAATCAGTTTCACGTCCTAACCAATAATCTTCCCGTGCCAGAACTCTGGCTTCCAGGGTAAATTCAGCCATCGGCTGTATTGCATAGTCATCAAAAGGTATAGGCGGAAGATCTGCTACTTCGGCTTGTAAAGGTGCTTTATCTATGACTTTATCAGGCGCGGCGTAATGGATGGCGTCGGGTGAACAGTAACGCCAGCCAACAAAGATCACCATGATAATGAATAGCCAGCGCCACATAAGCTAATCAGCTAACCATCAATTCGAAAACGGCGGGCAGCCAGGAAGACCAGCAGCAATACTGGTACCCCCATTAAAGCAGTCATCAAAAAGAACTGCTCATAACCAATGCTTTCGACCATCGTCCCGGAATACCCTCCAAGGATTTTCGGCAATAAGGTCATTAATGAACTGAAAATGGCATATTGCACCGCGGTAAACGAGATATTGGTCAGGCTGGATAAAAATGCAATAAAGGCGGCACTCGCCATACCGCCGGACAGATTATCAGCAGAAATCACGATATACAGCATCCAGATATCATTGCCCATTTGGGCAAGCAGCATAAACAACAGATTGGTCAATGCCGATAAAACCGCCCCTAAAAACAGGATGCGCATCACCCCAAAACGTAACGCTAGAATACCGCCAAGAAAACCACCAACAATGGTCATAAACAAACCAAAGGTTTTCACCACCGTGGCAATCTCTGGCTTGGTGAAGCCCATATCCTGATAAAAAATATTGGCCACAACACCCAGCACAATATCGGATATTCGATATAACCCAATCAACGAAAGCAACAACAACGCCATAGATAGGCCGTAGCGTTTGAAGAAATCCTGCACGGGTTCAACATAGCTTCGATGCACAATGCTTTTCTGCGCCCAGCCCATCAAGATCAACACTCTGGCAATAATCACGGCCACCATGGTGGCCAGTACTAAGCGCACTAACTCAACACCAACCGCCGACATAGGGCCATTATTAAAAACGTTAAGTAACTGCAAACGTGCCTGACCAGCCCAGTCGCTGGTAAGATAGAAAGAGGCAATAAATCCGCTTATCGACAACGCAAACGTCAGCATCAAGCCCAGGTAATCGCCATCGCGATCCTCATGAACCTTTTTATTTACTTCCGGTTCAGGGCTTAACAA
>DELT01000002.1 GCA_002354555.1 Methylophaga sp. UBA2689
ATGGTAAGGGAGGCGGATAGCCCAACCCAACAGCAGGTCTGGTTAATGGATGTGCCACTACGGGACAAACAACAGTTACAGTGGATGCAGTTACAGTTTCAGCAGGGGGGCAAGCAGAACCAGCAAGATGAAGAACAATGGCAGGTCACACTGAATCTGGAAACGCAAAACCTTGGTAAACTTCGGGCATCGATAGGCTTGCAATCAAGTGTCGTCAGTGTGGCATTAACGGCAGAAGATCCCATTGCGGTAGCCTTGCTGGAGGAAAATATCGATTTATTACGTGAAAAATTAGCGGCACTTGATCTACAGGTGCAACAATTAAGTTGTCACTGTGCCCCGGTGAAATGGTTAACGCCGGTGACGCAGACAGCCAACTCAGATGCATTACTGGATATTTCGGTATGAAACAGCAAACGCAGCCACTACGAGCAATTGCACTGCATTATGATGGTGATAATGCACCGACAGTGACCGCCAGCGGTGAAGGCGATATTGCCGCTGAAATTATCCGCATTGCCAAACAGCATAATATTCCGCTCCGTGAAGATGCAGCGTTAGCGGACATGCTTAAAGATATGCAGCTAGGCGAAGCGATACCCGAAGCTTTATATCGGGTAATCGCTGAAGTGATTGCCTATGCCTATATTGTTTCAGGAAAGTTTCCCAAAGAAAAAGGTTAAATTCCTTTATCAATTCATCTATATCGAACCATTATCATTGAGCTTATAACGGCTAAATTTCTTCAATACTTTATAAATCGCATTATAAAAATCACATTAAGTGTTGATTTTAAAATATAAAACCGCTATTTTCATCTGCATGTATCTCTAAAACCGGTCAAAAGTAACCGCATACAGAACAGATGAATAAACTGCTAACAATTGAGTCACAGGTGTCAAAGACATCCGAGCAGAGCCTGACGGCGCCAATATCTGCTGCGGAGGTTAATGATTTACTGGCGGCACGAATTCTGGTTAGCGGGACACGCGTTTCTGATCTGGCTTTTCTGCAAACCATGTTGTCACTTAGTGGATTTACTAACATCACCAGTGCCAATGGTTCAGAAAAGCTGATGCAAGTACTGCGCAATAACATTAATGATGACCAATGTGATATTGATTTAATTATTCTGGATTGTCGTTTGGGTGAATGTAATGCTCGTGAACTGCGACTGAAACTGGATCAGTTTGATGAATGGCGGCGCATTCCGGTTATCGCCCTAACCGAAAAATCCCAGTGGAACCATAACCAGTTATTGACTGATTTGGGACATGGTGTGACTTCGCTTTTATATCGCCCGCTTACTGCTGAGTCATTGCCGCCAGCGGTTATGACAACTCTGGCTACCAAGCGTGAACGCGATCATTACTATCTCCGTCAACTACAGATTGAAGACGAAAATGCCCAATTAAGGGTGATGGAAGCCCGACTGCAATTTTCAGTAAATCATGATGATTTGACTGGACTGGCAAATCGGCGTCGCCTGGAACAGGCACTTGAAATCACCTTAACCCAGGTGAGAAATTTTCATACCAGTAGTGCGGTATTTTATATTGATCTGGATAGCTTTAAGGTTCTTAACGACGCTGAGGGTCATGAGGCAGGTGATAGCTTACTGGTACAGGTTGCAAATTCGTTGCGGGGATTTTTTAAAGTTCGTGACACACTGGTTCGAATCGGTTCTGATGAGTTTGCGGTATTAGTCGACACAATCGACCCAGAAACCGCCGTAACGCGGGCAGAAGGTTTACGAGACCTGTTTGATGGCTATAGTTTTACTTTTCATGATCACCAGTATCATTTATCAGCCAGTATCGGTGTTAAATGCATTTCCGAAGCAGATGCCTCGACGGTAGGAGAAATTCTTTCACATGCCAATCAGGCCTGTTATACCGCCAAAAAACGTGGTCGCAATCGGGTGCATGTATACAGCCCGGCAGATCGTGAGATGTATGCATTAAGACACAGTGTCGAATGGGCACCAAGAATTCGTGCGGCATTGAAACAAGAAAAATTTGTTCTGGAATTTCAGCCCATTTACTCGCTGAAAGAGAAAAAAATCAATCACTACGAGTGTTTGATTCGAATGCGTGGACAGGGCGACAAACTCTACTACCCACAGGATTTTATTCCCGTTGCTGAGGCAATGGGGTTAATTCACCAGATTGATTTGTGGGTGGTCAATCATGCATTTGAATTGCTAAGGCACATACCTAGTGACACAGCACTGGCGGTAAATTTATCGGGCAATATTTTCCTCGATCAGAATTTATATCCTCTGGTGGAACGCAAACTGCTGGAAACCGGTGCCGATCCTTCGCGTCTTGTATTTGAAATTACTGAGACGTCAGCCATATCCAATTTTGAACAAACCAAACAGATGGTGGATCGTCTGCGACATTTGGGATGCCGCTTCGCACTGGATGACTTTGGTGCCGGTTTCAATTCTTACAGCTATTTAAAACATTTCCCGGTAGATATATTGAAAATTGATGGTGGTTTTATCACCAATTTGCATAATGACCCGGTGGATCAATTATTGGTGAAATCGATGATTGATATTTCACACAGTCTCGGCAAAAAAACGGTAGCTGAATTTGTTGAGGACAGGGAGACGCTGAAGATGTTGCAGGAATTCGGTGTGGACTTTGTGCAGGGCTATTTAATTGGTAAGCCGCAACGGGCTCTGCCTAATAAATCTTAGCTTTAGTCTTACCCAATAAAAATATAAACAAGCCCTAATGCAAATCGGTTACGGACTGACGCTGTGCTCCATGCAAACGGGTAATCAACAAAGCTTCTTCTTCACTCAGATTGCAATTATCAATAAGCTGATTGATATCAACACCTTTTCTTGCCAGGCGAATGGCATGCTCATAACTTTGTTGTTGAGGTTGTCCCAAATCCATACTGTTTTGCTGCTCACGTATTTTCATCAGGGTTTGTTCAAAGCGAACAATACGCTCATCCGAGCCTACTGCAGCACTGCATAAAGCAGATAACTGTTGCTGTAGGGCACTGATTTGGCTCGCCTGGGAGCGGCTCAAGCGAAAGAAACGGTAGCTGGTGACCAGTAGAATAATCCCCAACAATCCAACCAAACTGTATAAGCCGTATACCATCATGATACATCTCCTGAGATATCACACATATTCATCAATAATGCCGGTTTTAGGTGGCCGTTTTGGCTGTTTATTTTCTTTTTCATTATCATCGGCATGATTATCATCCTGCTCGTTCTGTTTATGGCGGCGTTTTTCATCTGCAGGAATATCCACTCTTGTTGTAGGAACAAGTGGTTGAGCAGGATGAATTTCGTCAGCCATGTCACATCAGAAACTAGCGATATCAGCGATTTCGTCATCGTTCAGCAGTTTGTTAACGTCTACCAGAATCAATAACGTTTTATCGCGGTTACATACGCCTTGAATAAAACGCGAACTATCGTCACTGCTGACATTAGGTGCAGTGTCTATTTCTGATTGATGTAAATAAACGACTTCAGCGACGCTGTCGACTAACATGCCAATAACGTTACCACTGACTTCGGCAATAATAATGCGCGAATCTTCGTCAGCTTCGCGGGAAGGCAGACCAAACCGTTTGCGAGTATCAATGACGGTCACCACATTACCGCGCAGATTGATGATGCCCAGCACATAATCAGGTGCTCCAGGTACTGGAGCTATTTCAGTTGGGCGCAATACTTCCTGAACCTGCATCACATTGATGCCATAGACTTCCTGTTCCAAATGGTAGGTAACCCATTGCAGAATAGGATCATCTCCGGCCTGATTATCTTGCTCGCTCATGGTTTTTTCCTTATTCAAAAAATTGACCAAGTTTAATGCCAATTTTATGACGCTATTTTTATATATTCATCAAAGCACAGTCTGTGCCAATTTTACTTGTTATCGTAGTATTTTTAACAGTTCGGGTAACGAAATAATACTACTCAGTGGAGACATTAACATACCCGCCAGCCAGGGTCTCTGACCTGGTTCACGCCGCCAACGCACATTATCACCCTCAAGCTTGACCACATGACGTATCGCAGAGACGGCCAATCCCAATTGTTTATTATCTATTAATAATATGTATCGGTTGTTATCTGAATTACTTGATTGATTGGTGATCAATGTTGTTAGGTCAATTACTTGGGTATGTTGTTGAGGTCGACTAAGGGTGCCAACGACATAGCTTGGATGCCCGGGAATTTGCGATAACCCATCCTCTGGCCAGTTTTCAATGCCATCCAGTTCGTCAAGACTCAATGCAAGCTGCATTCCTGCCACCTCGAATAATAATGCCTGCAGATGTTTATCTGGCGAATTTTCGATGCCGGCAAAGATTTCGGGTTCGGCAACAGGTTTTGTCTGTTCTACCTCAGCAGCTACCTGTTCAAGAGTTTCTGGTTCACTGTCCAGCAATAACTCCTGCAGATAGGCTGCTAACGCTTGTTTTGGTTCTTTTATTTGTGTCGGCTTAGACATTCTTATCTGACTTTGCCACTGCTGAGGCTTTGGTGAGTTTCTTCATTAGACGTTCATACGCCATGCTACCCCGACTTTCAGGGTTGAGTGCAGGCAGGGGGATGCCTGATTTGCTGGCATCACGAAATTGCGTATCTATCGGAATCGCATCCTGCCAAAGATTATCTTCGTAGTCTTTTTGCATTTTTTGCAATGTCTGGGTGCCAGCCCGAGTACGACGATCATACATGGTCGGCACAATCAGATATGGAAGCTTGTGCTGACGGGAATGATTGATCAAGTGCAGAGTGTGCAACATGCGTTCAAGCCCTTTTAAGGCCAGAAATTCAGTCTGGACCGGTATTAACAGCTCATCACATGCAGCCAGTGCATTCACCATCAACACCCCCAGCATTGGAGGGCAGTCAATCAGTACATATTCAAAACGGTCTTTAAGTTGCTGTAGAGTTTTTTGTATCACTAAACCTTTGCCACTTTGAATGCCCAGTTGGCGATCCAACGTTGCCATCGCAGTGGCAGCCGGTAATATGTACATATTTTCCTGACTGGTTTTCTTCAGCGTTTTGAATATGGCATTCAGTGGTTGTTGTTCTGCGTGTTGGAATAAGGTGTAGATACTGTTTTCGATATTGTCCGGATCAAAACCAAAATAGGTGGTTAATGATCCGTGTGGATCCATATCCAGCAGCAACGTCGAATGGCCCTTCAACGCCAGGTGGCTGGCCAGACTCACCACCGTAGTGGTCTTGCCTACGCCACCTTTCTGATTGGCAATCGCCCAGACCGTCATGGAGATGCTTCACCATTACCGGCGGGCACCATCAACGGCGATGACAAGGTGTCAGTAATGGGACTACTTGAGTTTTCTGGCTCTGTTGCAGAGCGATTAAATTGATCAAACACTTCAAGTGTCCTCCGACTTTCCGAGCTGCCCAGAATAACAAGAACAACCCGACGGTTTTTTTGACGGCCCAATTCCGTTTCATTATCGGCTATCGGTTTGAACTCTCCATAACCAATAGCTGACATTCGTCCCGGCTCAATGCCAAAACGATCCAGTAAATTCACAACGCTGGCGGCCCTTGCTGCAGACAACTCCCAGTTTGACGGAAATCGTGGCGTATTGATCGGCTGATCATCAGTAAACCCCTCTACCTGCAGAGGGTTGGCAACGGGTGAAAGTACATCTGCAATCTGACCAATCACAGGCACAGCTTCACGTGCCAAACGCGCATCACCGCTGGCAAACAGAAAATTGGAATTGATTTCCACCTCCAGCCAGTCTTCAGTTTGTTTGATGCTGACATCTTCGTTGGTAATCAAATCGGCAAGTGCACTGCTGAGTTGTTGCGAAATGTCATTAATCGTTCGGATGCTCTGCTCGGAAACGGGTGGACGTTCCTTGGGGAGTTCCGGTAATTCAATTTCAAAGTCAGGTAGTTCTGGTTTACCCGGCGAAGCTACTCGTTCGCCTTGTCCTCGGCTGACTTCGCCAATTTGAATGGGGTCCTCACTGCGGGTTGGTTGTGAAAAAACGCTCTCCAGTGTCTCTGATAGCACCCGATATTTACCTTCGTTAACTGAAGAAATAGAATACATCACCACAAAAAACGCAAATAGCAGGGTGATGAAGTCAGCATATGAAACCAGCCAGCGTTCATGGTTTTCGTGTTCTTCATGACGCTTTCTACGGGCCATAGTATTAACCCAGATAAGCCTGCAGACGGCTTTCGATATTACGTGGATTGTCACCATCAGCCACACTGATCAAGCCATCAATTAACATCATTTGTAATTGGGTACGGCGTTGTACCAAAGTCTTGAGTTTATTCCCTATTGGTAAAAACAATAAGTTGGCCAGCCCGACACCATAAATGGTTGCAACAAATGCCACGGCAATGCCTGACCCAAGTGAGGAAGGATCTGCCAGATTTCCCATGACGTGAATTAACCCTAACACCGCACCAATGATACCGATGGTGGGTGAATAACCTCCCATGGCCTCATAGACTTTAGCGGCCTGCAGATCATTGTTCTCCATGATATCGAGATCGGTCTCCAGAATTTCACGAATGATTTCCGGCTCGGCACCATCCGCAATGAGTTGCAGCCCTTTTTGGGTAAAGATATCGGTTTCTTCCATGGCCATAGCCTCAAGGCGAAGTAACCCCTCACGTCGGGCGATTTGATTCCAGTCGAGAATCTTTTCCAGTAAACGTTTAGCCGATTGCTGGGGTGGCTTGAATATCCATACGGTCATTTTCAATGCACGCAAAAATGTATTCATCGGTGTCTGAAGCATTACGGCCCCCAGTGTGCCGCCTAATACAATTAATAATGCCACCGCATTAAGAATGGTATCAAGATGACCGCCTTCCAGATACTGACCGACAATAATGGCACCAAACCCAATCAATAACCCCAGGATGCTAAGGATATCCATCGCTTATTTAAGTGCCGTCAGTAGTTTGCCGATTTCAGCCAGGCTGAGAATTTTATCAGCCACACCTGCCTTGGCGACCGCCATAGGCATACCATAGATGGTACTGGACTGCTGATCCTGTGCCCATACGGTTGAGCCTTTCTGATGCATTTTTATCGCCCCCTCACAACCATCAGCTCCCATACCGGTAAGGATTATCGTCAAGGTCTGTGCTGGGCAAATCTGAGCAACTGATTCCAGTGTGACATCAATACAAGGGCGGTATGTCGCACTTTCGGCACCAGCTTCGACCTGCAGATAAAGCTGTCCACGACGGCCTTTAAGTATCAGTTGTTGCCCACCCGGAGCAAGATAAGCCACTCCTGGTTTTAAGGAATCATTCTGCTGAGCTTCTTTAATTTTGATCTGACACTGGGAATTCAGTCGTTCAGCAAAAGAGGGGGTAAACGTTGCAGGCATATGCTGCAATAGAATAATCGGAAACGGAAATTCTGCTGGCAACTGGGACAATACACTTTGTAAAGCAACAGGCCCACCGGTTGATGTGCCGATAACCACCAGTTCAATTTTTTTCTTTTCAAGTGGTGTTATGGTAACCGGTGATTCTGACGTTTTGATGGCAGTGGTATGTTTTTCCGGCTTTGAATGAGTTGCCAGAAAATTGATACGGTCACATAATTTTTGCCGGGCGCTGGCTTTGTCCTGTGCCAGATCTTCAAAACGTTTTGGCAGAAAGTCCATAGCACCGGCATCTAATGCCTCTAGTGTGGCTTTGGCACCGTCAGTGGTCCAGGTTGAAAGCATAAGCACCGGGGTAGGGCGACGGCGCATGATTTTTTTAACTGCCCCAATGCCATCCAGCAAAGGCATTTCCAAATCCATGGTAATAACATCGGGCCTGTAGCGAGATACCAGTTCGACTGCTTCCATACCATCAGCGGCACTGGCAATAACTTCAAGCCGTGGGTCGGCATTAATGATTTCAGTCAGTCGCCGGCGGAAAAATGCTGAATCATCAACAATCAGTACCTTAACAGTCACAAATATCCTTAATAATTTCGATGTGCGTAGGTATTCATTAACTCTGGGAAATCAAGAATCAGTGCAATACGTCCATCGCCAGTAATGGTCGCTCCTGCAAAGCCTTTGGTGCCATGCAGTAAGGCTCCCAGAGGCTTGATAACCACTTCTTCCTGTCCAATCAACTGGTCAACAACGAAACCGACCTTTCGTGTGCCGACATTGACGATAACGACATGTTCGGTTGTTGCCTTTCGCTCTGTGACATCGTTTTTATTCAGCCATTTACGCAAATAAAATAATGGCAGAGCTTTGTTTCTAACAATAACAGTTTGCTGACCATCAACGGTATTGGTTTTATTCAAATCCAGATTAAAAATTTCATTCACGCTGACCAGTGGAAAGGCAAATATCTGGTTTCCCAGCATCACCATTAATGTGGGCATGATCGCCAGTGTTAGCGGGACTTTTATAGAAAGTGTAGTGCCTTTGCCTATTTCCGACTGAATATCAATGACACCATTGAGTTTGGAAATACTGGTCTTGACCACATCCATACCGACACCGCGACCGGAGATATCAGAAATATCCTGTTTCATCGAAAAGCCTGGTGCAAATATCAATGCAAAACATTCTGATTCGGTCAGACGTGAAGCAGCTTCTTCATCCATCATGCCTTTTTCAACAGCTTTACGGCGTAATACTTCAGGATTCATTCCGGCGCCATCATCTGAAATAGTCAACAGAATATGATCACCTTCCTGAGCGGCAGCGAGGACGATTTGCCCTTGTTTTGGTTTGCCTGCAGCTTCACGTACATCAGGCATTTCTACACCATGATCGACAGCATTACGAACCAGATGCACCAAGGGATCGGCCAGGGCTTCTACCAGATTTTTATCTAAATCGGTTTCTTCGCCACGTAATTCTAGGTTGATGTCTTTTTTCAGGCTGCGAGCCAAATCCCGTACCACACGAGGGAAACGGCCGAATACCTTTTTGATCGGTTGCATCCGCGTTTTCATGACCGCGGTTTGCAGGTCACCAGTTACTACGGCCAGATTATTGACGGCTTTGGCCATTTCCTCATTTTCAAAGGCCGCTTCAAGCGTATTAATTCGATTTCGTACCAGAACCAGTTCGCCCACCATATTCATGATGTCATCCAGTCGTGAAGTATCAACGCGCACACTGGTTTCCGCTGGAGCTTTTGCTGCTTGCGGTGCGGCTGAAGCAGCAGATGCTGCTGGTTTTACCGCTGTTACTACATCCTCATCATCAGCAGTTTTGGCCTGAGGTTCAGGTTTTTCTGGACTGACAGGTTTAGCGACTTCGGCAGCAGGTTTTGCTACGAGTGGAGCTGTGGTTTTAGGAGCTGGTTTCTTTCCCTGTAATTCATCCAGAAGCGCTTCAAATTCTTCTTCGGAGATTTCATCGTCACCAGTTGATTTGGCTGATTCGGCTTTAGGAGGATCTGCAGGTGGACTAATGCCTGGAGCGGCGTTGCCATGCAACTGATCCAGTAGCGCCTCAAATTCGTCATCCGTTATGTCATCACTGGCCACATTGTTATCAGCAGCCGGAGGGCTCACTTCTGGTTCAGGAGCCGGTTCAGGCTCTGCTTCAGGTTCAGCAGCAGTGGGAGGGGCTTCACCAGATAAATAAGCCGCCAGTTGATCGATTATGACTGGATCCGCTGCCGTTGGATAGGAGCCGGCTTTGACCTCAGCAAACATACTGTTAAGAATATCCAGAACCTTAAGAAAGGTATCCATCATGTCTGCATCAACCAGGCGTTCCCCCTGACGCAACAGGTTAAATACATCCTCGCCTTTATGACACAGGTTTACCATAGCTTCGAGACTTAAAAATCCAGCGCCACCTTTAATAGTGTGAAAGCCCCGAAAAATGGAGTTAAGTAAATCTTTATCCTGTGGCTGTGTTTCCAGAGCAACCAATTGCTCATTCAACCCATCCAGTATTTCTTCTGCCTCAACCAGAAAATCCTGCAGAATTTCATCATCTGTATCTAAGGCCATGCTCCTGTCCTTCTAAAAACCAAGACTGGATAACAAATCATCCACATCGTCCTGGTTGTTGACCACATTCGGTTTATTTTTAGCATTTATCTGCGGTCCTTCTGCTTTTAATGGATCGACTTGTTTCGTCTCTCCACTTTGCTGAGATTGTCCTGCCACCTTAACCAGTTTTACCAGATTGTTTTCAACTTCTTCGACCAGTCCAATGACCTGGCGTAAAACTTGTCCGGTTAAGTCCTGAAAGCCCTGTGCCAGCGTCATTTCAGATAAGTTATTGTGGATCTCTCCAGCATGCGTATTCACCACAGGTAAGTAAGCTTCAATTTCCCGGCTCAAATCACGGAATTCTGTTGCTGACATCTCCCGATTTCGAAAGCGTTGCCAGCTTTCATTGAGCTTAGCGGCAGTTTGTTTCAATTCATTAGCCAAAGGCAGGGTTTTATCGATATAACCTAACGTTTTGTGTGCAGCTTCTTCAGTTGTTTGAATAACGTAGTTCAGGCGATCCCGGGTATCCGGCATATCGTTGTGCGTCAGATCTACCAGTCGGGCATCTACTTTGAAGTTATTTAATGCTTCGTGCAGCTCACGAGTCAATTTGCCAATTTGCTGAAATAATGCACTTTCGCGAGCATTGGTGAGAGCCATTAATTCAGTTTTAATACGATCTTCGTCATCCTGTTCAATCGCATTAATAAGGGCCTGGGCGGCTTCAAGTTGTTCTGCTTTATTCAGAGCTTCCATAAATTCCTTTCCAGCGGATTATTGGGCGTTGATACGTTCGAATATTTTTTCGATTTTTTCTTTTAATGTCGCGGCCGTAAACGGTTTAACAATATAACCATTGACGCCGGCCTGGGCGGCTTCAATGATTTGTTCCCGTTTTGTTTCGGCAGTAACCATTAACACGGGTAAAGTCGCTAACTTGGGATCGGCTCGCACAGTTTTGAGCAAGTCAATTCCTTGCATTCCGGGCATATTCCAATCGGTTACCAAGAAATCGATACCACCTGCATTCAATATGGGCAGGGCGGTTAAACCATCATCTGCTTCAATTGTGTTATTGAAGCCAAGATCACGTAATAGATTTTTGATAATCCGTCGCATCGTAGAAAAGTCATCCACAATGAGGATTTTCATATTTTTATCCAAGGTATACCTCCCAAAATTACTGCATCCAATCGCGAAGTTTACTACGCAATCTCACCACGGTTTGAGTGTGGATCTGACTGACACGTGACTCACTGACGCCGAGTACTTCACCAATTTCTTTTAAGTTTAATTCTTCATTATAGTACAGGCTCATTAACAGCCGCTCACGTTCCGGCAGACCGTCTATCGCTTCTGCCAGCGCGCGTTCAAAATTGTTATTCTCGGTGATTTCAGCGGGGCCGACATCATCACCACCGAATGAGTCACCATCGGTCAGTTGATTATCAGTCATATCATCCAGACTGAATATCTGGTGCCCTGATGCATCCTGTAATTGCTGGTGGTACTGATCTAGTGTCATTTCCAATGCATCCGCCACCTCTAAATCCATTGGTGAACGGCCAAGTTGTTGTTCAAGCTGATGCATGACTTCAGCGATTTCACGTGCTTTACGATGTACCGAGCGTGGTGCCCAATCATTGCGACGAATTTCATCAAGCATCGCACCACGGATTCGAATACCCGCATACGTTTCGAAGCTGGCACCCTGACTGGCTTTATACTGGTGGGAAGCATCCAGCAGACCAATCATGCCAGCCTGGATTAAATCATTCACTTCAACTGTGTGGGGTAAGCGGGCAACCAGATGATAAGCGATACGTTTAACCAGGCCACCATGCTGTTCAATCAGCTGATGCTGAGTGAGTTCTGATATTTGGCTGGAATACATGCTTACTCCAATCATCCTAACCTGCTTCCAGACTGGCCTGTATCAGACGTTCAACAAAGAATTCCATATTTCCCCTCGGTTGTTTGGCTACCGGCCAGTAATCAATTTTTTTTGCCAGATGTTGAAATGCCGTGGCAGATTTGCTGCGTGGTAAAAACTCGACCACTGAACGTTGCTTTTTCACAGCCCGACGAAGATCTTCATCAAAAGGCACTATTCCCATAAAGTTTAAGGTTACATCCAAAAAGCGATCGCAAACCAGTGAGATTTTATCGAATAATTCACGACCTTCCTGAATACTGCGTCCCATATTGGCAATAATATGGAATCGTTCAACCCCATGTTCGCGACTCAGTAATTTAATTAATGCATAGGCATCAGTAATTGAGGCAGGTTCATCACAGACAACAACGATGACTTCCTGCGCCGCTTTGGTAAAACTGACGACGCTGTCAGCAATACCTGCTGCGCTGTCGATAAGCAGGATATCAATATGATCATCGAGCTCACTGAAAGCTTGAATCATACCTGCATGTTCAGCCGGGCTGAGTTCAGCCATTTTCTTTACGCCGGAAGCCGCCGGAATAATCTGTAGTCCTGACGGCCCATCGACCATAATTTCTTTCAGGCTTTTATCTCCCTCCAGAACATGCAATAGATTGAATTGCGGGTGTAAGCCAAGCATCACATCGATATTGGCTAAACCCAGGTCAGCGTCGAGTAGAACGACTTTTTTCCCTTGAGTAGCAAGTGCCACACCAATATTTACTGTCACATTGGTTTTACCCACACCACCTTTACCACTGGCAATAGCAATTACTTTTACCGGCTTCGGAATGTGAGTCATTTTTCGCAGACCACTTGCCTGGTCCAGGGGTGCATCAGCCATAAGCGGCAAAACCTCCGTAACTGGATACTGTATGAGGATCCAGTGCTTGTTGTTCAGATTGCATCAACTCACTGGCCTGATTCACCAAACTGTTGGGTCGTGCCAGACCGAGATCTTCAGGTACTTGCTGACCATCGCAGATATAGGCCAAAGGCAGTTGATGACGAATTATTGCAGAGACCGCGCCTCCCAGACTGCTGCTCTCATCGGTTTTAGTCAGAATGCAGCCGCTTAATTTAAGGTGCGAAAACGCCTTAATGATATCATTCAGAGCAGAATTTTGGGTGGTTGCAGACAGCGTGAGGAAATGTCGGATGCGGGGAGAATGCTGAGTTAACAAAGCTATTTTTTGTGTTAATTGCATATCACGCGGATTCATACCTGCAGTATCGATCAGTATAAAGCGCCGATCAAGCATATCGTTCAGTGCTTCACCCAGTTCCTGATGGTTTCGCGCGACTCGTAAAGATACTCCCAATATACGGGCATAACTACGCAGTTGCTCCTGACCGCCGATTCGGTAGCAGTCCGTGGTAATCAGACCCACCTGGCGAGCACCGTGTTTCAATGCACAACGCGCTGCCAGTTTGGCGATAGTGGTGGTTTTTCCGACGCCAGTCGGTCCGACCAGCGCCATGATGCCGCCTTTTTCGATAATATCCTGATCTGATAATGGGATCTGCGCCGCCAGTTTGCCTAATGATTGACGCCAGGCAGTTTCCAGATCATCAATTCCCTGACTGGCTGTAACCAGTTGTTTAGCGAGTTCAACATCTGTTCCCATGCGCATATGCCGTTGCAGAACTTGCATCTGGGTTGGACTTTGTCTTGCCATATCCTTCCAGGTTAAATCAGATAGCTGGTTTTGTAGCATATCCCGCAGACTGGCAATTTCCTTGCGCATCTGAACCAGAGTGGGTTCCTGCGACCAGATATTCTGTTGCGGGGCAACATAAGCAGGTGCTTGCGGTTGAGCAGGATCGATTTCAATTTTGGGTTCTTCTGCGACAGCTGCGGGACGGGGGACATTATTCTGACGACGGAATTGCGTCTCATCGTAATCTGTAGCCGCTACAATCTCCACGCCACCATCAACGCGTGTATTAGAGAGGATAACGGCATCCGGACCAAGTACTTCACGTACTTCGCGGATAGCCTGACGTACATCTGCCGCCTGGAAACGTTTAATTTTCATCACATCACCTTCTTGTTATCGACCCACATTTGCCACAATGCGTATTTGTTTATCATCAGGTATCTCGTTGTAGGAAAGCACATGCAGTCCTGGAATCGCGTGACGGATAAAACGGGAAATCCAACCCCTTAAACCCGCCTGAACCACCAAAATCGCTGACTCACCCGACATTTCCTGTCGTTGAGCCGCTTCTTGCAGATTTTTATGCATATTTTCTGCGAGTCCCGGTTCCAGACTTGCGCCACCTTCTCCTGATGCCTGTAATGTTTTTAGCAATATCTGTTCCAGCTCTGGATCCAGCGTGATAATAGGCAGGTCAGGTTGGGTGCCATTTATGTGCTGCACGATAGAATGTGCCAGAGCCATTCGCGTTGCAGCAGTGATTGCCTCAGGATCGGGGTTGCGTGCCGCCTGTTCGGCAATGGCTTCGCTGATGGTACGAATGTCACGAATTGGAATGTTTTCCTGCAGCAGGTTTTGCAGCACTTTTTGTACGGTACCTAATGGAACAGTATCGGGTACCAGACCTTCCACCAGTTTAGGCGCTGTTTTGGCAAGATTGTCCAGCAGGTGCTGCACTTCTTCGCGACCCAGTAAATCATGAGCATGATTCTGCAGAATTTTACTTAGATGGGTAGCTACTACTGTGTCAACATCGACCACGGTATAACCCTGTGCCTGGGCGTGTTCCCGCTGGCTGGGTTCAATCCAGATGGCATCCAGACCAAAAGCTGGATCCTTGGTACGGATACCCTCTAATTGAGCGAATACCTGACCGGGGTTGATTGCCAGCATGCGATCCGGATAGACCTCTGACTCACCAAAGGTCACACCAAATAAGGTGACTTGATATGCGGTGGGCGATAAATCCAGATTGTCGCGGATATGCACCGGTGGAATTAAGAAGCCCATTTCCTGAGAAATCTTTTTGCGAATACCTTTGATGCGATTCATCAATTGGCCGCCCTGATTCTTGTCTACCAGTGGGATCAGGCGATAACCGACTTCCAGCCCAATCGGATCAACTGGACTTAAATCATCCCAACTCAGTTCACGCTGTTCTCGATTGGCTTCTTGTTGCGGTGCTGGAGCTGCAGCAAGTGTGGCGGCTTTTTGACGCTGTGCTATCAACCAGGCACTGCCAGCACCGGCACCGGCCAACAGTAAAAACGGGACATTTGGCATCCCGGGAATTAAACCCATGCCGCCGATAATGCCCGAGGTAATGGCGAGGGTTTTGGGTTCTTTCAACAACTGAGAGAAAATCTGCTCACCAATATCTTGATCAGCGGTAGAGCGGGTAACCAGCAAGCCTGCAGCGGCAGCAAGCAGTAATGAAGGTATCTGGGCGACCAGACCGTCACCAATTGTCAGCAGGGTATAGTTATGTGCTGCTTCAGAAAAGCTAAGACTATGTTGCAGAACACCAATAACAAAACCACCGATGATATTGATAAACAGGATCAGAATGCCGGCAATAGCATCACCGCGAACAAATTTACTGGCACCATCCATCGAACCGTAAAAATCTGATTCCTGCATGATTTCTTCACGACGACGACGGGCTTCATCCTGATCAATCAAGCCGGCGTTCAAATCAGCATCAATTGCCATTTGTTTACCGGGCATTGAATCAAGGGTAAACCGGGCGCTAACCTCAGCAATACGCGTCGCACCCTTGGTGACTACCACGAAGTTGATAATAACCAGAATGGCAAAAACGACCAGACCTACCGCATAGTTACCACCGATAACAAACTCACCAAATGCTTCGATAACCTGCCCGGCGGCGGCTGTACCGGTGTGTCCTTCAAGCAGAACAATACGGGTAGAAGCGACATTCAAAGCAAGTCTTAGCAGGGTTGCTAACAGCAGTATGGTTGGGAATGCAGCGAACTGTAAGGGTTTTCTCACATAAACACTGGCCAGGACGATGGTCAGTGATAAGGCGATATTAAAGCTGAATAACATATCCAGCATAAACGCAGGGAGGGGAATGACCACCATGGCCAGCAATGCCACCAGGAACATTGGTGTCGCGACATTACCGTTTAACACTCCACCTAAACGGCTTGTCAGGCTTGTATTCTCCATTGACTACTCATCTCGTTTAAATTCATCCGGAATTGGCAAGTCTTCCGTATTGAGATTTGGCTTGTTACCGCCCGTATTTTTATAACGTCTCAATTGGAAGACAAACGCCAATATCTGGGCTACTGCAATATATAGACCAGAAGGAATTTCCTGACCGATTTCCGTGCTGTAATAAACGGCTCGGGTCAGTGGAGGAGCAGAGATAATGGGCACTTCGT
>DELT01000026.1 GCA_002354555.1 Methylophaga sp. UBA2689
ATCCAATTAATGCTGAAGCAGGCTCTGGGGGATGTCCGTCATCATCGGGTATGGATTGAGTCGGCGATAGAACAGCTTGATTAAAACTGACGAAAAATGATCAAACCGGGTATGCAACATTTACTTATATAGAACTGTCTTTTTAAAAAGATAGCTTAATGAAGGACTAAAGAAATGTATAAAAAATTATTTCTTTCAGCAACCGTTTCGGCTTTCTTAACCGTTACCTCAGTAATGGCAGAGGATTTAAATCACCCTCAGGACAATCGTTCAACCATTAACCAGAAACTGGAAAGTCAGGTTGGACAACCCATAGATAATCGAATTGATAGTCAGATAAAACAGAATCAACAAAACACAACTGTCAATCCACCTGAAACTGAGCCATTGCCGACTACTCCTCCTTCAAGATCGGTTATTACACCTGAACCACCGGCACCACCTTCGCGTATAAACCCGAAAAGCATCGATCCGACGCTTCCCGAAAACCAGTCTCCACAGGGTATTGCGCCAGATGTGCCGGATTCAGCCTATCCGGATGATAGCTCTACGCCATAACGTTGAAATGAGGGTGAAACATTAAATGATGAAAATCGAACTCAATTGCTCAAATTGATTGAGCATCGGTGTTAAAGAGCCTGTTTGGATGACGGCGCTTTAATAAATAAATTTTCTATAGGGTTAACAGATAAAAGGATGCTGCCATGCCACACGCTAGAAAGTTAGATAATCAGACCATGCCGAGCCAACAGCCTCGGTTTTCCAAAACAGTCACGGATGATGAACATAAAACTACGAGCACTGCTACTGGAAATACCAGAGCTAAAATCATGCTTCATCCTGAGCTCGATATGGATGAGATGGATTTTGAAGTTGTAAGTAAATCCGTTCCTGATGGAGCCGTTGGTGATATCAAGAAAGTGCATCAGCACAATACTGAATTGTTGTTGCATAAACTAGGTCAGCGACTTGCATTTGAACGCGCCAGCGTCAGATTATATGAAGCGCTGATATTCAAATGTCTGGCGATGCGAAATGGCAGAAAAACTGTTGTTTCCGTCGACCAGTTAAGACAATTCCGTGATGAAGAAGTAGAACATAGTCGGTTACTGAAGACGGCCATCGAGACCTTGGGATTTGACTCTGATGAATGGATTCCCGATGCGGATTCCAATTTACAGTCCAGCCTGCAAATACCCAAAGTCTTCACCAAGAAAACGACCAGTGTGCTGCAATGCCTGGAATCGGTATTGATCTTTGCTACTAATGACAATGCTGAATGGCATACTCTTCACGGTTTGTTTACCAACATGGGGTTACAGGACCTGGCGAATAAGTTTAATCAGGCTCTCGAAGAAGACAGCCGACAGCTTGAGACTATTTCTCGCTGGATATATCAGCTTTCTCACGCCTGATACCTTTGAATCCTGTAGAAATCAAAACAGGGGGAGAAACATTTCTCCCCCCCCGTATCCCTTTTGTCAGTTTAAATCCATTAACGATATATTTTCGACTGAGCTCAAAACGGAAGCTCTAACATGCCTGAAGCGATACGAGTATCTGTTATAATCAAGCGTTTTTTCTATACCTATAACAGCCTGACAGGAAAACCGTTTTGACCACAGCTTCTCATCAAATTCGCAGTCTGCTTGAACAAAAGATCCTGATCCTTGATGGCGGCATGGGTACCATGCTGCAAAGTTACAAGTTAAGTGAAGCGGATTTCCGCGGCGAACGTTTTGCCAATCATCCCTGTGATGTTAAAGGTAACAACGATTTACTGTCGCTGACTCAGCCGCAGATCATTCGCGATATTCATCGGGCCTATTTTGAAGCCGGTGCCGATATTGTCGAAACCAATACCTTTAATGGTACGTCGATTGCGATGGCCGACTACCAGATGGAAGATCTGGTTTATGAACTGAATAAAGTTTCGGCGCAACTGGCCCGCGAAGTGGCCGATGAATTTACTGCCAGCAATCCTGACAAACCGCGTTTTGTCACTGGCGTATTAGGTCCTACCAATCGTACTGCCAGTATTTCTCCTGATGTAAATAATCCCGGTTTCCGTAATGTGAGTTTCGACCAGTTAGTCGAGGCCTATCTGGAAGCGATCCGTGGTCTGGTCGATGGTGGCAGTGATCTGCTATTGGTTGAAACAGTATTTGATACCTTGAATGCCAAGGCCGCTGTATTTGCCATCGAGCAGTATTTTGAACAGCATGATGTGCATTTGCCGGTGATGATTTCCGGCACCATTACCGATGCCAGTGGCCGTACGCTTTCTGGGCAAACCGCTGAAGCTTTCTGGAATTCATTGTCACATGTACAACCAATATCGATCGGCTTGAACTGTGCATTAGGTGCTGAACAGTTACGTCAGTATGTTGAAGAACTGTCGAATATATCCACCAGTTATGTCAGCGCCCATCCCAATGCCGGTTTGCCAAATGAGTTTGGTGAATATGATGAATCACCGGAAGCCATGGCAATTCATATTAAGGAATGGGCCGAAGCCGGTTTCCTGAATATTATCGGTGGTTGCTGTGGCACCACGCCGGCACATATCAAAGCCATTGCCGAGGCCGTCGAAGGTGTTAAACCACGCGATCCGGTTGAAAACAAACATTATTGTCGTTTAAGTGGTCTGGAGCCTCTTACGATCACACCTGAAAGCCTGTTTGTGAATATTGGTGAGCGGACCAACGTGACAGGTTCATTGCGGTTTGCCAAATTGATCAAGGAAGGCGATTACGATACGGCACTGGAAGTTGCCCGTCAGCAGGTCGAAAACGGCGCGCAAATCATCGATATCAATATGGATGAAGGCATGCTCGACTCGCAGGATGCGATGGTGACTTTCCTTAATCTGGTTGCTGCAGAACCTGATATCAGTCGCGTGCCGATCATGATTGACTCCTCCAAATGGGAAATCATTGAGGCCGGTCTCAAATGCATTCAGGGCAAGGGCATTGTTAACTCAATCAGCCTGAAAGAGGGTGAAGCCAAATTTATTGAACAGGCCAAACTGGTACGGCGTTATGGTGCAGCCGTTATTGTCATGGCGTTTGATGAAGATGGTCAGGCCGATACTCGTGAACGTAAACGCGAAATCTGTACCCGCAGCTACGAGATTCTCACCGAAAAAGTACATTTTCCTGCCGAAGATATCATTTTCGATCCAAATATTTTTGCCGTGGCCACCGGTATTGATGAGCATAACAATTATGCCGTTGATTTTATTGAAGCCACGCGGGATATCAAACAAAGTCTGCCACATGCGATGATCAGTGGCGGCGTATCCAATGTATCGTTTTCGTTCCGGGGTAATAATCCGGTGCGTGAAGCAATCCATGCGGTATTTCTCTATCACACCATTAAAGCCGGAATGGATATGGGGATCGTCAATGCCGGACAGCTGGCGATCTATGATGATTTACCCGAAGAGTTACGTGAGCGGGTTGAAGACGTTATCTTAAACCGCCGTAACGATGCCACTGATCGCTTGCTGGAGATCGCCGATAAATATAAGGGCGATGGCAGCGTTGAGAAAAAAGAAGATTTGGAATGGCGCAGTCTGCCAGTCGTCAAGCGGTTGGAATATGCCTTGGTCAAAGGTATTGCCGATTTTGTCGAAGAAGATACTGAGCTGGCGCGTCATGAGTATGCCAAACCACTAGAGGTCATCGAAGGGCCGTTAATGGACGGCATGAATGTAGTCGGCGATTTATTCGGTGAAGGCAAAATGTTTTTACCGCAGGTGGTCAAGTCCGCTCGGGTAATGAAAAAAGCCGTCGCCTATCTGATGCCGTTCATCGAACTGGAAAAAGACGACAGTACCGTTAGTAGCAGTAACGGTAAGATCTTGATGGCCACGGTAAAAGGCGATGTTCACGATATCGGCAAGAATATTGTCGGCGTGGTATTGCAATGTAATAACTTTGAAATCATTGATCTGGGCGTAATGGTACCGGCTCAGAAAATTCTTGATGCCGCTCGTGAGCATAACGTCGATATTATCGGTTTGTCAGGATTGATTACGCCTTCTTTGGAAGAAATGGCACATATGGCCAAGGAAATGGAACGTCTGGGCTTTGACATTCCATTGATGATCGGTGGTGCAACGACTTCGCTGATCCATACCGCAGTCAAAATTGACCCGAATTATCACGGTCCGGTGATTTACGTAAAAGATGCGTCACGAGCCGTTGGTGTGGCACAGAATCTGGTCAGTAAAATCACCCGTGATGACTTTGTTGGCAAAATCAAAACGGATTATCAAACCAAACGGGAGCAGCATAAAGGCCGTAAATCCACGCGCCGTTTACTGACACTGAAACAGGCTCGTGCCAATAAAACCAAAATCGACTGGCCAGCTTATCAAGCGGTAAAACCTGCACAGACAGGTATCCAGGTATTTGATGATTATCCATTGCAGGAACTGGTGGATCGTATCGACTGGACACCCTTTTTCCAGTCATGGGAATTAGCCGGCAGATATCCCCGTATTTTGACCGATGAAATCGTCGGTGAGCATGCCACGCATTTGTTTGAAGATGCGAAAAAAATGCTCAAACAGATCGTTGATGAAAAATGGCTAACTGCTCGCGCAGTAATTGGTTTATTCCCGGCCAACAGTGTTGGGGATGATGATATCGAAATTTATACCGATGACAGTCGTCAGCAGGTATTAATGAAATTGCATTCATTGCGTCAGCAAGCTGAGAAACCACCTGGTCGGCCTAATGCTGCACTGGCAGATTTTCTGGCCCCGAAAGATAGTGGGGTAGAAGATTATATCGGCGCCTTTGCCGTCACTGCCGGAATAGGCATTGATGAGCATATTGAACGTTTTGAGGCCGATCATGATGACTACCACAGCATCATGGTCAAAGCGCTGGCCGATCGGCTGGCGGAAGCCTTTGCTGAGCGTATGCATGAACGGGTACGCAAGGAATTCTGGGGCTATAAAAAAGATGAACAATTAGCCAATGAAGATCTGATTGACGAAAAATATCAGGGTATTCGTCCGGCACCGGGATATCCAGCGTGTCCGGATCATACCGAAAAAGGTCTGTTATGGGATTTGCTGGATGTAGAAACACGTATTGGCATGACCTTAACCGAAAGTTTTGCGATGTTGCCAACAGCGGCGGTCAGTGGCTTCTATTTTGCACATCCTGAATCACGTTATTTTGGTCTGGGTAAAATCAGTGAAGATCAGGTTAAGGATTATGCAAAACGCAAAAACTGGACGCTTGATTATGCTGAACGTTGGTTGGCACCGGCGCTATCCTATGATGGCGATGATTGATGACGGATCAAAAACAAGCCCATACCTAAAACTGTGTTTAAACCAATTAACTATAAGAAAGGGGAGGTTTAGCTATGCATGAAGATATCGTAGATTTACAAACCCGCATGGCGTTTCAGGATGGTGTGATTGAACAACTCAATCAGGTGGTCACCGACCAGCAACAGCAGATAGACCGGCTGGAACGTCGAATGGAAAAATTGCTGGGTCAGGTGGAAGCACTTCAGGCAGATCAGTTGATCCAGCAGGCGAATGAACCGCCACCACCGCATTATTAATTCTGTCCAGCGTCTATGAAGTTGAATAAGCCGCCCAGGCGCTGTTTGCTGATTAAAGAAGCGGTTGAGCTTAGTCACCAAACCGCAGAAGCCTTGCTGGCATTCTGGCAACCCGTTTCACATCTTTGGCTCACTGATGCTTCGCAAGCTTCAGCAGATAAAAAAATCCAAAAACAGGCACGTCAATTCCTCGGGCAAGAATTTGATGTAGTTGTTTTTGACGCGACTCAGGAATTTAATGCCGATAGTTTTGCAGCCATTATTGGCACTATTCGCGCGGGTGGTATGTTGCTGATGCTGTTGCCTGAAAAAAGCCCGTCTTCCAACTGGTATCAACGGTTTGAGCGGGTTATTGAGCGTTATCAAGCCGACTTTGCAGAGTTTCATCAATGGCAGCCAGGCAACATACTGCCAGGTGATTTTCGTCCTGAACAAAACCCTGATAAAGCGTTTCAACTGACCCCTGATCAACAAAATGCATTAAGTCTTATCCATAAAACAGCCTTTGGTCATCGGCGCCGACCCTTATTAATTACTTCTGATAGAGGTCGTGGCAAAACAGCCTTGCTGGGAATCGCGGCCGCGGAGCTGATTCACCAGGGAAAACAAAAGATTTTGGTCACAGCGCCCAGCTATGCCAGTGTCGAAACCTTATTTAAACATGCTGCCAGCGAATTAAAAAATGCACAGCTTGGACATGGACAGTTATTCAGTGATGGCAGTGAGATTCAGTTTGTGGCACCGGATGCCCTGCTGGAGAATGAGCTGGAAGCCGATGTATTGCTGGTCGATGAAGCAGCTGCCTTAACTTTGCCGATGCTCAAGCTGATGTTGCAGCGCTATCCCAGGATTATTTTTGCGACGACATTGCATGGTTACGAGGGCAGTGGCCGTGGTTTTAAATTGCAGTTTCAGCAAATCCTTGATCAGCAAACACCGGATTGGCGACAGATTGAATTAACACAACCGGTTCGCTGGAATTTAGGCGATGTATTGGAACAATTCAGCTTTGAACTCTGTTTGCTGGATGCCGAACCGGTCGCAGAACAATTGATTGTTGATCTGGGTATCGAAAAACTTCAGGTTAAAAAACTGACTGCAGCAGAATTATTACAGGACGAAGCGCTGTTAAGGCAATGCTTCGGGCTGATGGTAACGGCGCATTACCGCACTCGGCCATCTGATCTGCAAATGCTACTCGATCGTGATGATATGTGGTTACTGGGGGTATTTAATCAGCAGCAACTGGTTGCCAGTGCATGGTTAGTAGCCGAAGGACCAATTAATCCGCGATTGGCCGCCGCAGTATTTGCTGGTGAACGGCGGCTAAATGGTCATCTGTTACCGCAGACATTGTTAGCCCATTCAGGCATCAGTATTGCCGGTGAATATCATTATCAGAGAATTGTGCGGATTGCTGTACATCCTGCCCTGCAAAGTCGTGGCATTGGACAGTATTTAGTAAATGCTTTGGTAACTCATTTACCAGAAAACACCGATATATTAGGTTGTAGTTTTGCTGCCAGTGAAGCACTGGTGCGCTTCTGGCAAAACAGTGATTATCGATTAATGCGAGTGGGCGCTCATAGTGATCATATTAGTGGTCGTCATGCAGTCATTCTGGCAAAACCCATCAGTTCGGCTGGTCAGCGACTGATTGAGCAAACTCAGCAACGACTGATCCAGCAATGGCCGGATTTGCTCAATAGCCAGTTATCTCATCTGGAAGCCGGTTTAATTCCATTATTGACTCAGCTATTACCTGAAGCGGAGTTGCCAATAACGGCTGCTGATGAAGAGGAAATCACTGCTTTTGCCTTTCAAAAACGGCATTATGATGCCTGCCAGATAGCCATCAGAAAATTTGTGTTGAACTGTGTAGCACAACAGCGGTTTTTATCACTACCATCATTACTGCAATCTATCTGTTTAATTTTTGTATTACAGCAGCAGCCAATAGCCACTGTTTGCAGACAGTTAAATCTGAAAGGTAAACAGGATCTGCTGGGACAGTTACGTGAGGCAATACGGGTTTTATTGCTCTGAGACCAGGTAAAGATCGCCCTGTTCATCAATTTCGGTTTGCAGTGCTGTCAGGCTTTGCCCACGACACGGACCGGAAATACAATAACCTTCTTCCAGCGTAAACAACGCGCCATGTGTTGAGCATTGAATATGTGTTTCTTCCAGCGAGAGAAATTTGTCAGGCTGCCAGTTCAAGGGGATGCCCAGATGCGGACAATGATTCAGATAGGCGCGGATCAGCTTGCCCTGGCGTAGCACGACAATATCGAGCTCATTGTCTTCCGCTAGAGGGATTTGAAATCCATAGCTTTGATGGTCTTTCAGATCTTTGGTATGGCAAACAAATTTTTTCATCATAATTAAACGAGATTTTCAAAACCATATTGTTGGCATTTTCGAGCGGCGAGTTGACTGGCAAATTGCAGACTATCCTGTAGCGAATTTTCCGCTACCAGGCTGTGGATCATTCCGGCATTAAAGGTATCACCAGCACCCAGGCTATCAACAACGTGATCGATCTTGGTTGCTGGAACATACATAACTTTTCCATTGTGCCAGCCATAAGCACCTTCTGCACCCCAAGTAAGCGTTGCCTGATACTTAACGGGCAGCGAAGCCAGCATATCCTCTGCAGATTGAAAACCTCTCGCTTTGGCATAATGGCTGGACAAAAACAGCCAGTCAGTCCAGTCAAATAAGCTTTCAATATCTTCGCGAGGTTTCTCAATTTCCAGTGAAATAGGCAAATTTGGTGCCTTTTGCCGACAATGTTTCAGTATTTTCTCTAATTCAGAAATATTACGACCTTCAAAATGCAGCCAGTCAAATAGTGACAAGTCGATTTGCTGGAATGCCGCAAAACTTAATTCGGGACAGTCGCGGTGATGCACAATGGTCCGACTGCCATTTTGCCGGTTTAACGTGATATAGGATGTTGGCATTTTGCCCTCATTCAATCGAGGGCAAAACTGTGTATTGATTTGATAGAGATTTAGATCGGCTTCGATAACCTGTCCATCGGCTTCATTAATCAGTGTGGCAGCCAAATAACTTTGATGGCTAAGCTGACTTAATACGCAAAGTGTGTTGCTGGCATTACCACCACGACGAATGCGCTGTGATAATGCCCGGACTTCTGAATCTTCTTCAGGGTAACTGGCAACTTCATTGATAATATCCAGTGTGGCAATGCCTGTGGCCAGAATGCGCGCCATCAGTAAAACAAATCAGATGTCGTCGAAAATGGCACCGACCGCATCAGTAATGGCATCAATATCGCCGGTACCTTTAATCGTATGCAGTTTATTCTGTTGTTGATAGAACCCGACTAATGGTGCCGTTTGTTCTTCATAGACTTTCAGGCGATTCTCGATAGTGGCTTCGTTATCGTCCTGACGTTGAAATAATTCACCACCACAATTATCACAGACACCTTCCTGCTTGGGCGGGGATAAATGCACATTAAAAATGGCGCCACAGTCCTTACAGGTACGACGACCCGTTAAACGTTGCATCAGTTCATTAAAGGGCACATCAAGTAACACCACTCCCTGTAATGGTTGTCCCAGATCATCAAGCATCTGGTCCAGTGCTTCGGCCTGAGCAATATTACGGGGAAATCCATCCAGAATATAACCATTTTTGGCATCATCATGGGTCAGGCGTTCACGGATAAGTCCTATGACGATTTCATCAGAAACCAGTGCGCCGGCATCCATCGCTGATTTAGCCTGTTTACCCAGGTCAGAGCCGGCAGTGACCGCCGCCCGCAGCAAATCCCCAGTTGAGATTTGTGGGATATTGAATTTTTTGGATAGAAAAACGCCCTGAGTACCTTTACCGGATCCCGGCGCGCCAAGTAATACTGTTCTCATGTTTGCCTCTTGCTAGATTGCTGTTCGTTAAGTTTGATTTTTATAATAAGTTTGCTGCCAGATGATCCAATTGAATGGCTACTTTACGGAGTAAAGCTGGAATGACTTCCGGCTGTAAACCCAATCTTTCCCAGGCCACCGGATCCAGCGGAGGGACATGCTGATCACCGCTATGGCCAAATGGAACTGAACTGACCATAACATCGGCGACGTGAACAATGCAGACTTCTGATGCATAGCCTGAAGCAACCGGGGTGTGATGATGTCTGGCAACAAAACCAAGTGATTCCGGTAATCGCCATGCCTGAATTAACGCTTCTCCGGCTTCTGTGTGGTCAAAACCAATCACCCGTTGTTCAGCCAGGTAAATTACTTCGTGGCCGAATCTGGCGCTTTTTATTGCTTCGCCAGACAGCTCTGGCACTGATTGATAAAGCACCAAACTGCCAATGTTATGTAATAAACCGGCAATGAGATATTGCTCGCTTTGCTTATGGCCTGCTGCCTCAGCGAGTAATTTGGCACAGATTGCGCAGGCCAGACTGTGTCGCCAGAAAGTGTTCATCTCCATCAGTGTTTTCGGAATGCCGGTAAAGGCATTAACCACCGATGTTGCCAAAACCAGATTGGTCAGTTCACGTGTGCCTATAACAGTAATTGCACGAGAAATCGTATTGATCTGTGAGGGAAAACCATAGAACGGACTGTTAACGATCTTTAATAATCGTGTCGTCAGTGCCGGATCGGTGTTAATGACTTTACTGATGTCATCAATGGCACTGTCAGGATCGTGAATCAACTCATCAAGCCGGGCATAGGTGCTGGGCGGTGAGACCAGTTCCAGTGATTTGTTAACTAATGATTGAGGTGTCAGAGCCATGCTTTATCCGCTTCATCAGGAGTCAGCTTGTCTATTGATGCCTCGGCAAATAGCATGGCTATCAAAGGATGATTCAGGTCTGCATAGCGGAATAATTCTTCGCGCTCGGCTAAGGCCTTGGTCTCTGATTCATTGAGATGGTTAGTTTCCATTAACGAAGATTCCAATATTGACTGCTCAGCAGAATTTCACTGATTTTTACACCCAGACTGCCAGCAAAGCGATCCAGATAGCTTGGGCGGGGGGTGTAATCGATAATTTCTTCAGCACCAACAATATCTCTGGCAACGGTACTGCTATTGGCCAGTCCATCAATCAACCCTAATTCAAGTGCTTGCTCACCCGACCAGAACAATCCTGAGAAAATTTCAGCATTTTCTTTCAAACGATCCCCTCGCCCGGTTTTAACGACATCAATAAACTGCTGGTGGATATTGTTGAGCATTTCATGGGCATGCTCAACATCTCTTTCCTTAAGTGGCATAAACGGATCGAGGAAAGCTTTATTGTCACCGGCAGTTAATGAGCGACGTTCCACGCCTACTTTATCCATTGCTTCAGTGAAACCAAAGCTATCCATACGAACGCCAATGGAACCTACAATACTGGCTTTATCGGCATAAATTTCATTGGCTGCTACGGCGATATAGTATCCGCCCGAAGCGCAGACATCCTGAATGACAGCATAAACAGGGAAATCCGGTCGTGTTGCCCGCAAACGGGTAATTTCATCGTTAATGATTCCCGACTGAACCGGGCTGCCGCCTGGTGTATTCATGCGGATGATTAATGCTTTGGCCTGTGGGCTTTCGAACGCCTCGCGGATGCCAGTGACAACACGATCGGCGCTGGCCTCCATATCCGGTGCAATTACACCGCTCACATCAACTAATGCCGTATGCGGACCTGATGGCAGATCGCTTTCGCCGAAAGGCCTGGCCACCAGAAAGATGGCGACGAAATAGAGTAATACCAGGAATTTGAAAAGGTATCCCCAGCGTCGGGTCGCGCGTTGCTCTTTTATCGCAGCAAACGCAAGATCCCGCAGAGTTTTCCGTTCCCACTGGTCATTTTGCGGTGAAGAATTCTGTGAATCTTGATTGTGTTCCGGTGGAAAGTCGCCAAAAGTTGCCATTATGTTTCATCCTGAACAATAAAGTTAGTGGGTCACATCATAATCAAAAGCGCACATTGTTGCCATGCAACCAGTCATCCAATGCAAATAAGTCATCCACAATATGCAGTGGTTCGCACGCCTGTAATCTCTCGAGGGCATGTGCCCCATGCGTTATCGCAACACTTTTTGCTTTGGCATTATGGGCCATCAGCAAATCAAACTCGGTATCACCAATCATAATAGTGGCATCTGCTTCAACGCCACAGAAGCTTATTAATTCTTCAAGCATTTGCGGATGCGGTTTGGAATGACATTCATCGGCACAACGCGTTGCAATGAATAGATCTTTCAAACCTGTCGCTGCCAGAACTTTATCGAGACCGCGACGCCCCTTGCCGGTTGCCACACCGAGGAAAATATTCTGATTTGCCAGTTTGTGCAATAACTCGACAGCATTATCGAACATCGGCGATTCATGAGGATGATCCAGCCAGATTTCCCGGTACGCCATTGCCAGCCGTTGGATATCAGCATCGGTGCTGTGCGGATAGAGAGTACGAACTGCTTCTGGTAAACCCAAACCAATAATCTGACTGATTGCATTATCCGTTAATGGTGAGAGTTGCAGTTTATGAATGGCTTCGCGCATACAGAAAACGATATGGCTGGTGGAATCCATCAGGGTGCCATCCCAGTCAAAAACGATCATTTGATACTGACTCATGACTGTTTTTCCAATTGTTTTAAAACGTCTTTTAGCGTATCTGGCAGTTCAGCATTAAAGGTTAACGGTTCGTCTGTTAGCGGATGTTTGAGCGATAGCTGCCATGCATGCAGAAACATGCGTTTTAAACCATATTGTCTGAGACGTTTGTTAAATTCACGATCGCCGTACTTTTCATCACCTGCTACCGGATGAGACTGGCTGGCACTATGCACCCGGATCTGATGTGTACGTCCGGTATAAAGCTTTGCAGCAACCAGCTGACAGCCAGAAAACTCCTGTTTTACCTCAAATAAGGTTTTGGATTTTTTACCATTAATATCCGGCACAACCATACGTTCTCCGGAACTTAACGAATTTTTTTGTAATGCCAAATCAACAATATTTTCCTGAGCAGCCCATTTTCCCCTGGTTAACGTAAGATAACGTTTATCGGTTTCAGACGCTTTCATTTGCTGCTGAAGATTCAGTAGCGCAGCACGGCTTTTTGCCAGCACCAGACAACCTGAAGTGTCACGATCCAGGCGGTGTACCAATTCAACAAAGCGATTTACAGGACGGATAATGCGCATGGCTTCAATCACGCCCAATTGGATCTGACTACCCGCGTGAACCGCCAGACCAGCGGGTTTATTTATCACCAATATGTCATCATCTTCCATAAGAATTGCATTTTCAAGCGCATCGGTAAGCGACTCGGATAACTCGGTAATAACAACTTTCTCACTGACCCTGAGCGGGGGAACCCTTACTTGATCACCAGCTTGTAGTCGATAGGTCTGTTTGATGCGACCTTTATTGACTCGAACTTCACCTTTGCGCAAGGCACGATAAATCCGGCTTTTCGGAACACCTTTTTCCAATGTAATCAAAAAATTATCAATACGTTGGCCTGCCTGATCGGCCCGAATATCGATAAATTGAACGCTTGGTGGTGCTGGTGGAGAATTCGCCATAAAATATTGTAAGGTTATTTCTTGCTGATGTGGTTGCAGACTGATATATTTTGCCGTTGGTCTGTACGTAAAATGAGGTCAGTATACCGGCTTTCTGGCGATGAGACCTAAGCAAACGTCGCTCCCCCTAGAAATGGGGTTGATGCGGCTAAGGACACGAAACGAATTTGAATACGCTGAACAGGGGTTCAGTGATGCAGGGCTCCGCAAAAGGAGCTTGTTTTTAAGAATAAATGGTTCCCACGTCTGGATACAGCAAAACAAATAGCAAAAAATGTACAAGACAGGGCGACGAAGTAAATAATCAAACGTACTGTGACTAAAGAGAGTTACACGACGTTATGTAGCGTTGCAGAACCCTATTGCAGCCACAATGTGATGACATTGTATAAATGGACCAGTGATCTGTTGATTCGATACTGGCAGTGCCCAACTAGTTGATTATATTGCTGATAAAACGCCGTTCTGGATGTCCTGGGCAGGCTGATGCCGCCCGGCTTACTGACTGTAACTGACGCGTGAACCTCTAACTGAGGTTTATGAATGAAACGAATTTTAATTAACGCAACACACGAAGAAGAGTTGCGTGTTGCGATGGTCGATGGCCAGCGCTTGTTCGATCTAGATATCGATACTCCTTCCAGAGAACAGAAAAAAGGTAATATTTACAAAGGTAAAATCACTCGTGTAGAACCGAGTCTTGAAGCGGTTTTTGTTGAATACGGTTCTGAACGTCAAGGCTTTCTGCCACTCAAAGAAATCAGTAAAAGCTATTTCCGACAAAATAAGGATGACGGCGACAACAACGGCCGAATCAATGTTCAGGATGTACTTTCAGTTGGCCAGGAACTGGTCATTCAAATCGAAAAAGAAGAACGTGGTAACAAAGGCGCAGCCCTCACCACATTTATCAGCCTGGCCGGTCGTTATCTTGTTTTAATGCCTAATAGCCCGCGTGCTGGTGGAATTTCACGCCGGATTGAAGGCGATGAACGTGCGGAACTGCAAGAAGCCTTGCGCGACCTGGAAGTTCCTGATGGCATGGGCATGATTGTTCGCACCGCCGGCGTTGGAAAACAAACCGAAGAACTGCAGTGGGATCTGGAATATCTTGTCCAGCTCTGGACAGCTATTGATGTAGCCACCAAAGATCGGAATGCACCATTTCTGGTGTATCAGGAAAGCAACATCATTATTCGTGCGTTACGTGACTATCTACGTAAAGACATTGGTGAAATTCTGGTAGATTCTCCTGAAGTTTATCAAACCGGTTATGATTTCATGCGCATGGTTATGCCGCATGAACTCAGCAAATTCAAGCTGTACCAGGACAAAGTTCCGTTGTTTACTCGTTACCAGCTGGAAAGTCAGATTGAAAGCGCTTTCCGTCACGAAGTGAGACTGCCTTCCGGTGGCGCTCTGGTAATCGACCCCACTGAAGCATTGATCTCAATTGACGTGAACTCGGCGCGTGCCAATAAAGGCGGCGATATTGAGGAAACGGCCCTGAATACCAATCTGGAAGCGGCTGAAGAAATTGCCCGTCAATTACGTTTACGTGATTTGGGTGGACTGGTGGTTATCGACTTTATTGATATGGGACCTACCCGTAATCAGCGTGAGGTGGAAAACCGTCTGCGTGACCATCTCAAATCAGATCGTGCTCGCGTACAGATTGGCCGCATTTCACGGTTTGGTTTGCTGGAAATGTCACGTCAGCGTTTACGCCCGGCGTTGGGAGATGCGCATCAGGAAGTCTGTCCACGTTGTGCCGGTTTAGGCCATGTGCGTGGCGTAGAGTCGTTAGGTTTAGCTGTATTACGACTGGTTGAAGAAGAAGCAACTAAAGACAGCGTCAGCCAGCTGGTGATTCAATTACCGGTTTCTGTAGCGACATTCATGTTGAATGAAAAACGTGCTCAGATCGATACGATCGAGAAACGTCATGGGGTGCGTTTGGTGCTGATTCCTAATCCGCATCTGGAAACACCACATTATGATATTGAACGTATTAAAGATGGTAATGAAAAACAGACAAGCAGCCATCAGTTGATTACGACGCCTGAAATTGAAGCAACCGTAGTCTTAAAAGAAAAACCGGTTATGGAACAGCCTGCCGTTACCGGTATTGCACCAATTGCACCTGCACCGATTATTAAACCTGCAGCAGCGGCTGAACGTAAGCCAAGTCTGTTAAAACGTCTGTTAGGTGTATTAACCGGAGCTCCGGTAGAAGAACCAGAAGTGAACAAACCCGCTTCTGTTGTTAAAGAGACTGATGTGGAAAAAGAAACCCGTAATCAAAATCGTCGTAGTCGAGGACGAAATAATACCAACCGACGTAATAATAACCGTCCCCGTCGGCCGGAAAATGCTGCCAGTGAAGAGGGGCAAAATAACAAAGCACCGGAAGCATCCACCAAAGTTGCTGCAGCAGATGAGAAACCTGCAGCAGAGGCTGCTGGAGATGAAAAAGCACGCAATCCTAATGCCAAACGTTCACGTCGGGGTGGACGTCGTCGTCGCGGACGTGGTGAGGGTGATGCCGCACCGGCTGGAACAGTAGCGACTGAGAACCCTGAAACCTCTGAAAAAGTGGAACGTCCGGAAAAGGGCAATGCCATTCCGACACCTCCACCGGAAGTCAATGGTAATGCTATTCCTGAACCGGAACCGGAAATAAATGGCAATGCTATTCCAGTATCGACGGAGCCGGAAGTAGACGGTAACAAGATTCCGGCTAAATCTGCGCCACGTCGTTCGCGTACCAGCACCGGGACTTCGACTAATAACCGTCGTCGTCGCGGATCACCTGCGAAAGATAAAGAAAATCGTGATGCAAAAGAAGTAGAAAAAAATCCTGCTTCGGCTGATAATGAGACTCAGAAGGTTGAAAAACCAAAGCCAGTTGAAAAACCAAAGCCAACTGAAGAGAGTCCTAAAGCAGATGCCAAGGAATCATAAATTTAGCTGTGACGACTTGCTGAACCTTATTGGTCAGCAAGTCGTATACCATCATCAACGCTGTGAAATTATTGAGTTGCTGGATGGCTGTGAGCTGGTATTACAGGAGCTCAATCAGGACAGTAATATCCAGCCAACACAGTATGGAGAAGGGCATCGCCCGGTTCCTGTGACCCATGTTTTACCGGTTTTTGATGGTGAAGGTGAGTTACATGCCGAATTAGTCTCAGCTGGGCTCGATCAATTACTGAGAGAGCAAGGCCTCTACGGCCAGTAAATCCTGTTCAGTATCAACTCCATGTCCCGGATCAACCTGAGCTTCTGTCAAATGAATCCGATTGCCATGGTAAAGCGCCCGAAGCTGTTCCAATGATTCAAATTGTTCCGGCGGCGCAGGCGGTAATTCATGATAACGATGCAAAAAATCTGCTCGATAGGCGTACATGCCAACATGCTTTAAATGCGGCATAGTGACGTTTTCGAGTGCCTGTTTGTTATTAAAATGCTCGCGTAACCATGGAATAGGGGCGCGGCTGAAATACATCGCATAACCTTTAGCATCCACCACTACTTTAACGATATTAGGATCAAATACCTGTTCAGCGTTTTCTAGCGGGCTGTATAATGTAGTAATTGCGGCTTCACGATGGTGCGCCAGATCCGCTGCCACCTGATTAATCAACACGGCTGGCAAACAGGGCTCATCTCCCTGTACATTGACTACTAAATCATCGCCATGAAATGCCCTTAACTGAGCCACTTCTGCCAAACGATCAGTGCCGGAAATATGATCATCCCGGGTCATGCAGACATCTGCACCAAAACTTTTCGCCGCCTCGGCAATACGCTGATCATCTGTTGCGATAATGACTTCACTGGCTTCACTTTCCAGAGCTCTTTCATAGACATGCTGAATCATCGGTTTACCGACAATTTGACGTAAAGGCTTTCCTGGCAGCCGGCTTGAAGCAAAGCGGGCCGGAATAATGATTTTAAATTGCATCAGTAGGTTTCTTCAGCCGTCAGTTCGCGTGCTTCATCAATTAACATCACCGGAATTTCATCACGAATGGGATACGCCACACGGCAGGCTTTACACACCAGTTCCTGGGATTGTTTCTGATATAAAACACTGCTCTTACAGACGGGGCAGGCAAGTATTTCCAATAAGGTTTTATCCATTTAAAGCTCTCTTAATTTTTTGTCGATTGCTGGCCCAAGTGAGGGGCTCAGTTTAGCCTCCGCTGGCACATACCACATGTTTTCTGTGGCAAAGCCCAGACATTTTACCGCATCTTTTTCAGTCATCAGTATGGGATAGGCCTTTGCAAACTGGAAATCCGCTTCAGTATAGGCATGATGATCAGCAAATGCATGGGGAATGATGGTTAAACCAAGTTGTTGCAACTGGTCAAAAAAACGTTGCGGATGACCGATCCCGGCCACTGCATAAACAGGGGTTTCAGCAAATTCAGTTAATGATTTTTGGTGGTTATTATTTTTTAACTGGACTGCTTGCTGGAGTTGCAGTTGCATGGTTAGCCTCTGAGAATCGGACTCACCATGAAAAATTTTAAAATCAACAGTTTCAAGCCGGGACAGTGGTTCACGCAATGGTCCCGCGGGTAAACATAATTGATTGCCAAGTCCACGTTTGGCATCAATAATGACAATTTCCATATAACGATCTAGCCGGTAATGCTGCAGTCCATCGTCGGTGATAATCACATTACAGTAATTTTCCGCTAAGAGTTGTTGACCCGCCGCTACTCGATCTGGTGCCACCACAACCGGACACTGTGTACGCTGATGAATTAATAAGGGCTCATCACCAACCTCTGCAGCAAGACTATCGTGCTGAACACTGCAGGGATAATGATCGGCCTTGCCACCATAACCACGACTAATAATCCCCGGGTGCCAGCCCTGCTTTTGTAAATATTGGGCCAGCCAGATCACAAAAGGCGTTTTACCACTGCCGCCAACACTGATATTGCCCACTACAATGACTGGCACTGAAAGTGATAGCTGTTCGAACAAGCCGTTTCGATATGCCTGACGTCTTAGACTGATAATGAATCGATATAACCAGCTGACTGGACGTAAGAACAGTGAGACCAGGGATGGTCGGTACCAGCTATTAATTAGCCAATCAGTCTTCATTATTGTTGTTGGAACTGCAGCCGGTGAAGTTCTGCGTAATGATCACCCTTACTGATCAATTGCTGATGGGTTCCGGTTTCAACAATTCGACCATCATGCATCACCACGATAATATCGGCTTTTTCGATAGTGGATAGTCGATGCGCGATCACCAATGTGGTTCGGCTTTGCATCAGATTTTCCAGTGCTGACTGAATATGTCTTTCGGCTTCCGAATCCAGTGAGGCGGTGGCTTCATCGAGAATCAGAATGGGCGTGTCACGCAATAGTGCCCGGGCAATAGCCAGTCGTTGTCGCTGTCCACCAGACAATAAAACGCCATTCTGGCCGACCTCAGTCTGCAGGCCTTCCGGTAGTTTCTGTATAAACTCCCAGGCATGTGCTGCTTTGGCTGCCGCAATAATACGTTCTTCAGCCACGACTTCTTTTTGACCATAAGTAATATTATTGGCAATCGTATCGTTAAACAGAATAACCTGTTGATTTACCAGGGAAATCTGTTTACGTAAATCCAGCAATTGGAGATCGCTGATATCCATTTCATCAATGAATATCTGACCCTCTGTAGGCGAATAAAACCGCGGTAACAGACTAACCAATGTGGTTTTGCCGCTTCCGGAATGCCCTACAAACGCAATGGTTTGACCGGCTTTTACCTCAAAGCTGATATCGTCCAGAACCTTTCGAGAGTTAGCGTTGTACTGAAAACCAACCTGTTGAAAGCGTATGTCGCCTCTGGCACGTTCCAGTTGCTGTTTACCCGTGTCTGCTTCCGGTTGTTGATCCAGCATAGTAAATACACTATCGGCGGCTGCGATACCGGCCTGCAGTTTGGAGTTGAGTTTGGTCAGGCGTTTTAGCGGTGTCAGGATCATAAACATCGCCGTTATAAACGAGATAAAGGTGCCCACGGTGATCTGATCAAGCATCTGCGGCAGGGTGGCCAGATAAATCACCACAGCCAGTCCAAGTACAGCTATTAATTCGATAATTGGCTGACTGGTCGCTTCAGTGGCGATCTTTTTCATTCGTTGACGACGGTTGAGCTGATTGACCTTATCAAACCGTTTGGCTTCATATTGTTGGCTGCCAAACGTTTTCACTTCACGGTGGCCTTCAATCACTTCACTGGAGGTATGGCTTACATCGCCCATTGAATCCTGAATAGTTTTACTGATGCGTCGGAAACGTGAACTGATTTTGTAGACCAGCAGACCGATAAACGGCACCGTTAGTAAAATAATTAACGAAAGCAAGCCATTCAGATAAATCATCCAGGCCAGCAAGCCAACAATGGTCAAGGTATCCCGAACCAATACCAGGATGGCATCTGTGGCTGCATCAGCTACCTGCTCAACGTCATACAGTAGTTTGGACATCAACTGCCCGGAAGTGCTTTTATCATAAAAGCTGGCAGGTAATGTCAGCAAGCGATCAAACATTTCGGATCGCAGGGTCATAATCACATTACGGGCGATCCAGCCTAAACCATATGTGGTCAGAAAGTTGGCGATGCCACGCACAATAAAAATAACGATTAAGGCAATAGGGATCCATTTAATAATAAATGGGTCTTTCTCAACAAAACTGCCGTCCATTAACGGTTTCATCAAAGCAGCCATCGCGGTTTCACTGCCAGCATAAACCAGCATGGATAAAATGACGGCTGCAAAAACCATCCAATAGGGTTTTACATAATTAAGCAGACGCTTATACAGTTGTACAGCGCTCATCTCATTGGCTATTTGTTTCATGGAGTCTCAGCAGTTTTTTGTCGTGTTGCCAGTGTCAAACGGGTAAAGCCAAGTAATTGCGCGGCATCCATTGCTGTAACAATGTGTTGATATTCGGCATTGGCATCGGCGCTGATAATGATGTGCGGATCAGCATTATCGCCTGCGGTGGTTTTCAGTAAATCCCTTAAGGCATCGCGGGTCGCAACGGCTATTGGGGTCTCATTAACCAACACTTCTCCATTTGCCCGGATAATAATATCAATCGGTGTTTCCTGTTCTGCTAGTGCCTGACCACTGGCTTCAGGTAAATCCACTTTTAAAGAACTTTCCCGAATAAAGCTGGTGGAAACCATAAAAAATAGTAATAGCAGAAACACCACGTCAATCATTGGCGTCAGATTGACGTCGGGCTCTTCAGAGTGACGAGGCAGCAGTTTCATTGAGAACGCGCCTCATCAGGATCAAACTCACGTTCGCCATGTAACATTTCAATTAACTGCATGGCCTGTTCTTCCATGCTGACCACCAGCTGATTGATTTTTCCTCGGAAATAACGATAAAAAATCACACTGGGAATGGCGACGACCAGACCAGCTGCAGTGGTCAGTAATGCCTCAGAAATACCGCCGGCCAGTGTTTCCGGATTTCCGACACCTTCCAGCGTAATGACGGCAAAAACTTTGATCATGCCAATAACGGTGCCCAATAAACCGATTAGGGGCGAGATAGCGGCAATAGTACCTAATGTATTCAGGTTGCGTTCCAATAGCTGAGTCACATGGCGACCAGTATCTTCAATGCTTTCTTTGGTAATTTCGCGGGAACTGTTGCGATTGATGAGACCCGCAGCGAGAATTTGACCAAGGGGCGAGTTTTTTTGCAGTGAGTTAATGCGATATTGATCAATCTGTTTGAATTGTAACCATTGCCAGATCTGGGTAATTAATTCAGGTGGTGCGATACGACGTTGTTGTAGGCTCCAAAAACGCTCTGCAATAATTGCAATGGCAATTATCGAACAGCCAAGTAGCGGTAACATCAGCCAGCCACCTGCTTTAAATAGTTCCAGCATGCTCCATCCGTCCCAGTTATTGAAATGTTGCCATGATACGTGAAAACGCATTTATTCAGTAGCGTTACGCATCCATATTCTACGGTGTTGCTCTCGCCATCCAGTGGGCATTAAATCAAATTGGTGATCGAGTTTGATAAACAATGCACCTTGTTTACCAGTTTGAAATGTTTTGCTGCCGAGATCCTGGTAACGGGCAACTACCTCTTCAGAGGGGAAGTTGTATCGGTTTTGATGACCACTGGCAAATAAAACATAGCTTGGAGAAACCTGCTTGATAAAGGTCGAAGAAGATGAACTGCGACTGCCATGGTGAGGTGCAATCAGGATATCGGCTTTGATCTGCTGCTTATATTGTCTTATAAGTTTTATCTCAGCCTGCCGCTCAATATCACCCGTTAATAAAACCGTACCATAGGGACCGCTGATTTTGAGTACGCAGGATAAATCATTACGGCTACCGGTTTGATCTTTATCAGGATGTAAAACGTCAAACCGGACCTGATCCCACTGCCATGACTGGCCATCTCTGCAGAATTCACTGCCTGCTAATCTATCAGGATCACTGCTTAGAATCTGTTTAATGGGATAGCTTGATATAACGGCATTTGCTCCACCAATATGATCGTTATCTGCATGACTTATCATCAACATATCGAGTTGCTTGATGCCCTGATATCGAAGATAAGGCACAACCACCGCAGCCCCGGTATCAAAATGACCAAAAGCCGGGCCAGTGTCAAAAACCAATGTATGATTTTCAGTTTGCACTACGGCTGACAAGCCTTGCCCTACATCCAGTAATCTAAACCAGATTTCACCACTGTCAGGTTTATTTGGCTGATAATACAAAAGTGGCAACAACATAACGCCACCCAGCCAGCGTAAAGGCCAACCTCGTGGGGCAAGTATTATCAGCGTGCCAATGATTGATATGCCGAGCAGTTCACCGGGAAACTCAGGTGTCTGCCAGACAGAAAATGGTGATTGTGCCAGCCACTCCAGATACCACCACAATTTGGATAACAACCATTCTGTAAGTTGCAGCAGCCATTCAGCCAATCGCAGATCAAAACTTAATAACAACATGGTCAGTAACAACAGCGGAACAACCAGGAAACTGATCACCGGCACTGCAAGCAGATTAGCCAACGGTGCAATCAATGAGGTTTCCTGAAAAAACAGTAAAAGTAATGGCGTCAGACCTACCGCAATCCATAGATGAATATGCAGCCAAAGCCATTTTCTGGCCGGTTGTCGATATTGTGCTACATACAAAATACAGGCAACAGCAGCAAAAGAAAGCCAGAAACCCGCTGCCAGTACCGCAAATGGATCCAGCATCAGGATCATTATCAAGCTCAGACTCAGCACATGCACCGGATCAGTTCGACGTTTTATAAAGATACTCAGCATCACCACGCTGACCATCACAAGAGCACGCTGAGTCGGTATGGATAGTCCGGCCAGCAAGGCATAGAACAAAGCCAGTAAAAATCCGCCAACAGCACCAGCCTGTCTGTCGCTTAATATTAATAAATGACGACTGCGTATTCGCCACAGCAATTTGACAGTAAAAAAACCCAGTGCTGCAGCAAGTCCTATGTGAAGTCCGGAGATTGCCAGTAAATGGCTGGTACCGGTTTGTCGTAAAGTCTCCCATTGGCTTGTTTGAATATCGTCACGGTTACCAACAGCCAGCCCTTGAACTAACGCCAGGGAAGGACTTTGCTTTAATAAGCCGGACATTTTATTTATTAATTGCGCGCGCCAATGATTAACCGATAGCAAATCTGCGGAGAGTAATTTTTGATTATGATCAGATTCCCGGATATAGCCGGTGGCCCCAATCTGCTGCTGAAACAACCATGCTTCGTAATCAAACCCACCCGGGTTGGACATACCATGTGGGGCTTTCAAGCGAACAGAGAACTGCCATTTTTCACCGGATTGCGGGAGGTTGGGGGGAGGGAAATACCAACTCAAGCGAATCTTATCAGGTAGCTTCAAATCCTCATTTTCCGGTTTAAATTCAAAACGGATTCGTTGATCATTATGATGTGGCAATGAACTAATGAAACCTGAGATCACAATATCCTGTCTTTCAAGTGTAGGATCAAGTTGATCATCTAATCTGAGCTGAGCATGGAAGCTCGCCCATACCACGGCTACAACAAACCACAGAATGGTCCATTGAGACCGCCGCCAGACAATAATCAGTAAGGGGATTAAAGTGAGCAGCCAATATGGAGAGAGCAGCTGGGGCAACCATGCCACCAGTAAACAGCCCGACAAAAATGCAATGGCAGGTTTAATCATATATCCCTATAATGACCGCCGTTTATCAGCAATACTGAGACGTAATGCCTCGTAAGTTCCTAAAACGAATCATGCCAGATCATGTCACCATGCGCGAGCACAAGCATATGCGTCGTTTTGGTGAAAGGATCATGGCGCCGGAATTGTGGCATCTTAATCGCAGATCAGTCTCTGCGGCAGTTGCGATAGGGGTTTTCTTCGCTTTTATACCAATGCCGGGCCAAATGCTGGTGGCGGGTCTGCTAGCTATCTGGTTACGGGTAAACCTGCCTATTGCCGTGATGTGTGTATGGATAACCAATCCACTGACCATGGCGCCAATTTACTTTTTCACTTACAAAGTCGGCGCTATCCTGCTGGATGTACCACTTCGCACTCATGAATTTGCTTTTAGCCTGGAATGGTTGTGGCAGGAGATAGGATTTGTCTGGCAACCATTATTACTCGGTTCGGTAATTTGTGGCGCGCTGGCCGCATTAGCGGGTGTCATTATTGTTCGATTAATCTGGCGTCTGGTCGTGATCAACAGTTGGTTGAAACGTTACCAGCGCCAAAATTCAATTAAACGAAAAGATAAATAAGTCAGTTTTGTAATTTGCCATCAATCAACGTTAATTGCTGATCCATTCTGGCAGCCAGTTGCCTGTCATGAGTCACAATGACCAGCGCTGTTCCCAGCTCCGTATTCAATTTCATAATCAAATCAAAAATCCCTTCAGCAGTCTGGTGATCCAGATTTCCGGTTGGTTCATCTGCCAACAGGCAAGCAGGCTTGGTAATTAATGCCCGAGCCAGCGCAGCACGTTGACGTTCACCACCCGATAATTCGCTGGGTTTATGATGTGCCCGGTGACCCAGTCCAACTTGTTGTAACAGTTCATTGGCCTGCTGTTTGGCCGCCTTGGGATGCATGCCGCCAATAACCAGTGGCATAGCAACGTTTTCTTCGGCGGTGAACTCAGGTAATAAATGATGAAACTGATAAACAAATCCTAATGATTGATTACGTAATTTACTCAGAGCATTGACTGAAAGTTTGCTGATATCCTGACCCAGGACCTCAATTTTTCCGTCTGTTGGACCATCCAGTCCGCCAAGCAGATGCAATAGCGTACTTTTACCGGAACCTGAACTGCCGACTATTGCAATACGGTCACCAGCAACCACTTTCAGATTAATATCCTGTAATACCGGGGTTTCCAGGTTGCCATCTTTATAACGCTTTACCAGTTTTTCGCAGCGAATTACTGTGTTATCAGTCATAACGTAAAGCCTCAGCCGGTTTAACCTGAGCGGCACGCCAGGAAGGATAGATAGTCGATAGAATGGATAAAACGAAGGCAGTAATACCAATCACTGTGACATCGTTCCAATGCAAATCGGATGGCAGGTCACTGATGTAATAAACTTCTGCTGGCAAGAACTGGTAACCTAAAATGGTTTCTATCCAAGCGATAATGTTAGAGACATTCAATGCCAGAATGACCCCACCTATCACACCCAGAATCGTGCCTATCAGACCGATAACAATACCCTGAACCATGAAAACCCCCATGATGCCGCCAGGTGACATGCCCAGCGTCCTCAAAATGGCGATATCTGCATACTTATCGGTCACCATCATTACCAGCGTTGAAACGATGTTAAATGCAGCAACGGCCACGATTAGCATCAAAATAACGAACATGACCGTTTTTTCGGTTTTTAAGGCACGGAAAAAATTAGCATGCTGATAAGTCCAGTCTGCTGCGCGATATTCTGCTGGCAGGGTTTGTAATAGCTCTCTGGTAATCCTTGGTGCCTGATATACATCGTCCAGTTGCAATCGCAAGCCTGTCACTTTGCCTGGAATACGGAATAAATTAGCGGCATCCTCAATATTCATAATGGCTAACGCACTGTCATATTCATACATGCCGATTTCAAAAACACCTGATACGGTCAAACGTTTCAGTCTGGGAATAACCCCGGCAGGGGTTGGGGTAACGTGTGGTGTGATCACTGTGATCTTATCGCCGGTGCCCACGCCCATGGCAATAGCTAAATCCTTACCCAGAATAATGCCGTAACTGCCCGGTTGCAGTGAGTCAAAGCGACCCTGAATGATTTTGTCACCAATACTGGAAACCTTAGGTTCCAAAGCGGGATCCACCCCACGGATTTGGGTGCCTCTAACCCGGCTGCCCTGGTTGAGCATTGCCTGGCCTTCAACAAAAGGAGCAGTATTCACAACCCTTGGGAAGCCTTCGATAAGTACCTCGGCCTTTTCCCAGTCAGCCAGTGTGCCATCCGAGCCGGTGACAAAAGCATGTGATGTCATGCCCAGAATGCGTTCACGTAATTCCTTTTCAAAACCGTTCATTACCGATAACACAGTAATCAGTGCTGCCACTCCGAGCGCTACGCCCAACATGGAAGTCATGGAAATGAAAGAAATAAAATGGTTACGCCGTTTAGCCCGAGTATAACGGGCGCCAATATAGACACTTAGAGGTCTGAACATAAATCCGCTCTGGCAAAAAGCCCGCCTTCAAAGCGGGCCAGGTGCATATTATTGAGGAAGAACGGTTTGGGTACCGTTTTCAGAGCCTAACAACAAAACATCCGCAGGACGCATTGCAAACAGGCCATTGGTCACTACACCGACAATATCGTTCAGTGTTTTTTCCAGTTTAATTGGTTCCATGATATCCAGACCGTGCACATCAAGGATTACATTGTGGTTATCAGTGATAAAGCCTTCACGATAAACTGGCTGACCACCCAGTTTAACGATTTCACGGGCGACATAACTACGCGCCATCGGGATCACTTCAACCGGTAATGGGAATTTACCCAGCACATCAACCAGTTTGGTGGCGTCAGCAATACAGACAAATTTATCAGCTACTGCTGCAATAATTTTTTCGCGGGTTAATGCACCGCCACCACCTTTAACCAGTTGCAGATTGTGGTTTGATTCATCTGCACCATCCACATATACCGCGACTTCTTTAACTTCGTTTAAATCAAATACATGAATGCCATAATCCTTGAGCCGCTGGGTGGAGGCATTTGAACTGGATACAGCACCTTCAATACGACCTTTAATGGTAGCTAACGCATCAATAAAGTGATTAACGGTAGAGCCGGTGCCCACACCCACTACACCGTCAGTAGTAATGTATTCCAAAGCCGACCATGCAGCTTGTTTCTTCATTTCATCAGCAGTCATTGCGATTCCTTGTTAATTTGAATGGCTTGATTTTATCCGGCTAATTATAGAGATAAATGATGGTCAATGGTAACGTAGTCATCTTTGTTAACCTAACAGACTGAATCTGGAACACCATGCTCACAGGCTATGTAGAAAAAATCCTTAAAGCGCGCGTCTACGACGTCGCTATCGAAACCCCTTTGGATTTGATGCCAAGATTATCCAAACGGCTGGATAATCAAATACTGATTAAACGCGAGGACTTGCAGTCGGTTTTTTCCTTTAAGTTACGTGGTGCTTATAACCGGATGAGCCATTTAACCGATGCTGAGCGAAAGCAAGGTGTGGTCGCCGCTTCAGCAGGCAACCATGCCCAAGGTGTTGCGCTGGCCGCCAGCAAAATGGGTATTTCTGCCATCATTGTCATGCCGATAACCACGCCACCAATTAAAGTCGAAGCGGTACGTATGTTGGGTGCTGATATCACTTTGCACGGTAACAGTTACGATGAAGCGTTTGATTATGCCAAGCAAGTTTCTGCTGATGAGGGACGGGTGTTTATCCACCCTTATGATGATCCTTTGGTAATCGCCGGACAGGGCACGATTGCGATGGAAATCATGCGCCAGCATCCCGATCCGGTTTATGCGGTATTTATTCCGGTAGGTGGCGGCGGTTTACTCGGCGGAATGGCGGCTTATATAAAAGCTATCTGGCCGGAAATCAAAATTATTGCAGTTGAACCTGCCGATGCTGCCAGTCTTAAAGCAGCTCTGGACGCCGGTGAAAGAGTCAAACTTGATCAGGTGGGATTGTTCGCTGATGGTACTGCGGTAAGACAGGTTGGTGAGGAGCCATTCCGGATTGCGCAAAAAACCGTTGATCATGTGGTGACGGTGGAAACCGATGAAATCTGCGCCGCGATAATGGATGTGTTTGATGATACCCGCTCGATTGCCGAGCCTTCAGGGGCATTATCGATTGCCGGCGCCAAAAAATATATTCAGCAAAATGGTTTGCACGACAAAACCATGGTGGTTATTAACAGCGGCGCAAATATGAATTTTGACCGGCTCCGGCATGTGGCGGAACGGGCTGAAATTGGTGAACGCCGGGAAGTTTTATTTGCTGCAACCATTGATGAGCAGCCGGGCAGTTTTCAACGTTTCTGCAAGACCCTGGCGGATCGCGGGATAACCGAGTTTAATTATCGTTATGCTGATAAACAGCAGGCACAGGTGTTTGTTGGGGTGCGGATGTCTGGTCGCGAAGAAGAACGACAAATCCTGTTTGAAAATCTGACTCATGCAGGGTATCAGTGGATTGATTTTACCGATAATGAAATGGCGAAATTACATGTTCGTTATATGGTCGGTGGCCATGCACCCCAAGCTGAAAATGAACGTTTGATTCGTTTTGAATTCCCGGAACGGCCGGGCGCCTTGTTACGTTTTCTGACACATATCGGTCAGCGCTGGAATATCAGCCTGTTTCATTATCGTAATCATGGGGCAGCGTATGGCCGGGTGCTGGTCGGGATTCAGGTGGCACCTGAATTCAATGAAGAATTTCAGGCGTTCCTGGATAATCTTGGCTATGTCCACTGGTTGGAAACCGACAACCCGGCCTACGATTTGTTTTTAAAGTAAGCCTAGCGGCTATTGATCTTTCAGAGCCACCACTGCTGGAGGCTCATTTCGTCCAGCAAGGCGGAAATGAAAGATCAATAAGCCCTAATCCGTTAGCGTAGTGGTATCGCTGATCAATTGGATCTGGCCATTAACATCAACCGAGACTTTATTGCTGCCAGCTTCCAGTGCTACAGGTGCACTTTTACTGCTCATATCGGCGGACATCATCATGCTGCTTTCCATGCGATGAACCGGCGCATAGCCGCTGGTATTGACTGACATATTAACCAGGCGATAACCCGGTTCATCAAATTGCTGCTGAATTAGCGACGCTTTGTTGCGAAACTTGCTGATAGCCTGTTGCATCAGTTCGTTTTGTGTTGATTCGATTAATTCATCTGATAATGAAAATTCCATCGACTGTACGGTCCCTAGCGATTGTACCTCGCCCAATAACTCGCTCATCTGATTAAAATCGTTGCTATGTAGACGGATTTGCTGGCTTACCTGCCAGGAGACGATCTGGCTGTCTTTATACATCGGGCGGGTTTGGTAACCGGTAGTTTGAGATTTGACTGCATCAAAATCTTTGATTTTCGCCAGTAACTGATTGCTGCGTTGATTGACCTGCTGGCCTAATTTAGCCGGATCTGTGCCATTAAGCATTACCTGAATCACACTGCTGACCTTATCATTTGCCACTTCGGTAGCGGCTGTTGCATTAAGATTGATTAGGTTAAAGTTTAATTCTGTTTCAGCTGCAGCAGACGCGGAATAAAACAACATGGCAACAATAAAAAAAGTGTTCTTCATAAAGTGATGGTTCCTGTGAGAAGTGGAGTGAAGTGTTATTCGGCTTGCTGTCGGTGCAGCTTGATTGCTAAATTAGCAGGATTTGACTGACACTGTCAGCAGATTACCGCACAAAAATTATTTTAACATTGAGGATAGACATGAAAGCTGAACAAAAAATTCTGCCTGATTCTGATAGGTTGATCGAAGCCGCTGCCGAACATTTTGTGGTGACCGCCCGTTCAGCCATCGCCAAAAGGGGCGTGTTTTATGTTGCGCTTGCCGGTGGTTCGACACCAAAAGGACTGTACCAGAAACTGGCGACTTCACCTTATATCGAACAGATAGACTGGGCGCGAGTGCAGATATTTTTTGGTGATGAGCGCTGTGTTCCGGCTACCCATGATGACAGCAACTTTAAAATGGCCAGACTGGCTATGCTGGATCATTTACCTATCCCCCCTGAAAATGTACATCGCATGCCTACTGAAAGTGGCGATGCTGCTGAAGTTGCAACTCGTTATGCCAATACCATCAAAATGGTTATGGAAGATAATCCTTTTGATTTGGTGCTCCTCGGGTTAGGGCCTGATGGTCATATTGCTTCGCTGTTTCCGGATACTCCTGCACTGGACGTTACAGATGCGCTGACAACCAGCCTGTTTGTGGAGAAATTTCAATCCTGGCGCGTAACGTTGACCTACCCGGTAATCAACTCAGCCAGACAGGTGATTGTGTTTATCGCCGGTGAAGCGAAAGCAGATATTGTCAAAGATATTACCAGTGAGGCGGTATCGGGCTTACCGGTTCAACGGCTTGCGCCGACAGGTGATTATTACTGGTTTATGGACCAGGCTGCTGCGGCACAATAATATGCAAACCCTGTTAGCTGCGGATATCGGCGGCACCAAAACCTTGTTGCAACTCAGTCATCTTGATGGTGAAATTATCCTGCAACAACGATTAGAGAATGATGATTACGCAGATTTTGAAAGTCTGCTGACAGCTTTTTTCTCTACTGTAACCGTCGATTTTCTGCCAGTCAGCAGTGCCTGTTTTGCGGTAGCTGCTCCGCTGAGCGGGCGCCGGGTAGAGCTAACGAATCGATCGTGGATAATTGATAGCGACAGAGTGTTGCAGAAGTTTCCGCTTTTTGAGCTTAGTTTAGTCAATGACTTTGAGGCTGTAGGTTATGGTATCGGTGAACTTGAAGAGAAAGATCTCATTGTGCTGCAGCAAGGTAAGCCGGAAGCCAAATCGTTACGTGCAGTAATTGGTGCGGGTACGGGGTTGGGGCAGGCTATTCTGTCACCCCTCCATAAAAGCTGGCGGGTATGGCCAACAGAAGGCGGGCATACCGACTTTGCTGCTCAGGACATCCAGCAGCAAGCGTTATTGAATAAACTGTTTGAACAATTTGAGCATGTCTCTTACGAGCGGATATTATCGGGCTCCGGCCTGGTTACGCTTTACCAATTTGTTGTTGAACAGCAAGGCATTAACACTACGTTGAATTTAACGGCAGAACAGATAAGTCAGTCTGCTCTGCAAAAAACAGATCCTGCGGCAATAACAGCCATGCATTTATTTATGCAGATTTACGGGGCTCAGGCGGGTAATCTGGCGCTGACGACCTTGCCCAGAGGCGGAATTTTTATCGCAGGGGGTATTGCAGTAAAGAATCTGGACTTATTTGAACAGGGCTTTTTCATGCAGTCTTTTCTGGCGAAGGGCAGGATGCGTGGGGTGCTGGAGCAGATACCAGTGTATTTGATCAACAATCCTGATGTGGGACTCCTTGGAGCACGTTTGTTGGCTGGAAAAGCGTTGTATAATGTTGCCCATGACTGATAAAAAAAATCACATTATGGTGAACGTTGAAACCACTTACCTGGATCATGAATCTGATCCAGCCAGAGCAAGATATCTTTTTGCCTATACCATTACCATTACCAATGAGGGCGATACGCCAGCGCGGCTATTATCACGTTACTGGAAAATCACTGGTGGTGATGGTCATGAACAGGAAGTGGAAGGTGATGG
>DELT01000091.1:0-4167 GCA_002354555.1 Methylophaga sp. UBA2689
CTCATTAAGCAGCATGGCTTTCAGAACGGACTTGTCTCCACCAATACCCGCAACGATGACGGGACCCTTTGTGAGAAATTGTTTGTAATCTCCTCCATCCAGTGGTGTTCCACCTTCCTGGATAATTGCGTCACATAAGTCCATCAAGTGGCGTTCGTGCTCGCCAAGAAACTCCGTCATTTTTGCCCGATAATCGAGATTTTCCAGCCGTTCAATTGCTACTTCGTATGTCTCGATAGCATTAAATTCCAATGCAACCAGATCATTAAGCTTGCTGATTATCTCTTCAGTCTCCATGACATCACTCTCATTAATTACTTCCATCGCATGCCTTTCATTTTTTATGATTAGGTGTTAATTGATTATTCATATCCTGACCTTGCAGATGATTAATCAAACGGCTTTTAGCCAGCCATAATTAAATTCTGATCAACCCATCGCAATCTCTATGCCAGAGAGTTTCATTACAGCTAACAAGCTCTAAAACAGTGACTATGACCGGATCTTTTATTAAAAAACGCCCGAGAATTATTGGTCAGTCTGTATAAAAAATTCCTATCACTGGTAATTTTTACTTGGAGTTATTGTTTTATTTTTTCAGGGTTGCTTATGGTTTTATCCCAAAGAATGGTCATCCATGTCATCTATGCTGGACGGAATAGCTTTTGCATTATTGAAGAGACTTCATAAGCATTCGATTTTTACTGGAGGATTTCCGCTATGACACAACCAGCATCGACCCGCTTCCCTGATCCAAGGAATCAATATCCACGTCCAGAATTTGAAATTCAGCCACAAAAACTGCCCGGCCAGGAAAACAACATGAACCCGGTACCGGATCATGGTGAAAACAGCTATAAGGGACATAATCGATTAGCCGGTCAAGTAGCTTTGATTACCGGGGGCGATAGTGGCATTGGGATGGCAGTGGCGTTGGCCTATGCTCGCGAGGGGGCAAATATTGTATTTACCTATCTCAGCGAAGAACAGGATGCACATGAGACTGAACGTCTGGTACGGGAAGCCGGTAGAGAAGTTATTTCGATAAAAATGGATCAATCAAATAATCGACCGGCCTGTGATAGAGCAGTGGAAGTATGTATCGAAGAATTTGGCCGATTGGATATTCTGGTCAATAACGCCGCGTTTCAGCAAACCTACGCATCATTACAGGATATTCCCGATGAGGAAATCAGTTATGCATTTCAAACCAACATTGAAGCCTTTTTCCATTTTTCACGGGCGGCGTTAAACCATATTCCGCCAGGTGGATCCATTATTAACACCACCTCCATCCAGGCATTTGAACCCAGCAGCAATCTTGCTCCCTATGCCGCGACCAAAGGGGCGATTGCCAACTTCACCCTGTCATTAGCTTCTGAAGCCATTAACCAGGGCGTCAGAGTAAACGGGGTGGCACCAGGACCGGTCTGGACACCATTAATCCCGACCACCATGCCTGATGAAAAAGTGTAAAACTTTGGTGCCAATACCTTATTTGGCCGCCCGGCCCAGCCGGCTGAGCTGGCACCGGTTTATGTTTTTCTAGCCTCAGCAGACGCCAGCTATATAACCGGGGAAATTTATGGTGTCACCGGCGGCCGTATTCAAATGTAAACACCTGGATTGTTATAAAAGCCGGTCAGACCTTGAACGAACCTAACTGAAGTTTAAGACTATTGGCAGCTTCGTCCAGCTTATTCCCTACCTGATTCAGCTGGCGAGCGCCCTCGGTGGTATTTTCGACAAGCTGCGAAATTTTTGTCAGATTTTTACTGACATCCTCACATACTGCGCTTTGTTCTTCGGTCGCTGAAGCAATCTGAAACGTCATTTCGGTGACTTCCATGATAGCTTTCTGAATATCCTGCAATGCTGATTCTGCTGCACGAGCCAGATCAACGGTTTCAGTCACTTGTTGCCCGCTTTGCTGCATTTTGGCGGCTGCCTGTCGACTGCCTTTTTGCAGTACATTGAGCTTTTCCTGAATATCAACAGTGGCCACCTGAGTCCGACTTGCCAGGGCTCTTACTTCATCTGCTACCACAGCAAAACCACGCCCTTTCTCCCCGGCCCGCGCTGCTTCAATTGCGGCATTAAGGGCCAGCAGATTGGTCTGTTCGGCAATTCCCTGAATCACTGACAAGATGCTGACAATCGCCTCACTGTTTTTTTCCAGCTCCAGCATCGCTGATTGAGATTCCTGCACACTGTTACTGACCTGATGAATTGACTCTGAGGTACGTTGAACCAGTCCGGCACCAGACTGTGATGACTCATTGGCATTACTGACAAATTGTGATGTGCGATCGGCATTTCCGGCAATCTGCTGGGCTGAAGCCGCCATTTCAGTGACCGCAGAAACCATTTCTTCAAGCAACTGCTGCTGTTGATCCATCTGTGTTCGCGTTTGCTCGCTGATTTGACGACCTTCCGCAGACAACTTGCTGACATTGTCGCCAAGCGGAATTAATTGCTGGATCAGGCTGCGAAGCTTGCCAATGAAGGTGTTCAGAAAGCCGGATAATTTACCCGTCTCATCCTGACGTTTGATATCAAGTTGCTGCGTCAGATCGCCCTCGCCCTCTGCGATAGAAGCTACCAGAGCAGTCATTTCTGATAATGGCCTGATACTGCTACGCGCCACCAGCCAGACCACACCGACACCAATGATGGCTAACAGCAACCCCAGCAGACTGGTAGTCGTCACAAAGCTGGCTTGCGCACGATTAAGAAATTGCTCCTGTTCGGCAACGGCTGCCAATACCTCGGCTTCCGGAACCGCCAGATAGGTTACCCAGCCCTGCTCACTTCCTGGCAAGGTGAATGGGCTGAGCACGATAAACTGTTGTTGCTGCTGCAAAATCCGGCTTTGGCCTTCTTCGCTGACACTGCGTAATGCTTCACTGAGGTCATTATCCAACGCATTGAGATTCTGACCAATCAGCTCAGGTTGCTGACTGTGTCCAACAATGACACCCCGAGGACTGATTAATAAGGTCTGTCCCATTCCCTTATAAAGCTTTGCAGCGACATCCTTGATAACCGATTGCAAAAAAGCAGCAGAAATATCAATACCACTTATGCCAATAAAGCGACCGTCACGCATTACCGGAGCAACCAGACTGGTCAATAGCACTTGCTCACCATCAATTGGATAAAGATAAGGGTCAATGACACAGCTACTTTTCCGATCTTTGGAACAAAGATAGTATTCACCTGCTCTTACGCCATTTTCATCCGGCGTAGCATCTTCCAGTCCTTCGAGATTTTCCACCCCAAAGCTATCATTATCAGAACGCACAACATAGGGCAGGAAGCGGCCTCGGGCATCACTGCCCAAACTGTCACGCTGCATAAAATCACTGCCGTCCACAGTATTTGGCTCAAATGCCACGTAAGCCCCCAGAAAATCATCATTCAATGTCAAAGTCTGTTCCAGCGTTCTGACAGCAAGACCACGCTTATCTGTAATGGATGAATCGGCGACAATAGCCTGCATTACAGCGGCATTAGCCTGGGCTGTGTGTAATGCTGTTTCCAAGGGAATGCGCAACTGCGCCGCGGTGTCCTGAGCTAATATCTGTAAATATTGCTGTGCCTGTTGTTGGTTAACATCACGGCCCTGCTCAGCAAGATTCTGTTTGATCGAACCGAACATCCAAACACTGATCAGCGCAGTCACCACCACCACAGTCAATAGACTTAGTCCGGCCCAAATACTAAAACGCTGTTGAATGGAAAGGTGCATTTTTATCTCCGTTTTCAGGGACCGGTGCTGACCGGCATACCATTAAATTTGCAGGTTGATAATTCAAGCCACAATAATCGTATTCACTGAACAGCCGAAAAGTTACCCACGATGGCAACGCATTCCGACTTTACCCCTGTCCGGTGATAACATCCCAATTAAGCTGCTTGGCTATAGGCTTGGAATAGGCCTGATGTGCTTGACGTGATGACAAGACCGCGCAGACTTTGCCAGATTTTTTTCAGCTGTGCAATTGTGATAATGAAAATTTGCTCAATTGTTGGGTTTGTTGATCTTTCATCTCCGCCTCTGTTGTGAGCTGAAAAAGCGTCAATCAAGGCACGAGGAGCGCTTTTTAGTTATTCTAAATAAGTGACGAGCAACGCAGAGTGACGCTTTTTCAGTCACACCCCGAA
>DELT01000091.1:4372-18000 GCA_002354555.1 Methylophaga sp. UBA2689
CGGACACAAAAATAGCCGCCAGCGGTGGTGGAGATGAAAGATCAACAAACCCTAGCAAAAACTAATTTCCGGTTGTGTTCGACAAGTCGAACTGGCCACTCTCTTCTATATTTAGATAAGGCACTAACCTTCCCATATCCAGTTTTGCCTTGAAGGTGTAATCAAGGCTTTTTGCCTGCCCGGAAAACAATCGATTCAGTAAGCGGGCGCTGCCCAGTAAATCTGGACTGGCTTCAATGGTGAAATCAGCCATACCATAGGCTGGAACACGCGGTAGATCCGGCGTAGCACCGCTTAAAACCCGGTTATTTTCCACTTCGACCGAATAACTCATGCCTTTCAACGGTAAGGCATTCCGGTTCGGATTAATGATCTGCAATCCAATAATAAATCTCGGTGCAAGACCCTTCGATTCAGGTGCTAAGGAAAATGAAGTGATATTGACCTGTGGCTGTTCATAGTTGGGCGACCAACTGGCACAACCAGATAAGAAAGCTATGCTTATCAGACAAACCGCTCTTAGCAGGGACATATCATTTCCATTCTGGTAATAAAAAATCAAGTCTAAACCATACAGTTGGTGTTCGTTCAAAGAAAAAAGCGACAGACCATGGAGCGTAGCAAGTTGGTTACGCCATACGACTGCCGCTTAATTAAAATGGCCTGTTAAGCGTGTTATTGTCCGCGTTTCTGAACAGGTTCTACCTCATCCATTTCATGAGCAGGATGCATGGCATTATCTTCTTCTACTGCATTTAAACGATTTTCCTGATAATCATCTTTCGATTCTTTATTAATACGTTCAGCAGACTCGCCCATATCATGGGCTGGATGATTACTATTCGATGATTTATCCGCCGAGTTTTTGGCAGCTTTATCTTTCACCCATTGATAATCGGCCTGCTGATCTATTTCAGCAGCTTTAGGCGAGACGGAGTCATCCATTTCATGAGCAGGATGCTTACCAGTGTCGTCACTGGCAGCAAACGCAGAGGTGCTGGCAAAAAGCGTTGTCAGGGCTACTGTGCAAAAACATTGTTTTAACATGGTGGCCTCCTTTTATAGTGGTTAAAAACAGCTTAACTAAAAATGGCTGTTAACCATTTACTGTTAGTCACACCCTAACGAATATCACCACTTACATCAAACTGCCAAAAAGTCAAAACAACCTCTTTTAAATCATTAGGTTAACTATAAATTTAGGCCTAATTCAGTATTCTAACCAAACATAAGGTGAAAAACTTCCTTACTATTACCTATCAGAGATTCTGCATTATTTTCAATACGTTATGCCGCTTCACGTTGAAGCGAGAGAAAACGATTAACCCCATTGATAAGCGCTTTAATGGCGGCCCGGCTGATATTTTTATCCTGTCCGACACCAAATACCGGTTGAGCATTACCCACTTTCATTTCAACATAACTCACCGCTATGGCTTCTGAACCGCTTCCGATGCCGTGTTCATGGTAATCAACGACAGAAATATCCTGCTGAATATGTGCAGATAAGGCCTTTGCCACTGCATCGACGGGTCCGGTACCTTTGGCTTTAAGCGTAAAGGATGTTGTACCGTGATCCAATTGAACCTCAGCGCTGGCAATATCCTGTGAATCATCCACAACACTACTGCTTATGAAACGGTAAGGCGTGTTTACAGCGAGATAAGCTTCTTCAAATAATTGCGCTATCGTTGCAGCATTAATTTCCTTGCCGCTACTGTCACTTTGCTGCTGAACAATTTTGCTAAACTCAATTTGCAGGCGACGCGGCAACTCAAATCCCGCTTTTTGCTGTAACAGGAAGCTCACCCCGCCCTTACCTGATTGGCTATTTACCCTTACCAACGCATCGTAACTGCGATGTAAATCCGCCGGATCAATTGGTAAATACGGTACTTCCCAGACCCCCTCTGAATCCTGTTGGGCCAGGCCTTTTTTAATGGCATCCTGATGGGATCCGGAAAACGCAGTAAACACTAATTCACCGGCATAGGGATGACGGGGATGCACCGGTAACTGGGTACACTCTTCGGCCAATTGACGGACCTGATCAATCTGGCTGAAATCCAGTCCTGGATTAATTCCTTGAGAATATAAATTCAATGCCAGGGTCACCAAATCGACATTGCCGGTGCGTTCGCCATTGCCAAACAAACAACCTTCCACCCGATCAGCACCGGCCATCACTGCCAACTCCGCCGCTGCAACAGCAGTACCGCGATCATTATGTGGATGCACGCTCAGAATAATGCTGTCTCGATTGTTTAAATTGCGATGCATCCATTCAATCTGGTCGGCATAAGTATTGGGTGTCGACATTTCCACCGTTGCCGGTAAATTGAATATCATCTTTTTCTCTGGCGTTGGCTGCCAGATGGCTGACACGGCATCACAAACCTCTTTGGCAAATTCCACCTCTGTGCTGGAGAACACTTCAGGAGAATACTGGTAAACCCATTCGGTTTCCGGATGCTGTTCAGTGAACTCCTTGACCCAGCGCGTACCGCGTTCGGCAATCTCTTTCACGCCGGCTTTATCGGTGTTGTAGACGATTTTGCGAAACGCCGGAGCAATCGGATTATACATATGCAAAATGGCCCGACGAGCCCCGTTAAGTGACTCAACAGTTCGTTCAATCAAATCCTGGCGGGCCTGCGTTAATACTTCAATAGTGACATCATCCGGGATCACATTTTCTTCGATCAGACGACGTACCAGATTAAAGTCAGTTTCCGAGGCAGACGGAAATCCCACTTCAATTTCCTTAAACCCCATTTCCACCAGGGCTTTGAAATAACGCATTTTGGTTTCGATCGACATCGGATCAATCAATGCCTGATTGCCATCACGCAGATCGGTGCTCATCCAGATAGGTGGCTTTTCAATCACCTGATTCGGCCATTGGCGATCCGGCAATTGGATTGGCTCAAAGCGACGATATTTTTGAGCGGGATTGGCAATCATCTTCTGACTCCTGAGTCTGGATAAGCAAAATAGAGTGCCTGAGAGCGTAGTTTTTTAGGGACGCTTCCGGCAGGTTTATTTAACAAGGATTGGAGGGTAACCAATCTTTTTCAGTTTCCGCCATTCACTTGTGATGAACTTGAGAGAACTGCGTTAAACAAAGCTTGTGGCTCATAACACTACCGGTTCAGGCATGTGAAATAGTATAAAGAGACAGCGGCAGAATTAAATTGCTAAAGTTGCATGAAAATGCCACCAATTCAAATATAATTGCTGATAAAGTATATTTTTAAGCATAAAATGCTTTTAATGTAATTTATTGGAGTAAATCATGACTGAAAAACGGGATCGATATGATCATATGATTCTCGATATTCTGCAAAAACAGGGACGCATTTCCAATCAGGAACTGGCCGAAGCGATTAACCTATCGCCCTCCCCAACGCTGCGACGTGTCAAACAGATGGAAGAAAATGGTTTGATCGATGGTTATGTGGCGTTATTAAATGCACGTAAGCTGGGGCTGACGCTGATGGCCTTTATCGGCATCAGTATGGATAAACATACACCGGAACGCTTTAGTGGTCTGGAAGAAAAGCTTGCCAGTTACCCGGAGGTGCTGGAATGTCACTTGATTACCGGTCAATCAGCAGATTACTTGCTCAAAGTTATCGTCAAGGACATGGATGCCTATCAGCAGTTTCTATTACAGAAACTGACACGGATAGAAGGTGTGACCGGCGTGCATACGTCATTTGTGATGAAATCCCCGATAAAATCGACGGCATTACCATTAGATTAATGCCTCTTTCCGGTGCTTTATCGTCAGGATTTCTCTAAATGTTCACGAATAGTCTGTAATTCAAGTCGATGGGCATCAGTTGCCTGAGGATAGGCCAATGGTAACGCACTCAATGTTTTTAAAAAGATTTCCGAAATAATTAACCGGGCATTCTTTTTATCATCGGCCGGGATGATGTACCACGGAGCATCTTTAGATGTTGAAGCATTGATGCACTCTTCATACGCTTTGGTATAGTCATCCCAGAATTCACGTTGTTCAATATCTGCGGTAGTGAGTTTCCAGTTTTTATCGGGCTCATCAATTCTCTGCATAAAGCGTCTGGCCTGTTCATCTTTGGATTGATGTAAAAAGAACTTGATAATTCTGGTACCACTACGATGCAAATGTGCTTCATGCTCCACAATCGAACGATAACGGTTCTGCCAAAAGCTTTTATTGGGAGGCAATTTATCGGGTAAGCGCTGAGATACCAGAAACTCAGGATGCACTTTAACAATCAACACCTCTTCATAATAAGAGCGATTAAAAATACCAATCCGGCCTCGTTCAGGCAGACAACGTGCCGTTCGCCAGAGAAAATCATGTTCCAATTCGCTTGCACTGGGCTGTTTAAAGCTGAATACCTGAAAACCCTGTGGATTAATACCCGACATTACATGTCGTATAGCCCCATCCTTTCCCGCGGCATCCATGCCCTGGAAAATCAGCAGTATCGAATAATGATTATCGGCATACAGCTTATGCTGCAACTCACTAAGTGCCTCAACGTTCTGTTTCAGTATTTTTTGGTAGTGTTTTTTAGAGGTATATAAAGGTTCGAGCTTGGTAGGCGATTTATTCAGATTAATCTTGCTGCCTGGCAGTGCCTGAAAATCGCTGATATTGAGCTTCATCATTATTGCCTTTGAAGGTATGAATATGTCGGAATATGTTTCTAATTATTAGACGCTTGAAAATCTCAAAGGACAAATTTTCTATAATGGTGAATCAGGGAAATCCTTATTAACCTGCCAAAGCCCATCAGCAAAATAACCTTGCGAATCTTGCCAGTTTTTCAACACATTAAAGCCGGTTTCATTAGCCATTTTTTGCATATCAGATAGCAGGTATTTGTGTGAAAGCTCCAGATGGATGGCTTCATAGGGATTAAATTCAAAGGTTTTTTCCAGTGCCCCGATATGCACCTCCTGTTGCTCCAGCGAGACTAAATAACTCTCCATCGCGCCATGCCGCGGATTATACATACCATGATGTGAAAATCGGTTTAAATCAAACTCACCGTCCAGCTCATTATTAATGCGGGTTAATACATTCAAGTTAAAAGCGCGGGTAACACCTTTTTTGTCGTTATAAGCGCGGGTTAATACATCAATATCTTTTTTCAGATCAAAACCAATTAATAACAAATCGTTATGATTCAGACACTTCCAGACACTGTGCAAAAACCGTTTGGCACTTGGAAAGTCAAAGTTGCCGATATTGGAGCCCAGCAACAACACCAGCTTGCGATTGTCAGATGTGTTTTCAAGATGGCGGATACTGGCAAAATAATCACCGACAATACCGTGTGTGGTCAGCGTCGGATGGGATTGATTTAAAGAACTGATCAGATCCGCCATCGCCGATTCAGAAATATCGATGGGTATGTAGGAAAACGCATCGGTGGATTCTAATAGTTTGCTAAGCAAAACTTTGGTCTTACATCCATCCCCTGCGCCCAACTCGACAATTTCAAATGGCTTATCCTGGATAAACCCAGCAAGTTCAGATCCAACCTTACTGAGGATTTCAAATTCACAACGTGTTGGATAATATTCCTCCAACTCGGTGATCTGCTCAAATAACTTACTGCCTTTGGCGTCATAAAAATATTTACTCGGCAGGTATTTGGATGGTGCTGAGAATCCCATTAAAACATCAAAGGCAAATTGCTCTTTAAGCGCATCTTGCGTTTGATTTCGAATTGAATCCAGAACCAGATAGGTCATTACAAATCCTTTGCTAAACGAATACCGGTAAAAGCCCAGCGATCATATGGGCGGTAAAAATTTCGATAGCTGGCACGCATGTGATGTTTAGGCGTTGCCACACAACCACCTTTCAAAACATACTGGTTAGCCATGAACTTACCGTTATACTCGCCGAGCGACGTATTAGATGTTGTGTATCCAGGATAGGGAGAATAAGCACTGTTCGTCCATTGCCAGAGCAGGCCAGTATCAAATTCATCACATGCCTTGTCAGGAGACGGATAAATTGATTGTTCTGGATCCCAGAAAGCGTTTTCTGCCTCAAACAACTGTCTGTTACGAGAAGTATACGACTCCAGTTCAAACTCAGTAGGCAGTCTCGCGCCCAACCATCGCGCATAGGCATCGGCTTCATAAAAGCTGATATGACTCACCGGTAAATGCGGATTTAAAGGTTCCAGGCCGCGGAGGTGATATTCCTCCCAGTGATGATTTTGTTTACGCCAGTATAGCGGATGGGTCATTTGGTTTTGCTGCACCCAGTCCCAGCCATCACTTAACCAAAGCTCTGGACGCCGATAGCCACCATCAGTCATAAAATCCATATATTCGCCATTGTTAATCAGCCGATCAGCCAATTGAAAACCACTAATCCAACGTCGATGGCGAGGACGTTCATTGTCATAGGAAAACTCATCCAAACGTGCACCGAACAGTGAGATATTTTCTGTCCATTCCAACCAGCCCAGGGCTCTGGGGGGCAATAAGATATCAGCGGCATCAGTAGTCTGTTCGTAGGCAGCAGGCCAAGGCTGATTACCCAGAATAAATTTGATATCCATTAACAACAATTCCTGATGCTGTTGTTCGTGTTGTATTCCGGTGGCAATTATCTCTAGTTGTTGTTCAGACAGAGCGTTCGATTCAAAAAGATCAACAATCGCCCCGGTAATCAGCTGTCGATAAAGCATGATTTCTTTCACTGTCGGCCGAGACAGTTGACCACGATTAGCCTGCTGCCAATGAGCACCCTGACTTTTGTAATAAGAGTTGAATAAAAAATGATATTGAGGCGATTTGCTGGTTTGCGCTAGCTCTAGTGGTGCTAAAACAAAACAGTCAAAAAACCAGGAAGTATGGGCCAAATGCCATTTTGGCGGACTGACATAAGCCGCTGGCTGTACGACCAGATCTTCAATTTCCAGATTGGCACAAATCTTTTCAGTTTGTTGGCGGACTTCTATAAACGCTTCCTGCAAAGAAGTTTCGAGATCTTCGTTTGCTTGCCCAAAGATAGTTGGGTCTATTGCACTATTTTTTCTTGTCATTGATTCAACTCCATAATGGGTTTTATCAACCACCTGACCTTTTGAAGTCGCGATAAGCTGGTTAACTTAAGAGCCGAAGAGCTCAATAGCAAACACCTGCGGCTTGCATCGGCGATAAACCTTGTTCATTTAGCAGTGTTAGCGGAGTCTTTTCAGCGACTCCGCTAACCATTTTTGCTGTTAAATTTAAAGCAGGATTGCCAATAAAATAATGATGGGAATTGGCACACCTAAAAACCATAAAAGAATGGAACGCATGTTATTTCTCCTTAAAAATATTTGTCATCATGCCGCTAAATTAATGAATGATGGAATCGCGTTGACGACCACCAACTGTAGCCATAAAACTGGCGATATAAGCACCTATCAATAACGCGACAAATATCCATAATGATGCAAAGGTTGCGCCTTCTAATGCAGTATCAGCTGCTTCACGAGCAGTCTGCTCAGCATCTGCTACCGCTTGCTCTGCACGTTCGATGACATTATCAACTCGTTGCTCTGCTTCGGATTCATCTAATTCGGTATAGTTCGCCACCAATCCAACGACGTATTGTTTGTCGTCTTCATTTAGCTCACCGTCACGTAAAGCTTGAACCAGTATGTTGGATAATTCATCACGAACATCACCATCAGCACGTTGAGCAATTTCAGCCCCTGGCTCTGTGCGTAATAGAGCATCGGTAAAATAATCAGAGGATTCAGATGCCACTTCACTGATGGCCGGGACTACTGAAGTTGCACCTTGTGCCAGAGAAGCACCTGCCTTGCTCGTACCACTGATAACAGCACCCACACTTGAGAGTATTAAAAGAGCGACCAGCAACGTTGCCACAGCCCAACTGATCAGACCGTGCGCGGTATCACGAAAATAAATTTCATCAATATTGATATCGGTCCATCGGGTTCGAAGCCGACCGGCGATATAGCCACCTAACCCTGCTGCCACGATTTGTGTGATGGTTAACCAGATAATGGTCGACCATCCAATGGTTTCCATTGTGACGCCTTCATTCTGCCAAGGCGAGATGACTGAAAAGCCCAGACCGAAACCAAGTATTAACATGATTAACGTCATGGCCGCTGCACTGACAGCACCAGCGAAAATGGCTGCCCATGACACGCTGCTATTATTTGCTGAGAGAGTTTCCATATTGCGTTCCTTATAATTAGCTTTCAAATCCGGATGTGTTTTTTGTAAGTAAAATATTTTGGTATGACTACCAGGAAATTATCGTTTACCAATGAGGCCAGCTTTAATCACGACCTGGTAAAATCACAACGGATACTTTCCAGCATGTACCAACATGAAGAAAAGCAACGTAGTTCCTTCGCTGAAATGACTGTTTATGACACTACGGAGTTTAAGGTAGCAAGCTAATCTGCCAACAGATATTACATAGGTTAAAGTTTGTACAAATAGTCACCTGCTTTTTTTGATACAGCTAAGAAATTCATTACTTAATGCGTTGCCATCAGTAAATGTCCAAACAAGGCCAGACAAAAACCCAATACTGCCCCTAACGGTGGAGCCCAGTGCTTTTCCAATTTCGACTGGGGGGCAATATCCTGAAAAATGAGATATAAGATCCCACCTGAGGCAAACAACATGATGGCTCCCAGCAACGATTGATGATCTGCTAAAAACCAATATCCTACCAAGCCAGCAATTGGACCAAGTACAACTAATGCTGTCATTTTGAGCAACACATTATCGTGTTTGTTGTGCTGTTTTAGTTCTCGGTAGGCATTAAACCCTTCAGGTAGATTTTGTAACCCGATCAATAATGCCAGCAAAGGCCCGGATGCAGGATTTAACGCCATCAAACCGCCGAGCGCGATAGCCTCAGGAATGTAGTCCAATATCATGCCCATAAGTTGAGGCGATTCGTTATTATGGCTTCCCATTAACCGTTCCACACCGAAAAAAACCAGGCCACCTGACAAAATAACCGGAATACTCCATAGCGAGTCATGCATATTGTTTATACCTTCCGGGACCAGCACTATCGTTACCGCGCCCAATAAAATCCCACCACCAAAAGCTATGATGAAATGTCTTAATTCTCTTTCAAGCCACTGAGAATGCACCCGCTCAAATGAGGCAACCCAGCCACCTATCGGAATACAAATTCCTGCAGCGGTTGTCAGTAAAATAATCTTCAATACGGATTCACTATCCATTTTTTTATCTTCCTTCTAGGGCTTGTTTATTTTAGTTAATCAGCACTTTTGGGTTTCTCTATAGTCAACATCTTACAGCTTCCCAAAAGCAATCATGGAGGGCAAATATGACAAGCCTTAAACCGTTCTCTGCTACACATTTTATTCAGACCAGTTGCCTAATTGTTTTCAGCTGCATGCTGTTCATTAACCACGCCAAAGCCGACGAATCGAAAGGTGAAAACATGGTGAGTCCTGACAAAATGGTCTCTCTGGATTTCACAGAATGGAAGGTCGAATGGCAAAACAGTCGGCCTCGTGATCCCTATATCAGTCCAGATGGTCAGGTCTGGTTTGTAGGTCAGGTAGGAGACTATATTGCGAGGCTGGATCCCCAGTCAGGCGATATGCAACGTTATGATATTCCACAAGCCGGCCCACACACCGTCATTGTCGATGACAAGGGTTATCCCTGGTATGCTGGCAATAAGGACAAACATATTGGCCGCCTTGATCCTGAAACTGGCAAGGTGACTCGTTTTGAGATGCCCGAGGGTGTCAATGATCCTCATACAATGGCCTGGACATCTGCTGGAAATATCTGGTTCACCGTACAGCGTTCGGGCAAAGCCGGTTTTATTGGAAAATTGGCCACTGATACGGGTGAAGTGCAAATCATTGAGGTACCAGGTAACTACATGCGGCCTTATGGACTGGTTGTTGATAATCAGGATCGTCCCTGGATTGCCTTTATGGGTAGCAACGCGATTGGCACCATTGATCCAGATTCAATGCAATTGGAAATCATCCCTACTCCACACGAAGAAAGCATTATCCGCAGGATCGGACTGACATCGGATAACCGAGTCTGGTGGGTAGATGCAGACATGGGATATCTCGGTGTTTATAATCCGCAGGATAAATCCATGCAGCAATGGCAAACGCCAGGTGGTGAAGCCGCCGGGTTATATGCCATGGCGGTCGATAGTCAGGATCGTATCTGGTATGTCGAAACGGGGTTGCAGCCAAATCGTTTTATCGGTTTTGATAGCAAAACCGAAAAATTTATCTCAATTGATGAAGTCCCCTCTGGTGGACAGTCTGTAAGAAACATGGTGTTTGATAAAGACACCAATGCACTTTGGTTTGGCACTGATGCAAACACTGTTGGCCGTGCAGTAGTGCCGGACTAAAGGTGGGTTCTGGCTTGTAGTTTTTTCATTGCAGGGAGACCGATTGAAATATTGCAAGCCAGCTTTTTCACTGTTGAATCAAAGCAGATTGGCAATAATAAGCCAGGCCGTCAGGCCCGTCAGAATAAAAGAAAATAATGCCAAAAGCCCATCTCGAGCAATCAATGCAAGACCAAATGCGACTATTGCAAGACCTCCTGCATTGGCACTGAAAGGTACCACTTCCATAAACGGTAACATCAGTGCAATGAAAATACAGACAATGGCAATGACATATTTGGCTGTTCCATTGACGAAGATCAGTAATCTTGGGCGAATCAGTTTATCGATAAAGTGTGCAGGTTTACGTAACCACTCAACCGCCTTAAGTAATTTTTCACTGGGCACAGCGCGTTGTAATAACCACTTGGGCAACCAGAAGTGTTCCTGACCAATAAGTAACTGAACAGCAACTAATAAAATAAACACTCCCATAATCGTGGGAACACCCGGAATATCCCCTATTACCGGTGCCAATATAATAAGACCTGCCAACAGCAATAACGGTCCAAATGAACGGCGACCAATCATTTCCATAATGCTGTCAATCGAGACCTTTTCATTGCGCTTCTGCTCAGCAGCTTTCCCAATGCAATCAAACAATTGCTCAAGATTGGTTAGTTGTTGATGCTTAGCCATTGATATTTACCTGTCTAAGGAAAAAGCTGCTTTGGTACCCACCATAAAAACACCATCATGCCAATCAACTCGACCAGCGACTGAAACACGATCACCACGACAGCCAGCTCGTAATTAGCAGGTAAAGCTAAAGCCAATGGCAGCATGACAAATGAATTGCGGGTTCCAAAACTGAATGCCAACACTCTACCTTGTGCAGATGACAGATGTAATAACCTCGATAAAATTCTGGCCATCAACGCGACAATCAGCAGAAATAATACAAACACCAGCAACAAATTGGGCAGCAGCGCTAATGAATCCAGGACAATAGCCACTTGTGAGCTGGCGATAATAAACATAACCAATGCCAGTACGATTACCGGTAACCATGCCAGGTAGTTTATGAACTGTTCGCCTGATGAATGCTTATCGGCGAACTTCTGTGTCGCCCAGGCAAATATCAATGGCACAACAATTAACCCGATAAAAGCCCATAGCATTCCGCTGTGTGCCAGGCTTACAGTGAATTCATTGCCCAGAAAAACCAACAGATAAAGCGGTAACAATATAACTTGCAACAACAGGCTAATCGGCGCGAAAGTGATGGCCTGGCGGGTATCACCGCCGGCAAGCTGAGTAAATGTAATAAACCAGTCGGTACAGGGAACTAATAAAACCAGTAAAATGCCAATGCGTATGACTGGATCATCTGGAGCCAGCATTAACAAACCAGCCACAACGATTGGAATAAACACAAAATTACCCACTACGGCTGCTAACAAAAACCGGGGGCTGATGGAAATATCACACAGATGGGTTAACGATACCTGAGTAAAGGTTGAAAATAACAGCAGTCCTAATAATGGCCAAACGGCAACTTCCAAATAGCTGCCTGCATCGGGATGCATTACACCTGATATTAAACCCAGTGATATCGCCACCAGATAAATGAACAGCTGATTTTTTTCTAACTGTAGACGAGTCAAAGCTGATATTTTCCCAAATGAGTGTAAGCCCTATTACTGTGCAGGCTTATCGCTGCATATTTTTACAAAGTCGATTAACTGAAGTTAACGCAGCCTGATGCATTATCATTTACTAATAGTGATAATAGAATATCAAGCTAGGGCTTTTCCCTTGAATAAAGGATCAACGTTATGCAAAACCTTTTTAATAAAACCATTATTGCTCTCGTACTTTCGTTAGGTTTTATGACTATAACGTTTGCTGAGGATGGTGAAGGTAAACAAGTCATCATCGACAGTGAAAAAGGTAAAGAATCCGTCACTATTGAAGAATCTCAAACCGGCGATCAATCCGGGGCGGGGTCAGCTATCACCGATGATCCTGTCGATGACGAGAGAAGAAACGACGAAGAAGACAACACGGATAAACCAAAATATGAAGAGTAGGTTTGGCAGCTATTAGCTGCGCACTGGAGGAAAATTAATTTTCCTCTTTCTCTTCTTCCTCTTCGTCAGTGCTTTTACCTTTACCGGAATAATCTTCCGTAAATACCTCTGAAAGAATCAACTGTTCGATATAACTGCGTTGCGACGCTCTCACCGGAAAACGTACCACCAGATGAATCTCAGCCGCGGTAGGAACTTGAATGGTGACGCGGGGATCCACTGAACTTGCATCCAGTCCCCTTTCATCACTGAGTCTCTGCATATAGAGGCGAGCATTTTCCAGGTATGGCTGACAATGCTTGGAAGCGGCAACCAATAAAGCTTGCTGCGCAGCCTGCCACTTATCCGTACGTTTAAACGGCACCGTGAATACATGCAAAACGTATTGCCGGGTATAGCTTTCATTGATAACGGGTTCTGAGACAAATAAAGCATTCGGTATTACCGCCATACGTCCGGTGCGTTGATGGGTCAATTTACCGGGGCCAACTTCCAGTATGGTCGTTGCCAACAAGGTTTGATCGATAACATCACCACGAAAATCTTTGATTTGAATCCTATCACCGATATCAAAAGAGCCGGCACCGGTTTTCAGTAGTGATCCCGTCACACAAAGGATCAATTCTTTGGTCGCCACCACAAAGGCCACAGCAATCGCTACAACGGATAACGCCAGGGTTCTGAGTTCTTCTCCCCAGATTAAGATCAATCCCAGAATGAAGATGAGAATAATGCCATTGCGGGTCTGCACCAGCCATTTGCGGCGTAATTCAGATGAATTAACTGTCCGGCGAATAAATCGTGAAGCTAACGAATTCAGTACCAGAACCACCACCAGCAAGATAAAAGTGCTGCCAAATAAGCTGATGATGGGCAGAAAAAACGCAAAGGTTTCCTGTGAAATTCCAAGTTTTTCGTTCATTCAAATAGCCTGTTTCAGATGGCGGGATGCGTTACAACTTTGATTTGCTGTACTCAACATTAACGATAAAAATTAGGGCTTGTTGATCTTTCATCTCCACCACTGCTGGCGGCTATTTTTTCGTCCTACAAGGCGGAAATGATGCGATGTAGTTGTTCTACATAAGTCATTTCCAACACCGTAGGGCGGAAAAATAGTCCCAGCCCTTCGG
>DELT01000091.1:18225-28920 GCA_002354555.1 Methylophaga sp. UBA2689
AACGTTTTTGAGCGCAAGCCCCTTCTGGGTGAGATACATGGATGTATCTCACAAAAGGAGCTCCTCGTGCCTTGATTGACGCTTTTTCAGCTCACAACAGAGGCTGAGATGAAAGATAAACAAGCCCTATCCATCACGATAATGGGTTTACATGTGGTCGACAAGTATTGTCGCCAGACAAATTGTTCATCCCTTACTTAAGCTTAATCACTTACAGCAAAATCACTCGCAAGATATCCATTACAAAGCATTATTTACAGTGGTTTCAATAACCTATTTGGTTTCGCTATAGAAAACACTCTGGAGCCTCTTTGCAGATGCGTATTCTTCGATCATAATCAAATGCAGGTACGTCACTATAACAAGAGGATCTCTTCCGAATGATTAAACGACCCGACGCGGCAAAACGTCTGTTTGTACTTGATACCAATGTGCTGATGCACGACCCCACTGCTCTCTTCCGTTTTGATGAACATGATATTTTTCTGCCAATGGTGGTGCTCGAAGAGCTCGACAGAGGTAAAAAAGGTCTATCCGAGGTCTCACGCAATGTACGTCAGGTCAGTCGTTTTCTGGATGATTTACTTGAACAGGCTGCGGACAACGATGCGATAAATCTGGGCATTCCATTACCCAGTGTAACCAATAGTGATGTGCCTCAGGCCAGTGGTCGTTTGTTTTTCCAGACCCGACAAATGGCCGGGGAGTTACCTAAAGAATTACCTGGCCAAATTGCTGATAATGCCATTCTGGCTGTTGCCATCAATCTGCAACAGGCACAGGTCGATACCAACGTTATTCTGGTTTCCAAAGATATTAATCTGCGTATCAAAGCCACGGTGTTAGGTATCTGCGCCGAAGATTATTACAACGATAAAGTGCTGGACGATGTAGATCTGTTATATCGCGGATCCAGCGAACTTAAAGCCGATTTCTGGGAAGACCTGAACCGCCTCGAATCATGGACGGAAGATGGCCGCACGTTCTATCAGGTGGAAGGTGACGTTGTAAAAGACTGGTACCCCAATCAATTGATTTATTCACCCGGTGAAGAACGGGCGATTGAAGCCGTGGTACGAAACAACAATGAAACCACCGCCGATATCGAATTAATCCATGATTATCGCCGTGAAAATCATTCTGTCTGGGGCATTACCGCTCGCAACCGCGAACAGAATTTTGCCTTGAACTTATTAATGGATCCGGAAATCGATTTTGTCACCCTGCTGGGTCAGGCCGGTACAGGTAAAACCTTATTGACGCTGGCCGCTGCATTGACCCAATGCATCGAACACAAACGTTATGGTGAAATCATCATGACCCGGGTCACCGTTCCAGTGGGTGAAGATATTGGTTTTCTGCCAGGTACCGAAGAAGAAAAAATGACGCCGTGGATGGGCGCATTAATGGATAACCTGGAGGTGCTCAACAAAACTGATGGTGGTGACTGGGGTCGTCAGGCGACCAATGATTTGTTGCAACGCTGGATTAAAATTCGCTCATTGAACTTTATGCGCGGTCGTACCTTCCTCAATCGCTTTATCATTATTGATGAAGCGCAAAACTTAACATCGAAACAGATGAAAACGCTGATTACCCGTGCCGGTCCTGGCACCAAGATTGTCTGTCTGGGTAATATTTCGCAAATTGATACGCCGTATTTGAGTGAGACCACTTCGGGTCTTACTTATGTGGTGGATCATTTTAAAAACTGGCCACATAGCGGACATATCACCCTGCTGAGAGGTGAGCGGTCACGTCTGGCTGACTTTGCCTCAGAAAACTTGTAATCTGTTTAACAAAAGTGACATGTACGGCATAGAGAAATTATGCTTTCTGTGCCGTACATGTTTTACACTGACTCGACTTTTAACAGGTAATGGCAGTGATTCATTAAATGAATCATGGGCAGACAGGAAAGCAAATGATGAACGAAACCACCGCTACAGGCGCCGATCGTCGCGCATTTTTCCGCATAAATGATCGGCTGGTCCTGTCCCTTATTCCATTGACTGAAGCAGAAGCCGAACACATCGGTCAGTCTATTATTGATGCCACACCTGAAGCCGGGCAGTTGACACAGCAGCTGTCGACAATCCAGAAAAGCTTTAATCACCTGACCGATCAAATCGGCCACACTGACAGAGATATCGCCCGAGCCCTGCGTATGCTCGATGATAAGGTGAATCTACTGGCGCAGAATGTTCAGTTATTACACACACCGCTCAATCCGGAAACGGCCAATGAAGTGAATCTCAGTGCAGGCGGACTGGCTTTGATGACCGATACGGTATTTCAAGCCCGCTCACCACTGGAAATCAGAATGCAACTCCTACCCGGCGGTTTGCATATCCGGGCCATTGCCAAAGTGATTGGCTGTGATCAAATGATTGAAAGTACTGAAGGGAAAAGTTTTTATCTGCGAGTAGCCTTTACCCATATGAGTGAAACCGATCGCAACATTCTGGTCAAACATACCTTAAACCGTCAGGCAGAAGAACTGCGGAACAGTAAACAGGCTTAGCGTTACTGTTCACGCAAATATCTTGTCCAACACCATCTGCCTGATTACTGCCAAACAGGCAGCCCAATTAAGCAAGAGCGTGATATGTCAGCCAAACGCCCAATTCTTTATAGTTTCCGTCGTTGTCCTTACGCCATGCGTGCTCGTCTGGCCATTGCCATTGCCGGTTGTGAAGTTGAAATACGCGAAGTGGTATTAAAAGACAAACCGGCTGAACTGCTGGAAATCTCACCAAAAGCCACTGTTCCGGTGCTGTTGGACAACAATAATAATGTCATAGAAGAAAGTCTCGACATTATGCTTTGGGCCGCTTCGCATCATGCAATATGGGAATCGCTGGATGAACAACAACGCAAGGAAGCGTTCATTTTAATTGAAGAAAATGATGTCAGTTTCAAACAGATGCTGGATCGCTATAAATACGCCGATCGTTATCCAGAACAGAGCGAGCATTACTACCGCGAACAGGGCGAACAGTTTTTAGCCAAACTGGAAAATCGTCTCCACCAGCAAACCGGCTTAATGACTGATTCTCTTACTTTAGTAGATTTTGCACTGTTGCCTTTTATCCGACAATTTGCTCTGGTGGACTGGGACTGGTTTAGCAATGCGGATTATCCAAAACTGCAGAATTGGCTGAATGGCTTTCTTCAGTCCGACCTGTTCAAACAAGTGATGCATAAATATCCGCAATGGCAGACAGGAGATGAAATCACTGTTTTCCCGGTAACGCAGCAACAATAAACATTATAAAGTCAGATATACGCTGGCATCTTCATCTTCAGCCAGCTTGGGCACAATCCCCAGACAGGGCGCCGCGATACGTTGCTTCAGACTTTGGATAATTGCGGTTGACTGTGAGTCATCAAGAAAGTCATTGGCTACCCAACCCACCAGCTTCAGACCAGAATCGGCAATCGCCTGAACCGTCAACAGTGCATGGTTGATGCAGCCCAGCTTTATTGCCACCACCAGCACTACGGGTAAGTTCAATGCTTTCGCCAAATCGGCAATTGTTTGCTGATCATTTAATGGCACCAGCCAGCCCCCCGCTCCTTCGACCACGACGGCATCTGCCTGTAACCGCATCGCAGCAAATTGGCTTTCAAGAACAGTCAGTGAAATGGTTTCCCCTACCTGTTTCGCTGCCAGATGTGGGGCAATCGCCGGTTCAAAGGCATAAGGATTGACCTGCAAATAAGGTAATTTGATATCTGCCTGCTGGCTTAAGGCCAGTGCATCCTCATTTTGCAATTGCCCATCCCGCCACTCACAGCCACTGGCTACCGGTTTCATTGCCGCAACTCTGAGGCCTTGCTGTTGTAAGACTTTGATCAGTCCGACACTGATACGTGTTTTGCCGACTTCGGTATCAGTGCCGGTAACAAATATATGCTGAGTCATCAGAGCTTGCTTCTCAATTGGTCGAGACTGACTGCCACACAGCCATCTTCGGTCATCGGCAGAGAATTCTCCCCTGCCCAGGCATGTCCATAAATCACTTCATAAGTGGCTGGAAGTTGACCATTGACCCGAAATTGTTCACTGGCATGGGTTACTTTTTTCAAGGTGTTTTTACCCGTTAAACCACGGCGCCGTCCCTGATTGACATTGCGAGCTCCCAGTTGCTGCAGATCGCGCATCATGCCGATAATGTCGTTATACAAAAGACTATGCCTATCACTGTCCAGCACGGGATCACTGAGCCCGGCAGCAAACATGGCTTCCGCCACATCATGCATATCCAGAAAAACATTGATATGTGGATAATTATCTACTATTGCCCAACTTTGACGCAGCTCCTGCAAAGTATCAGGACCCAGGGTACTGAACATCAGCAAACCACCGGGGCGCAATACGCGCTGTATCTCTTCGAATGCTGATTGCAGATCACACCACTGCAAAGCAAGGTTGGCATAGACTAAATCCACACTATTGTCGGCTAAGGGTAACTGCTCAGCATCACCGGCAATAAATAAAGGTGATTTCTGCCCCGGTAACCAGCGACGTAAGCCTTGATCTGTACGATAACGCTGTTTTGCCTGATTAAGCATCGCCGGTGCAATATCTACTGCCAATTGCCGGGCAGCCGGATAACGTTGCTCCAGCAAATGCAGATTGCGTCCTGTGCCGGTTCCCAAGTCCAGAATATGCTGTGGATTGATTTTGACCAGATCCAGACGATCCAGCATTTCATCTGCGGTATCACGCTGCAATATCGCCACATCATCATAACTGACGGCGGCTTTGCCAAAGCTGCGTGCTACACGATTTTTTTCCGGTCCTGATGCCTGTTCAGTCATGCAGAAATCCGTATATGTGGTTCGCACAACGTTGTGGTTGCGAGATAAACGGCGCATGACCTGCACCGGCAATACGTTCAATCACGATATTGGAAGTTAAATCGGACAAACGTTCAGCCAGTGAAATGGGCACCAGTTGATCACGATCCCCAAGAATGAACTGTACCGGCTGACTCAATTGACTGAGCGCCAGACGTAAATCAAGGATTTCCAGTAATTCCAGCCCGGCCTTTAATGCCTCGGGATGCGCTACATTATCCGCAGTTTGTTCGGCCAGTAGCTGGATAGTTTCCCGACTGCCTTCCGCCCCCCGGGCCTGTAACATCACAAAGCGTTTCAGGGTTTCCCGTTGATTTTGATGAAGCTGACCAGAAAATACCGAAAACACAGCTGAATCCATGGCATCTGGCCAATCGTCCGACGTCACAAATTTCGGATTTGCCGCCATCAGGATAAGTTTGCTAACCCGCTGGGGAAACCGTGCGGCAAATGCCAAACTTAATTGGCCGCCCAATGACCAGCCCAGCCAAAAAGCAGTTTCTGGAACATTGCGTTCTAATTCATTAAGGATATTGTCGATCTGCAGCGCGTCGGAATGCCATTCAGAAGTGCCATGTCCGGGCAAGTCGACAAGGTGTAAGGTGAACTCTTCCGCCAGTAATTCAGCCAACGGCTGCCAGACACCACTATGCATGCTCCAGCCATGCAGTAAAACCAAATCAGGTCCTTGGCCCATTTGTTTAATGTCCATAACTGACCTCCAGAGCACCAAGCAATTTATCAATATGTTCGGCATCGTGAGCTGCAGAAAGCGTAATACGCAATCTGGCGGTATTTTTCGGCACAGTTGGTGGCCGAATAATGCCGACTAGAATGCCATGCTGTTCCATATCCTGTCCCAATTTAAGGGCTTTTTTATCATCACCAATCAACAACGGTTGAATCGCCGTTTGCGATGGCATTATCGGTAATTCCAGTTGATCCGCCCCATCACGAAATTGTTTGATAAGTTTTTGTAATTTGTCACGCCGCCAGGTTTCCTGTTGCACCAGTTTTAAACTTGCCAGCGTTGCTGCTGCAATTGCCGGCGGCTGGGCAGTGGTATAGATAAAACTGCGAGCCTGTTGCACCAGAGTTTCAATCACCACCTCGTCAGCTGCAACAAAAGCCCCTGCCGTGCCAAACGCTTTGCCAAAGGTGCCGACTAATATCGGCTTTTGCTGGGTTGGGCCAAAATGCTCAATAACACCACCGCCGTTTTGACCAAGCACCCCAAGACCATGCGCATCATCAATCAATACGCCAGCTTTGTGCTGTTCGGCCAATGCCATGATTTCTGTTAATGGCGCAATATCGCCGTCCATACTGAACACACCATCACTGACAATCAGTTTGTTTCGTGAGTTGGCTGCAGTGTGCAATCGTTGATGGAGCAAAGCCATATCGGCATGAGGGTAACGCAATTGCTGAGCTTCACTGAGGCGACCGCCATCCAGTAAGGAGGCGTGATTCAATTTATCCTGTACCACCACATCCGTTTTACCCAGCAGCCCATCAATTACCCCGATATTGGCCATATAGCCGGTGGAAAACAATAGAACGCGCTGTTGGCCGGTAAATTCTGCAAGAGCCTCTTCAAGCTGCTGATGATAACGGCTGTGACCGGTTAGTAAATGCGCTGCGCCACTGCCGACGCCTTCGCGATCCAATGCCTCAGTAAAAGCTTTTTTTAAGCTGGGGTGTGCTGCCAGGCCCAGATAATCATTACTGCTGAAAGACAGCATTTTACGACCATCCAGCATCACCTCAACGCCCTGTTCACCATCACGCAACCGCGTACGACGATACAAGCCAGCGGCTTTGCGATCGGTTAATGTTTGTTGGAGTTGTGAATGCCAGGGAAGTTGTGACACTAAAGCGCCTCGAGAAATCAGTTATCTTGAGCGATGCAACCGACAGACTTCATTAACAGAAATGCTCTGTGCGATAGCATCACACAGAGCATTATCTTTAACTTAACGTTCAGGCCGCTGAACAGTGTTTATCTTCCGATTGCTGCTGTCCGACCTGTAACGGTGTAATTCCCAGACGATTGAATAGACGCTGATCATGATCAGTATCCGGATTATCTGTCGTCAGCAGTTTTTCACCGTAAAAAATTGAATTGGCACCGGCCAGAAAACTCATTGCCTGTAATTCATCGGTCATGTTTTCGCGACCAGCAGAAAGTCTGACAAAAGACTGAGGCATCATAATGCGCGCCACAGCGATAGTGCGGACAAATTCAAACGGATCCAGATTGTTAATGCCATCCAGTGGTGTGCCTTCGACCTGTACCAGCAAATTGATTGGCACGCTCTCAGGATGACTTGGCAAGTTGGACAGACTGATTAACAGACCAGCCCGATCCTTACGACTCTCGCCCATGCCGACAATGCCGCCACTGCAGACATGAATGCCAGCTTCACGAACATGACTTAAGGTATCCAGACGATCCTGATAAGTACGGGTAGAGATGATTTCACCATAGAATTCCGGTGAGGTATCGAGATTATGATTATAGTAATCCAGACCGGCATCTTTCAGACGCTTGGCCTGATGATTTTCCAGCATACCCAGCGTGACACAGGTTTCCAGCCCCATGTCCTTCACACCTTCAATCATTGCTACTACACGATCCACATCACGGTCTTTCAGATTTCGCCAGGCAGCACCCATACAAAAACGGCTGGCCCCAGTGGATTTAGCCTGAGCAGCGGATTCAAGTACTTTATCCAGAGGCATTAACGGTTCAGCTTTTACTGCCGATGGATGATGTGCGCTTTGTGGACAGTAACCACAATCCTCGGCACAGCCACCCGTTTTGATGCTTAACAATGTACTGATTTGCACAGCATTGGCATCAAAATTCTGCCGGTGAATGGTTTGAGCTTTGTACATCAGATCCGCAAATGGCAAATCAAACAAGGCTTCAATTTCCGCCTGCTGCCAGTCATGGCGAAGCGGTGCGGTCTTTTCTGCTATATTTTCAGTCATGGGCTTCTTCATCAGATTTAATGGATTAATAACATGATGGCCAGAAACTTTAGTGCCGTATTGACGCATCGTTTGGCGGAATTATACAGCAAACTGTTGCCGATTCCCTGCTTCCTCTGTGGCGAGTTTAGTCAGCAGGATGCACTTTGCAAAGCCTGTATCAACGACCTGCCGTGGTTGGGCCATTGTTGTCAGCGATGTGCGCTGCCACTAAATGAGGCAGGAATTTGCGGACAATGCCTGCAACAACCGCCACCTCAACAATTGAGTCTGGTGTTATTTCGTTATGAAACACCTGTCAATCATTGCATTGCTGCATTCAAATTTCATCAGCAACTGGTCTTTACCAGACTATATGCCAGACTGCTGGCAGATAAAACCAGACAACGGAATCATGCATTCCCCGAAGTACTGATTCCCATTCCTTTGCATCCAAGCCGCATGCGCAGTCGTGGATATAACCAGGCTGCTCAGTTAGCGGACTCACTGGGATCTCAGCTTGATATTGCGGTGGATAAAACCAGTTTGGTCCGGCAGCGTAATACCTCTCCCCAAACAGGCTTGAGCGGTAAACAACGCAAACGTAATTTGAAACAGGCATTTGCCATCGCTAAAGCATTGCCTTACAAACATATCGCACTGGTCGATGATGTTTATACCACGGGACATACGGTGGCTGAAGCCACTCATTGTTTACAGCGAAATGGTGTGGAAACGGTAGAAGTATGGACAATTGCACGCGCAATGCGCCATTATTAGGCTCCATCACACTTATTTCAGTGCTCAAGGCTGTTGCATGCCTCAAAAAGACGTGACGACGCTTCAAGATCGTTTGGATGATCTGATTCGTATTGCCAAAAGTAATGAGCGAAAACAGCTCAACTTTCAGCAATATGAATTAAGCTTGCTCAACAGCAGCGGTCTAGAGCCGTTACTGAAACTGATCCTGGAAGAACATAAACATCGTTTTCAACTGACGGCAGTCACTTTGATGCTGCATGATCCGGAATATGAGTTCCAACGCCTGCTGGATTCTTTATCGGAAACCGAACATTGGCATAAACATTTATTGTTTACTGAGTCGGTTCAACGCCTGGAACAATTTTTCAGTTTACGACGGGTTCCCCGCCTCACCAGATTTTCTGCTCATCAGCACCAGCAACTGTTTCCCACACATAATGAATTAGGTTCCGTCGCCTTACTCCCTCTGATTCGTCAAAATCAATTGATAGGCAGTCTCAATCTGGGCAGCCGTAATCCCAATCGCTTTCAATCCAATATCGGAACCCAGTTTTTACAACATCTGGCCGCGGTAGTATCAGCCTGTATCGAAAATGCCCGGCTGCATGAGGAAGTGAAACTGGTTGGTTTACGAGATCCGCTTACCGGGGTAAATAACCGTCGCTTTTTCGATCAACGCATCATTGAAGAATTCAGCCGCGCTAATCGTAATGCCACCCCCTTGTCCTGTCTGTTTGTCGATCTGGACTATTTCAAACGCATCAATGACAGTCACGGCCATCAGACTGGCGATCAGGTACTCAAACATGTTGCACAGCTGCTCAATGACAGTTTACGACAAGGCGATGTACTGGCACGTTATGGAGGGGAAGAATTTGTCGTTTTACTGGCCGATGCAACGCGTTCTGTGGCGGCAGATATTGCAGAACGTATGCGAAAAACCGTTGCTGAAACCCATTTCACCTCCCCAACCGGTAAGGCATTACAGGTTACCCTGTCGGTGGGTGTTTCCACTCTGGACCCGGGCAGTAAAATGACCGTCAAGCGTCTGTTACAATCAGCTGACCAGGCAGTGTATGGTGCCAAACTATCCGGGCGCAATCAGGTAAAAGTCAGCGCTGAAGCCTGAAACTAATGAAGCCCGAAAACGTTAACCGACGGTAAAGAGGACACAGTGAATCAACTGAAAGCTTTTTCAGCTGCATTATTGCATGCATTGAAAAATCTGCTGCCAATCGTCGTCGTTGTGGTTATTTTTCAAGCTTTTGTATTGCAACGCGTTCCGGAAAGTAGCCTGAGCATCAGTCTCGGCCTTTTTGTTGTGGCCATCGGTGTCGCCCTCTTTCTGCGCGGACTTGAATTAAGTATTTTTCCTGTCGGTAAAAGTCTTTCCAATCAGTTTACCCGACGTGGTTCGTTGTCGATTCTGCTCGCGTTTGGTTTTGCGCTAGGCTTTTCGGCGGTGATTGCCGAACCGGCTTTAATTGCCGTGGCCGAACAAGCTCAGGAGATCAGTGAAGGCCGAATAGATGCATTGATTCTGCGCTTTCTGGTGGCCATTTCTGTTGGCTTTGTGGTTGCACTAGGAGTATTTCGAATCCTGTTTGGTTACCCGCTACACTGGTTCATGATTATTGGTTACCTGATTGTTGTGGTGATTACATTTTTCACACCGGCTGAAATCGTCGGCCTGGCTTATGATTCAGGCGGCGTTACCACCAATATTGTCACCGTCCCATTGATAGCAGCTTTAGGCATTGGTTTAGCCTCATCCATTCGTGGCCGTAACCCGCTTATTGATGGCTTTGGCATTGTGGCCATGGCCGTGATGGTACCGATGATAACAGTGCAGTTGTACGGGATTGTAGTGTTCAGGGGTAGTGAAACTGCTCCGACAGCGGATCATAGTATTGACACTGCGCAACAAGAAGCAATATCAGGCCCGATGACCATGCTGATGGATTTATTGGGAATGATGGGAGATGTGCTGCCTATCATTATCACTATCCTGTTTTTTCAGTATCTGGTGTTAAAACGACCGTTAACGAATCCACGCAAAGTGATTTTAGGTTTTGCCATGGTGTTATTCGG
>DELT01000008.1:0-48192 GCA_002354555.1 Methylophaga sp. UBA2689
ATCAGCTCACGCAGAAAGATCTCTTTGTTGCTGTAAAGCGAGTTAATCATCAGGTTGAGAAGTTGTTTGACTTCTGTCTGGAAACCCATTGTTTCCTTATGTGCATCAACGCCCATTTCTGTGTTGCCTCCATCTGGCTGTTTTAACGATAGCTCACAGATGGGGTTGTTCATATTAGATATCAAGAGTACGTCACTATAAAAGCCTAAAAATATGATAAATCAGAACTTTAACGTTGATTAAGCTTGAATTAATTAAGCCTGTGTTAGCCTGTTGCTGGCCATGATGCCCACCCAATTCAAATAATTAAGAAAAGGATAGACACCATGCGTAAACTTACTTTGAGCTTGTTATTGGCCTTCAGCTTCACAGTACATGCCAATGAAAGCAAAGTTGATATCGAAGAACAATCAGTTCTCGGTCATCAGGAAATCGTCACCTTATTTCCTGGTGAAATCCAAACTAAAGCAAGGATTGATACTGGGGCTGCAACCAATTCCATGTATGCAGTAGATACCAAGGTCATTGAAGAAAACGGCGAGGAAATGGTGAGCTTTACTTTTATCGATCACCAAGACCAGGAATATATATTGACCCGGCCCATCGTGGATAAAGTCACGATTAAACAAGCCAGCGGGAAACAAACACGATATGTAGTTGAAATGGGGCTGTGTGTGGGCACCCATTACGAAGAAACCCGTTTTACGCTTGCTGATCGTAGTCGTATGACCTTCCCGATTCTGGTGGGGCGTAACTTTTTGGAAAATTCATTATTGGTGAGCTCATCAGAAAAGATGGTTGCATCACCGGAATGTGAGGTGGAACTGGCAAAGAAAGATCTGGAAGAACTTCCCGTAGTACAACCTTGATTCCGTAAAAGCTACTTTAAAAGCCACATTACATAACGCCGGCTCATAGTTGAACCGGCGTTTTTTTTGAGCTATGACTTAAAGGATTTAATATAGGTAATATTTTCTAGCCATAAGAGATGTTACTGTATTGCTTTAAGCTTTTTTCAGAGATGGAATGTCCAAACAATCACTTAGAATCCTGACTTACAACCTGCATAAAGGCTTTAATACCGGCAATCGGCAGTTCATCCTGCATGAAATGCGGGAGGCGCTGCGCGAAGCAGATGCCGATATTATGCTGCTACAGGAAATTCAAGGTGAGCATACTGGCCATCAGCAAAAACACAGTCATTGGCCGGATTGCCCACACTGTGACTTTATTGCTGAAGATATGTGGCCACACTTCGCTTATGCCAAAAATGCCGTTTATAGTGTAGGTCATCACGGCAATGCCATACTCAGTAAATATGCGTTGCAGAGTTGGGAAAATATCAATGTCTCTCCCTACACCTGGGCCAGCCGCAGTTTGTTACATGGCGTCATTCACATTCCTGACACCCAGCAAGAACTTCATATCGTCTGCCTGCATCTTGGTCTGACGGGCACCGAACGTAAACGTCAGTTACAAACACTTTGTGAACGCATTGATGAGCACGTGCCACATGATGCGCCATTGATTGTCGCCGGTGACTTTAACGATTGGAACGGGCAGGCTGAAAAACATTTCTACCAACGATTGGATTTGAAAGAAGCTTTCCGAACGCTGCACAAGAGACACGCACGCACCTGGCCGTCCTGGATGCCGATTTTCAAGATGGATCGCATTTATTATCGTGGCCTTGAACCTACCTTCTGTGAATGCCCCCCACATTCTTCGTGGAAATTGCTGTCGGATCATGCTCCATTAATTGCAGCGTTTGAGATTTAAACAAAAATTTAGGTCTTGCTGATCTTTTATATCCACCTTCTTTAACAAAGATTTGCTCGGCGATCTCCGGCAATAACGTTACAATAGCGCCTCTTGTTTGTTGTATAAACTCAAGGAGTGCCTGTGCCTGACATCGTTGTTATGTTTTTCCTGCTTGGCCTAGTCGGTGGCCTGGTGAAATCCGATCTGGCAATTCCCAAAGCCGCATACGATGTTTTAAGTTTGTTACTCATGCTGACGATTGGTCTTAAAGGTGGCATGGCGTTACATGGCAATATGGGCTGGAGTCTGCTGCCGGAGCTTATTTCTGTTGCTCTTTTGGGCTTTTTGATTCCGCTTATTTTATTTCCATTGCTGTTGAAAGTGGTTCGTCTGAATCTGGCCGACAGTGCCAGTTTTGCTGCACATTATGGCTCGGTCAGTGCCGGTACATTTGCGGTTGCGCTGGCTTATGCAGAAAGCAATCAATTGGTTATTGGCGGACAGGTAACCCTTTATCTGGTGTTACTGGAATTACCAGCCATTGTTATCGGTTTAATACTTTACCGACATTTTAGTGGGGTAAAACAGGCCTCGTCCGGCGGCATGTTGAGCATTCTGCATGAATCATTAACCAACCGAGGCGTTATATTGCTGGTTGGCGGGGTGTTGATTGGCTGGATGTATGGTCCAAGGCAAGGCGCCGGGGTAACTGATTTATACACTGGAGCATTTATGGGCGTGCTCGCACTATTTCTATTGGAAATGGGCCTGGTAGCCGCCGAAGCATTGAGTAAATTATCACGCGATAAAATTCCGGTAGTCATATTTGCCATTGTTGCACCCACCGTATTAGCTTTGGCTGGATTGTTTGTCGGTAAACTGCTTGGACTACCAGATGGCTCCGTATTGATCCTGGCAAGTCTAACCGCCAGTGCCTCGTATATTGCTGCACCGGTTGCCGTTCGTTCGGCTATTCCACAAGCTGATATCGGACTTGCCATGCTGGCAGCGTTAGGTCTGACGTTTCCATTTAATGTGCTTGTAGGTATTCCGCTATATCACAGCCTGATTGGTTAATTTCTCTTCCCTATGTCTGAATCTGACATTATTTTTTGCAGAGTATTTATGCGGTTCAACAATTGCATAATGCTTTAAGCAATCAACTGCAGCGAAGATGCTGCTCCGCAGTGCTACACCCCAATAACCCTTTAATAATGCAGGTTTAGCTGCATTATTAGACTAAGTGCATTTGCATTGCAGAATCCATCACAGCTTTATTTTGGTGCGGGATGGTTCAAAAATAAACAAATAGACAGTCGAATAAGGAGCCATGCATGCAATCACTGGCGTTGCTAAAGCCTATTCAGTCGATCTTGTGGAGCGTTGCTCTGCTGCTTCTTGGAAATGGACTTATCAGCACACTGTTAACCTTGCGAGGAACCAGCGAAGGGTTTTCCAGTGCAGTAATGGGCATGATCATGTCTGCTTATTTCGTCGGGTTTATCTGTGGCACCTGGGTGAGTGGACGCTTGATTCGTCGTATGGGGCATATTCGTACCTTTGCATTTTGTGCCTCTATCTGCGCCACTACCACGCTTTTACATATTATCTTCATTGATCAATGGGCCTGGATGGGCTTTCGTTTCTTTTATGGATTGGCCTACATTACGTTGATGACCGTGATTGAAAGCTGGCTCAATAGTCAGGCCGCCAGCCATGAACGTGGACGCATTTTTGCTTTTTATATGGTGGTCAATCTGGGCGCGCTCGCCATTGCCCAACAGTTGTTGCATCTTGATTCACCTGAAGGCTTTTTATTATTTGCTTTGGTATCCATTCTGGTGAGCTGGGCTATTTTACCGTTAACCATTACCCGGCGAAATCAACCCAATATCGCTACTGAAAGACCCAAAAGCAGCTTGAAAAACTTATTAAGAATCGCTCCACTATCTGTTGCCGGTGCATCTTTATCCGGATTGGCGATGGGCGCTTTCTGGTCAATGACACCGATTTATGCCACCCAACTTGGCTACGATATCAGCGGTATTGCTTTGATCATGAGTCTGACCATTATCGGGGGTGCTGTGTTGCAGATTCCAATTGGTCGCTATTCGGATAAGCATGATCGACCGAAAGTCATGACATGGGTGGTGATGCTGGCTGCAGCAATATCGATAGTGATGATTGTAGCGTCCTCACAAAAATTGCTGCTTAGTATGTTCTTTATCTGGGGTGGTCTGGCATTTTCCATCTATCCACTCTCGGTTGCCCAGCTGATCGATCAGCTGCATCCGGATGAAATTGTTTCCGGTTCATCCGATATGCTGGTCTTGCATGGGGCCGGCTGCGCGTTTGCTCCGGTGCTGTCCGGTTCTTTAATGACATTACTGGGGCCCCATGGACTACCGATTTATATTGGACTCGTATTGCTGTTGCTTGGCAGTTATATAGTTTACCGTCGTCGTCGTGTGGTCGATCTGGTCAGTGGTCGAAATGCCCACTTTGAGCCCATGGTGCAAACCAGTGCTCAAGCTTTAAATATGATGTTTGATCAAAAACAAAGAGATTTATTCGATGATCCGAGTTTTTACGGAGAAGAAGAACAAAATCGAATCATCAGTGTTCTTCGACAAAGCGGTTCTTAGATTATTTAAAGATTCCAAACGGGTACTGAATGACAAAATATTCAGCCGCCCAGCAATTGCGTTATTTTCTCAAGATCCTCTGCGATAGACTGATAGGCTTTCTTTTCCAGCTCACGGTAAGCGGTCAGGATGGATTGTCCAAACTCGGTAACTTCCGCTCCACCGCCATGTGAGCCACCTTTTGCTGTCACCACAAGCGGTTTGGAAAAGCTCAGATTCATTGTATTTACCAGATCCCAGGCACGTTTGTAAGACATCCCCATCGCGCGTCCGGCAGCAGAAATTGAACCATGCTGCACAATAGCATCGAGTAAATCAGCTTTTCCTGGCCCCAGTGCGACCGTGTCCTGGTTATGTAACCTGATTTTTATACTGACTGAATCTGACATGCAGCACCCTGATAAAGTAATTTCAAACAGATAAATAATAGCATTGTCGACTTACTCTCAGTTGAATAGCTGCGAGTTTGTGGATCCCTTTCGCTTTGATGAAAAAGCATCAAGACAAGACAAACAGGTTATTGTTTATTACCCTGAAAGGACTAACTAACGGAAAAACTGATGGCGCATAGTCACCCACATCAACACGAAGCAGCTAATTACAATCAGGCATTTGCCATTGGCATCAGCCTGAATATTATCTTTGTAATCATTGAGGCCAGTTACGGCATTCTGTCAGGATCCATGGCTTTGCTTGCAGATGCAGGGCATAACCTGAGTGATGTAGTCAGTTTATTACTCGCCTGGGGAGCCAGTGTCCTGGCAAAAAAAGCTGCCACTGATAAACGCACTTATGGATTTCGTAAAGCAACAGTGATGGCGGCATTAATCAGTTCTGTCATGTTGTTGATTGCCTTGGGTGGTATTGCATGGGAATCTATCAACAGGATGCTGAATCCACTGCCAGTTCAGGGTATGACGGTTATTATTGTCGCCAGCATTGGTGTGGTCATTAATACCATCACGGCACTGTTATTTTTTAAAGGGCAAAAACAGGATTTGAATATTCGCGGGGCTTTCCTGCATATGGCTGCCGATGCTGCTGTCTCATTAGGTGTCGTCGTTGCTGGACTGTTTATTTTGTTCAAGGGTTGGTTATGGATTGATCCTGTGGTCAGCCTGCTTATTGTTGCAGTCATTCTGGTAGGAACCTGGCGATTATTAAATGAATCTCTTAATTATGCGATGGATGCTGTGCCGGCCAATATCAATATTAAAAAGATCCAGCATTATTTGTTAAGCTTTGAACAGGTCAGACACTTTCATGACCTGCATGTATGGCCTTTAAGCACCAACGAGACAGCATTGACCGTTCATCTGGTCGTTGATGAGTCCGATCTGAATACTGTCTTGCTCTATCAGTTGCAAAACCATTTGCATGACCATTTTGGGATCGTACATTCCACCATTCAAATCGAGTCAGTGATGGAAGCTGAAAATTGCCTGCTAAACAGCAGTCATGAATGCCGAAAAGATCATTAGCTCACAGTATTAAATCAAGCCAAATTGATAGATGATTAACCCGATTTAACCTTTCAATTGAAAACGTTTGGCGTCTTGGATAAGCAGGAGAAACAAATGAGCCAGATATTTTTTGATAATTGGGAAACCTTGTTTCGCACTTTGATTATCGGTGTGCTGGCATACGTCAGCCTGATAATGTTATTGCGGATTTCAGGCAGACGGACTTTATCCAAAATGAATGCGTTTGATATGGTTGTGACTGTTGCCTTGGGTTCTACCCTGGCAACTATTCTACTTAATCGAGATGTAGCATTGGCAGAGGGAGTCCTGGCATTTGCTTTACTGATCGGCATGCAATATCTGGTGACCTGGTCCAGTGTCAGGATGCCCTGGGTACGAAAAATTGTCACCGGCGAACCTGCACTATTGGTCTATGAGGGAAAACTGTTACCGTCGGCGCTGAAACGTGCAAGGGTCACTGAAGATGAAATTCATTCGGCTGTTCGCTCTGCGGGTAGACAAACATTTGAACAAATCAAAGCCGTGGTACTGGAAACCGATGGTTCATTTAGTGTGGTGCAGCATGAGAATGCTCAAGCCACTTCAAGCTTACAAGGCATCGTTATTCCAGGCAAAGGAAAACTGGGTGGCTCGGACCTGCATTAACGATGAATAAGTTTGTCAGTGATCGATAAATCTTTCATGGAGCACTTTATTAAACTTTCTTAAAACGTCTGGCTTTGTTATGTTGCCAAGCTGTTAATTAAATTAAGATTGAATGAAAATGCATGGAAAGTTAATCAAATGGAAAGACGACAGAGGCTTTGGGTTTATCCTCTGCGAGCATAATCAACAACAAGTATTTGTTCACATTTCAGCCTTCCCATCCAGCAGTACCCGTCCCAAAGTCGGTGAAGTGCTTGATTTTGACATTGAAACTACAGCCGATGGTAAAACCAGAGCCATCAATATTAGCCGTAAGGGCTCAGTAAAAACGCAAACGCATGCTTCGACTATTAAACTCAGTAAAACGCCGGGTAAAAAAACAAAAATACTCAGCGGGATAATTATACTGTTGGTAATAGGATTGATTGTGGCGAGCGTTTCTCAAAAATTCACGTCTCCTCCAACGCCAATTGAATAATTTACTGCTCGTTGAATAACGCCACATATTCCCCTGAAAACTTACCTGCCAGCAGTTGACCGGAATACAAAACTGCTGCCACGCGAATACGGGCTTTTCCTTTACGACGTAGCAATTTAAGGAACCTTGCCCAATCCTGCTCATCCACTAGTGCAGCCGTTGCAGTAAAGTCTTCGGTCATAGGTTTGAGATAGGCCATCTCATTTCGCTGAATCACCAGTTGGGAAGCAATCCCCTCTTCCGCCAAACGGGTATGTAATAACGACCAGGCTGAAAGAATTGCCAATGTTGATGCACTACCACCAAATACTGTTTGCTGATGGTTAATATTTGGAACTAGCGGTGCATGCAGGGTTAATGATTTTGCAGTCATTTTCTGCACACTCACCTGCATGGCAGCCGACAAAGGAATGTGTTTATATAGATAACGTTCGAGTTGATGATGTGTCATATCCATAAGTCACTACTATCGTGGCAGTGTATTATCAAGGTAATCCAGTACAGAATTCATCAGCTGATTGATATTCTGATATTTTTGCAGATCGGCAGTCAGTATTTCACCCTCAGCCTGTACATAAGGTGCTGGCACCAATTCATCGGCACAGTTTTCAATAATGGCCTGAGCGGAAGCTTCGGTAGTTTCTAAATGAAATTGCAAACCAATTACTGAATGCCCCATTTGAAATGCCTGATTATGACAGCCAAAACTTTTTGCCAGTCGCAGGCTATTCTCCGGTAAATCAAAGGTTTCTCCGTGCCAGTGAAACACCGTGGCCATTTCAGGAAAAGTGAAAGCAGCTGCATTATTGTTGGCCACCCCCTGAATAGGCCACCAGCCGATTTCTTTTTCATTATTGGGATAGACTCTGGCGCCCATCGCGCTGGCGATCAATTGTGCACCGAGACAGATTCCCAGAACAGGTTTACCGGTCTCTATAAATTGCCGAATAAACTGCTTTTCTGCTATTAACCAAGGATACTGAGCTTCATCATTCACGCTCATTGGCCCGCCCATCACCACCAGAAAATCCACATCGTTAATATCTGGCAAATCAGCTTGCTGATAAAACCGGGTAGCGTTGATTTGATAGCCATGATTATCAAACCAGGCTTCAATACTGCCTAAACCTTCAAATGGTACGTGCTGAAAATAATGTGCCTGCATCTGAGTCCCGAAAATTTATTTAAAGAGGTATTACTATCACCGTTGTGTTGAACTTTGCATGTTTGCTTAATAAATTAAACAAGAATTAACCTGGCTTAAGCCATGGGAGTAATTTATTTGGTTTAATGAAAACTGCTCACTTAAAACAGCGTTTTGGAGTATCTTGGACTGAAAATGCCTATTATTTTGCCTCATGCTGTTGTAAATGATATGTGCTTTCCGAAGGAGGATCATTATGACAAAAAGTGTTTTTTTATCTATACAACAACTCAAACTAACCTCTACTCTAGCATTGAGCTTAATGCTGATGGCCTGTGCACCAGAGCCAGAAGTAAAAGACGTTCAGGCAACTGAAGCAGAAATCGAATACTTGTTTGACCGTTGGAATAACGCTTTGCAAACCGGCGATGCAGCCGCGGTAGCAGCATATTATGCAAATGATGCAGTTCTGTTACCAACGGTTTCCAATCAAGTCCGAACTGACCATGAAGGCATACGCGACTATTTTGGATATTTTCTTGCCCTGCAGCCCAATGGACGAATCGATGAAAGCAACATTACCATTAACGGCAATATTGCAATAGATGCCGGCATCTATACATTCAGTTTGACAAAAGATGGGCAGGAACAGGAAGTTCAGGCGCGTTACAGCTTTGTGTATGAACGTCAGAATGATGGTGAATGGTTAATCATCAATCACCATTCATCAGCCATGCCAGAAGAAATAGTTGATGAACCTGAGCTAATGAAAAATATTCTGATTAAAGAACAAGGCTAATTCTGTATTATCATTGATGCTCAAGTCTTCAGACATGCTTTTTGAGCACCATAATAAAATTAATCACAACAGCGAGGGAAAAAGATGACTATTGCACTGACTCCACTGATTTCTTTGATAGCCGGTATTCTGATTTTGGTTGTACCAAGATTACTGAACTATATCGTGGCAATTTATCTGATTATTATCGGTTTGGTAGGTATCTTTGGCGGCAATCTGAATATTACGCCTTAAACTTAAAAGTTACGTTTCAATGGCGACGGGAGTTGTAATAAACTTTCGTCGTTTTTTGATTTTGTTGTGATGTTCATAGCGTTATTGCATCTATCGCGTGATAACTCATATCACTGCAATGACAACTTCATGCTTTAATTTTTTACTCTTTTCCACTCACTTCTTTCAATGAAATTTTCCGGCTGTTAGCCAGTTCCACCAGCTGTTCGAGCGGGTCGGCCAGCGCTTTTATTCCTTGTGCAATTTCGTCTTCTTGATATCCCAGCTGGTGCATCAGTTTGATCTGATTTTGCAGCAGCTTCTGCATTGCAGCGACTTCTTTCAGCTGATGCATTTGTTTATCGTGACGATTTTGTTCAGTGATACGCTGTTTAGTCAGTCGGTTTTGATAGGAAATATCTTTCCACAAATCACGCAATTGCTGAATGATTTTATCCACTCCCAGTAGATTAAAATCTCCTGGCGAATGCACTTCGATGGATTTGATAATAAGACGGTGGGATTCACTCACCGAGGATAATGAACCATAAAACGCATTTTTAAGATTACGGCTTTGGCCCTTATTTTTTATCTTTTCCAGAACATAAAGACGGTTATAGAGGATATTCAGCTGGTGAAAGAAACGGTAAAAATCCTCTACCGTCCAGTCTTCGCTGGCGCTAAATCCAATTGGACTAATAATGCTCTCTGACAATCGCGGCCTCCTTGTTCGATTAATATCATCCAGTGATTAATCAGGCAAATCAATCCTCTTTGCGGCTGATAATCTCACCTTCAATGATATGAGTCTCATGACGAGATTGTCGAGAAGATCGTTGCGAAAACTGTTGATGCTGGCTGCCTGCTTGTTGAGCTTTACGCATTTGTTTACGGGCCCGGTACAACATCAAAGGAATCAGGATCCAGCTTAGTAAAACTACCACTACCAGAATCGCCAGGCTGAGCATCATCACCAGGCCCAGTAAAATCCAGGCGAAAATACGTTGCAGTAAACCGGCAGACTGAACTTGTCGGAATTGTTGTTGCCAGTTTTGAGCTTGCTGACGAAAAGCATCTGATCGAAACATAAAACCTCTTTTTTCAAGCACTTTGAGTGAAATTAGCTTTGGAAATACATAGTTCTGAGATAGCCTGCGGTTTATGGATTGAGAAAGTCGCCGGAGGTGATAAGTTTCTTTCCCGATATAGGGTGATTATAAAGATAAACCCAGGCTGGCAGCTTATTTCCATTACTCAAACAAATCATTTGCTGCTGCCGCACATATTCGTGAGGCTCTACAAAACTTGAAGAACATTCTTCATAATCATCAAGCTCGGCAAGTAGCAATTGTGGGTGGTGGATACGGTACACCTCACCGACAACCTGCTGTTGTGGATCATCTGTCAATATCACTCCTGGATAATAAGAAATTTGATACATCACAGCCTGTACCATTCCGGTATCGATATAATCACAGAAGCGCTGCAACAAATCATGGCGTTCAGTGTTTTTACGTAAGGTACCGTATACAAAAAGATAATCTTCAGTCATAAATTCGGGCTATAAAATATCAACAGATACTAATTACAATCTACGTGGTGGATTATCTCAACTAAACATGAATTCAGTCTTAACATCTCCACACTATATTGGACGCTTTGCACCGTCCCCCACAGGTCCACTACATTTTGGCTCTTTGGTCGCTGCAACAGCCAGTTATCTTGATGCTCGGGCCCATAATGGTAGTTGGCTGGTGCGAATGGAAGACCTTGATAAACCCCGTGAAGTTGCAGGTGCAGCCCAGGATATTATTGATACCCTTATAAGCTTCGGTTTTCAATGGGATGCCGAAATAATTTATCAAAGCCAGCGTGATGATATCTATCTTCAGGCACTTGAACAATTAACCTCACAACACTTGGCCTACCCCTGCAGTTGCAGCCGTAAAGACATCAACTCCGCGGCCCGAATGGGGATTGACGGCCCCGTTTATCCTGGATTCTGTCGTGATGGTTTACCGGAAGGGAAACAGCCACGTTCCTGGCGGTTGCAAGTAAATAATGACAGCATTGAATTTGAAGATCGGGTTCAAGGCAAACAATCCCAAATATTAGATCAGCAGGTTGGTGACTTTGTCCTGAAACGGGCTGACGGTTTTTTTGCTTATCAAATGGCAGTGGTGGCTGATGATGCGCTGCAGGGAGTTACACATATTGTCCGTGGTGCAGATTTACTCGATTCAACACCGAGACAGATTTATCTGCAACAGCAGCTTGGGGTTAACTCCTCGAAATATGCCCATATTCCGGTGGCCACCAATCTTCATGGTGAAAAACTCAGTAAGCAAACTCGAGCACAACCAGTAAAGCATAGAGACAGCGGTGCTGTGTTATGTCGTGTGTTGAGTTTTCTGGGAATGCAACCACCAGCAGATTTGGCGAATGTCCCGCTTGATGCGTTATGGGAATGGGCCATTCAGCATTGGCAGATACAATCCGTTCCACGGATGCGTCGTCAGGTTACATTGATACCAGAAAAAATTGAGGAGGATATCTAGCCGATCATTGGCTCATCAAGAACGCTTGAATATTCCTTTGCAATCAATGAATCAGTCGAGCTGCGGCTCGGGCAATAACGGCGAACTATTTTCCATAGATGTGAGATAACTATGCCATATCTGATGCGTTCGTAGTTTTGTCATACGAATAGAACAGCTTAATCCCATAATGCTGCGGATGGTTCCATCTCGCCAGATATTATAGATTGAACCGCATTGTTCCTGTCGATAGCTGAGCCAACTTTGCTGGGCCTTTTCAATCGATTCCACAATCAGTTTATCATCAGTATAACGCGCTCTGGATTCTGCAAGATAATGCTGCATTTCAACCTCTTGCTGCTCTAATTGCTCAGACATGCAGGCACCTATCTCATAGGTTGTGTTGGCATTTTTGCAGTCTTCTGCAGCTATTACAGGAGCTGAAATACACAACAAAAACACTCCAATGATTCTCATCACGACTCCTGGATGATTAGACGCTTCAATGCAAATCGATCAGGCAATAAAGATTTATATCTCTTCAACAACACAGACATTACGACCCTGTTTTTTGGCTTTAAACATAGCAACATCAGCACGTTTAAATACTTTTTCGGTATTATCTCCCTGGTGAAAAGTAGCTACGCCGGCAGAAACGGTTATTGGTACAGGTTTCCCGTCATAGAGAAAACGGGTATTGTTGATCTCTTCGCGGATTTTATTGGCCAGCACCGTAGTTTCAGCTAACGCGGTCGCAGGAAATATCCCGACAAACTCCTCCCCGCCAAAACGGGCAACAAAGTCAATTTCACGGGTAGAAGTCGATAAAATCTCGGCAATACGAATTAATATCTTATCGCCTGCCAGATGACCGAGGTTGTCATTTATCTGTTTGAAGTTATCAATGTCCCAGACCACCAGGCTTAGCGGATGTTTGTAACGCTGCCAGCGAATATATTCTGTTTCCAAAGCATCCATCAGTGCCTGACGATTACCGATCCCAGTCAATGTATCCTTACGTACCATTTCATGGGCTTTGCGGATACCGTCCTGCAAGGATTTGGTTTCAGATTCCAATTCCTGTAACCGATCTGTCAGCTTTTTGATTTCTAACTGCGATTGATAATAGCGGCTCTGATCAGCATTACGATATTCTTCTACCGCTCCGCTCAGTGCAGTCAAACGTTCACGAATAATCGACTTCAACTCACGTGGTTCACTTGCAACGTCAATTTGTTTGTAAATATCATCCAGACCTGCATCGACCTTTTGACCAATTTTCTGCCGTTTATTAAAGGCTTCTTCATCATCTTTCACTGTCACTCGAAGCAAGTCATCAAGTTCGTTAATGCGTTCACTTAACGTGGCAAGAAAAGCTCGATATTCAAGCTGTTGAAGCTGTGCCTGCGCTCCTAGCGAGTTAATCAGAGCGGTCAGTGCATCAATAATTTGCGGTAAATTCTTTTTATCGGGCTGGGATTGCAATTGTGCATGGATCTCGCGAAGTTGTTCGTTGAACATCTCCGGAAGCTGCAAATTATCAATCATGCTGCATAGCAACTGAGTTACTTCAATAGTACGTTTCTTAAACCCGATTTTTTGCAACAACCCTGAACGGTTTTTTTCGGGGCCTGGTGAAGCAGGTGCATTGACGTTAATCGTTTCCAGTAAAGTGACAAAATCCGGTAATAATTCACGGGTTTTCTGGTTGGTAGCACCTGTCAGCTGGATCAGCAGATTATCAACAGCTGGTTTCGACTCTGCTGGAATGGTTAAAGATAACAGCAGATGCCGTAATAATTCTGAAGCGTCGGAACTCTGCGGACTTTCATCCATTTGGTTAATAAATTGCTGTATTTTTTCGAGGATGTCGCTGATCCGTCCAACGTCTTTATTACTACGTAATTCCTTTCGCAGTGAATGTAACTGTTTATCAAGGGCGGGATTAATACCTTCGGAGACCAGGGCGAGCCGGCCAAGACTGCGTTCCAGAAGTTGAGTATAGGTTGTTTGCTTTTCTTCACTTGCAAGCAGCTCGAGATACTTATGCTTCCATTGCTCGAGTTTACTTTCCAGATCTTCTGCCGTCATTGGTCCAACCTTTGTTGTAGGCAACGTAGGATTTATTCCTTTTCCGGAATCTTACATCAGCTTTGCATGGATCTGAACTCATAATTTTCCGCAATGTGATGCAGCCCATGAACGCTTTAATAAGTTTGCCTGCACCAAAACAGCATCAAGCTGAGAAACATGACTTCACCGACAAACGTTAATAACGACTAATCAACTAGGGCTGGTTGATATTTTTAACCCGCTGCAGCCTTAATGCATTTAACACAACAGAAATAGAACTGAACGCCATTGCTGCACCAGCCAGCCAGGGAGCCAACAAACCTGCTGCGGCAATTGGAATGCCCAGAGAGTTGTAGCCAAATGCCCAAAACAGGTTTTGTCGAATATTACGCACGGTCAGGTGACTTAACTGAATGGCGGTAGCAACGGTATTAAGATCAGCCCGCATTAACGCGATATCAGCTGTTTCAATTGCCACATCGGTGCCGCTTCCCATTGCAATACCAACATCTGCTTCCGCCAGTGCCGGGGCATCATTGATACCATCCCCCACCATTGCCACGACTTGTCCCTGCTGACGCAATTCACGGATTTTATCGGCTTTATGTTCCGGCAAGACTTCTGCAATTACCTTATCAATACCCAGCTCAAGCGCAATGGCATCTGCTGTAAGTTGATTATCCCCTGTCAGCATAATGACCTGTAAGCCGCGTTTTTTTAACGCATTAATAGCTGATTTGGCGGTATCACGAATCGTATCAGCCACAGCCAGCAAACCGATTACCCGCTGATCTACTGCAATCAACATGGCGGTTTTTCCCTGTTTTTCCAGTTGTTGTTGCTGAGTTTGCCAATCTCCCATATCGATATCGTGATCCAGCATCAGCTTTTTGGTTCCCAAACGAATCTGGGAGGTTTTGCCGTTCACCTCAGCATTACCCATCACACCATGGCCACTAAGGGCAGTAAAATTCTCAACCAGCACCTTCAGTGTATTTTGGGGTTTTAACCCGTCAACAATAGCCTGGGCCAGCGGATGTTCTGATTTGCTTTCAATGGCGATGACGATGCCAGCGATAACCGATTTTTCATAATCTTCTGCCAGCAAAAAATCGGTTAATGCCGGTTTGCCTTGGGTCAACGTACCCGTTTTATCAAACACAATCGCTGTCAATGATTGGGTTAATTCCAGTGTATCGGCCTGTTTGAACAAAATACCAGCCTCTGCCGCACGTCCTGACCCCGCCATAATCGAGGTAGGTGTGGCCAGTCCCAGAGCACAAGGACAGGCGATGACCAGCACGGCCACCATGGTTTCCAGAGATCTGCCAATATCACCGGGGGTAAACCATAACCACCAGAGCAAAAACGTAATCAGGGCTATCACCACAACCACCGGGACAAATACACCCGATACCTTATCAGCCAGACGCTGAATGGGGGCCTTGGAGCCCTGTGCCTGTTCAACTACACGGACAATCCGGGCCAGTGCCGCCTCTTCACCCAGATGAGTAGCTCGAACTCGTAAAAAACCATTTTTGTTAAAGGTGGCACCAACCACTTTGTCATTGACGCTTTTTTCCACCGGCATGCTTTCACCGGTCAACATGGATTCATCTACAGCCGATTGACCTTCGACTATCACGCCATCAACGGGGACCTGTTGACCGGGTTTAATCTGCACGATATCGCCCTGCTGCAACTCTTTTACCGAAACCAATTGGGTCTGACCATTTGCTGATTCGCGTAATGCCTGTTGAGGCTGCAGTTTTAATAGTTTTCGAATAGCTTCGGAAGTGTGGCCTTTGGCTCTTGCTTCAAACCATTTGCCTAATAATATTAATGTGATCAATACCGCACTGGTTTCAAAATACAGACCATCATGTGCTGCCATCGCACCAAATTTGAAGGTAAGCCATACACTGTAAAAATAGGCAGCTGATGTGCCTAACGCCACCAACACATCCATATTGGCACTGAGATTTTTTAAGGCGTAATAACTACCACGATAAAACTGCCAACCAATAATAAACTGCACTGGCGTGGCTAAAGCCATTTGTACCCAGGCATTCATCAACACTGCGGGAATCGGCAGTTCACGGGTCCAACTGAAATGACCGATCATGCTGTATAGCAGCGGCAGAGATAAAATTGCTGCGGCGATAAATTTATATAACTGGATTCTCTGCAAATCCTGACGATTTTCTTCCTGATGTTCAATATCAATTAATTGCGCCTGATAACCCGCTTGTTCAATGGCTTTTATCAAAACAGCTGCTTCAAGGTGTTCGCCACGTATTGTGGCTTTTTCATTGGCATAATTCACCTGCGCCGACTTCACCGAAGGCGTTTTTTTCAGCGCTTTTTCAATAGTGATCGCACAAGCAGCACATCGCATGCCGCTGAGTTGCAATTGCACAATTTGCTGAGCCATTTTATGTCCTGTTGCTTAAAATGAGTGGAGAGATCAAATAGAGATTGAGGTGATGCCTCTTAAAACAAGTTTACAGGGGCCAAACCCATAATATTACCGGTAGGGCTGTCAGAATCACCAAAATAGATAACGGTAAACCAAGCTTCCAGTAGTCAGTAAAGTTATAACCACCGGGCTCCATGACTAATGTATTGGATTGATGAGCAATCGGGGTCAAAAAAGCACAAGAAGCGCCGATTGCCACGGCCATCAATAATGGGTCAGCCGAGACATTCATACCGCTGGCCACACTTAAGGCAATTGGAGCAGCCAATATCGCCGCCGCCGCATTATTAATGATATTCGACAGTAACATTGTTGCCACCATCAGGATCACCAGCGTCATTGCCGGTGGCGTGGACTCAGCCATATCAAGCAACAAACTGGCAATTAACTCCGAGCCACCCGTTGTTTCCAATGCCTGACCAACAGGCAACATCGCCGCTAACAGCACAATCACCGGCAAATCCAGGCTCTTGTATAACTTTGCTATTGGCAATAAACCTGCAAAAAACATGGCCACTACCCCTGTCACCATTGCCGTGGCTGTCGAAACTGCATCAAACATAATCAACAGAATAACGGCGACAAAGATGAGCGAAGCAATGGCCACTTTCCGCGGCTGGCCCAGACGTAAGCCTCGAGAGGCAAGCGGCAGACAGCCAAGTTCTCCCATAACGGATTTGAGTACGTCCTCATTACCTTGCATCAGCAAAATATCGCCGGCGACAAAGCGGATTTGATGTAAACGTTGTTTGAGCTGATGGCCGCGACGCGCCACAGCAAGAATATTGACGCCGTAACGTTGGCGGATCGACAGACTGCTTAAGGTATTTCCAACCAAAATCGAATCATGCGCCAGAATAGCTTCGGCCAGATCCAGATCTTTGGTTTTGTTCGAATCATCCTCGTCGGCTTCTTCTTCAGTTTGTTCATCGGTTTTATCGCCGATAAGCTTCAGGCCCGTGACATCGGTAAGCGCTTTCAAGCTGTCGGAATCCGCTTCAACCAACAACACATCGTCCTGCTGTAAGACTTTATACATGGAGGGTGTATTAAAGCGCTCTTCGCCACGAAGTAATGCTAACACTGTAATATCAGCCTCATCTTCTACTGCAGCGACTAAATCCATCAGACTGCGCCCTTTATAATCAGATTGTTCCGGCAGTGTGAGTTCTGAGAGATAACTGCTGATCTCGAATAATTCATCTTCGCTGTTACTGGCCTCACGCTTCGGCGTGAGCAAACGCCCGAATAGCACCAGAAAGATCACCCCGACAATCATTACTGCTGCGCCAACGGGTAAAAAATCAAACATGCCAAATGCGTGCGAATCTGTTTGAGCACGATAACTGGCAATAATAATATTCGGTGGTGTACCAATCAGGGTCAAACAACCACCCAGCAATGAACCAAATGCCAGAGGCATCAAAAACATTGACGGGGAATGTCCGCTCTGGCGGGACATCCAGATTGCCACGGGCATTAATAATGCCAATGCGCCGACGTTATTCATAAATCCAGAGCAAACTGCCACTGTCACGGTCAGAGCGGCCATCTGCATGGTTGGGTGACTGCCCACTCGGGTCAACTGGCGAGCAATGACATCCACCACACCGGCATTGACCAGTGCCTGACCAAGAATTAACACCGCTGCCACCGTCACCACAGCAGGATGCCCTAATCCGGAAAACACATCATCTGCGGGAATCAAACCTGTTAATGCAACGGCGAGCAACGCCAATATAGCCACCACGTCATAGCGCAATTTATCCCAGATAAATAATCCCAGCGTTGCTGCCAGCACGGCAAAAATAATGATTTGATCTGTGGTCATAAGATTCCTTTTAAACCGCAATATAACAGCTTGTTTCGAGAACGACGTTAGGAAAATAAAGTCTTAAGCTCTGATCATGCCTGTCTGCATCTGCTAGACTCAATGCGATATTTTTCATCATTAAAACAAATTGAACCACGGAGCATTTATGGCCCACGAAGAGCTGCACCTGAATTTACGTAATCTGACCCTGGAGGATTACGATCAGCTCAAAATTCTGATGGACACCGTATACGACGACATTGGAGGTGCCTGGCCGCAACCCACGATTGAAGGGCTGATTACTCAGTTTCAGGATGGACAGATCTGCATTGAAGATTCGGGTGAACTGATTGCTGTGGCATTAACCGTTATGGTCAGTTATGAGCGATTCAGCAATCCGCATACCTACGATGATTTAATCCTGAAAAACGACAAAATCTGGCATAACCCCAAAGGTGATTCATTGTATGGACTGGATGTATTTATCCATCCGGAATATCGCGGTTACCGTTTGGGGCGTCGTTTATACGAAGCGCGTAAGGAATTATGCCGTTCAATGAATCTACGCGCTATTCTGGCCGGTGGACGGATCCCTAATTACCATAAATTCGCTGATAAGCTTTCACCTGCAGAGTATATCGATCAGGTCTCACGAAAAGAGATTTATGATCCGATTCTGACTTTCCAGTTATCCAATGATTTTCAAGTCATGCGGTTGATGCATAAGTATCTGCCGGAAGATGAGAAATCATTGGGGCATGCCACATTGCTGGACTGGAACAATATTCTCTACACTCCACCTACCTCGTTATTAGATGTCAAAAAAACTCAGGTTCGTCTAGGCGCTGTGCAGTGGCAGATGCGTGAGTTTCATTCGGTTGAGGAAGTGCTTAAACAGGTTGAATACTTTGTTGATGCATTGTCCGATTACAAAAGTGACTTTGCCCTGTTTCCTGAGTTTTTCAATGCGCCATTAATGGGACTGACCGATCAAATGGATCAGACTCGGGCAATCCGTTATCTGGCGAGTTTTACCGAACAGTTCCTTAACGAAATGTCGGAAATGGCGGTCAGCTACAACATTAATATTATTACCGGCTCGATGCCATTACTGGAAAATGATCGGGTCTACAATGTGTCTTATCTTTGTCATCGTGATGGTCGGGTCGATGAACAGCGTAAAATTCATATCACCCCGCATGAGCGCCGTGACTGGGTAATTGAAGGTGGCAATAAATTTCAGGTGTTTGAAACCGATGCTGGCCGTGTCGCCATCATGATCTGCTATGACATTGAATTTCCAGAACTTGGCCGTATTGCTGCCGATCAGGAAGTCGATATTATTTTTGTGCCGTTCTGGACCGATACCAAAAACAGTTATCTGCGAGTTCGCCATTGTGCTCGGGCCAGAGCGATTGAAAATGAATGTTATGTTGCGATTACCGGTAGTGTTGGCAACCTGCCGAAAGTGGAAAACCTGGATGTGCAATATGCTCAATCCTCGGTATTTTCACCGTCAGATTTTGCTTTTCCACATGATGCAATAATGGCTGAAACCACGCCCAACAGTGAGATGATCATGTTTTCCGATCTGGATCTGGAAAAACTCAAACTGGTCCGCAATGAAGGAGCCGTCAATAATCTGAAAGATCGTCGGGCTGATCTCTACGAACTGTTTATCAAACCAAAAGATTAAATGTCTTATCGCACCCTTTTATTTGGGTGCGATAAAGATAGTTTGGTAAGAAATATCGGATTGTGGTCCCTCAATAACATCGACATTAAAAACCAAAGGACTGATGCCGCTCTGCAGCTCCGATTCTGGCACCCTAACCAGTGCAGTTACTGTGAGTACTTTGGCGGGCTCTAAAACATAAGTGTCATGCACTCCATGCAGGCTTGCCCCCTCCAGACCTTCAATATGATATTGCACTTCAATCGGCACATTCTGTTTGTTGAGCAATTTCAGCGTATAGCGGTTCTGTATCGAACCATCACTCAGACGTACAAACAGGGGCTGACGATCGGGCCTGACACTGAAGTCTGTGGCAGATAACGATAAAAAGCCATAGGCTATACCGGCCAATGACGCCATCAGGATCAAGCTGTAAATAATGACCCGTGGACGCTTATACAAGGGTTGGGGTTTACTGTGACCCTGGAGCTCGGCATAGGAAGCATAACGAATCAAACCGCGGGGTTCATTAATTTTATCCATTACTGAATCACAGGCATCAATACACATTCCACAGGTAATACATCCCTCCTGCTGACCTTTACGAATATCAATCCCGGTCGGACAGACATTGACACAAAGTTTGCAATCTATGCAGCTGCCTTTAGTCGGATCGGTCTCACCTTTTTTCAGTTTGCCACGGGGCTCGCCGCGTTCAGCATCATAGGCAGGCAAAACCGTATTCTGGTCATACATAACTCCCTGTAAACGGGCATAGGGACACAACCAGAAACAGACCTGTTCACGCATAAACCCGGCAAACACATAGGTAAAAGTGGTAAAGATTGCCATCGCAATCCATACCGCAATATGTGCCTGAAAACTAAACACATCACGCCACAACTCAAACGCATCAGTGAACCAGGCGGAAAAGGTCAGACCGGTTAACAAGGCAATAGCCAGCCATAAAGTGTGTTTACTGATTTTTCTCAGCAGTTTACTGACCGACCATGGCGCTTGTTTGAAACGTAATTGTTTTTGGGGAGTATTCCCTTCAAGTTTGCCTTCAATCCAGGTATAGATATCGGTCCACACCGTCTGGAAACAAAAGTAACCACAAAAAACCCGCCCGGCGACACTGGTTACTGCCGCCAATAGAATGGCAAAAAACAACAAGGTCAGTGAGAGCATCCAGATATCCTGCGGGAATATCGTCAGCTCAAAAAAATGAAACTGGCGATGGGGAATATCCAGTAATACCGCCTGTTTATCATCCCAGCGGATATAAGGCACCAGAAAATAAAACAGCCAAACTGACATACCAAACCATTTAAGGTTACGAAACCTGCCTGACATACGTTTTGCGACAATTTTCTCGCCACCGGCATTCACATCCCAATCGGCCATTTCCTCATAGATATCATCGTTTTTTTCCATAAAGTGAATAGGTTGTTCAGTCATAATTATTTCACCTCAGGGGTCAAATGATGTGATGTGATGTAGAAGCGGGCTGAATTAATAATCCGCGCAATATGCTTAATGCCTGTGACAAAGTCGCATGATCTGGGGACAATCCCAGCGACAATCGCACGGCTTGTCGTTGATTGTCAGTGAAACCAAAACTGTTACATGCCACAACTGATACACCCAGCACGGTGGCTTGTTCAGCAAAAGCTTGAGCCTGCCAGCAACTAGGGAGTTGTAGCCAGATATGATGGCCTTCCTGATGACTGTAAAAATCCATTCCGGCTAATAATTGGCTGGCAATCTGTTGACGCAGACGATTTTCTTCCCGAATAGCCTCGGCAAACCGATTAATACGTCCATCGTAAATCCAGCGTGTCACCAGCGCCGCCATCAATGGTGACGCCATAACACTAATCGCTCTTAATACATTCGCAAGGCCCAGTGCATGTGAGTTACTGGGAGCAATCACATAGGCCAGTCGTAAAGCGGGCGTGATACATTTGGAAAGCGTTCGTACATACCAGGTACGATCAGCTGCTAAATCGACTATGGCTTTAACTGCCTCAGTCTGCAGTGGCGAATAAGGATCGTCTTCAATAATCGTGATGTCATATTCATTGGCAACGGCAACGATTTGCTGCCGGCGGGTTAATGACATGGTGGCTGTGGTTGGATTATCCATTGTCGGAACCAGATAAATTGCCTTGATTCTATGCTCCCGACATGCCTGTTCAAATGACGCTGGAAGCACACCTTCTTCATCCATAGCTAAAGGCTGCAATACCAGTTCAAGTTGTTCAGCAGCCGATTTAAGACCTGGGTAGACAAACTCACCACAAGCAATAATATCGCCGGGTTTAGCCATACAATGCAAAATGGCATATAAAGCAGCCTGTGCTCCACCGGTAATTAGTGTGCGTTCTGCCGAGACATTCGTTATAGATTGATTTAGCCAGCCTGATGCAGCACTTCGATCATGTGGATTCCCGGCACTATCCTGATAATGCAGCTGCAACACGCGATCTGCTCCAGAAATCAGCTGGGCAATACCTTGTGGAATATGTTGCTGTAACCCGGCTGACTCAGGCTGCGGCGGATTATTCATGCTCAAATCCAGCAATGGACGAGACTCGGAGATATGTGAAATAAGTTTGCTTTCGACGTGCTGTCGGACATAACTACCACGCCCGGTTGTAGCGTCAATCAATCCGCGGCGACGGGCTTCGTTGAAAGCCCGGGTAACCGTGGTCAGATCAACATTTAAGGTTTCAGCAACAGCACGTTGCGGTGGTAAACGATCGCCGGCTTTGACATAACCGGAATAAATATCTGCTTCCAATGCCTCAACAATGCCAAGATATTTGGATTTGGCATCAGTTTCGATTCGGGCTTTCCACAAGTGCATAGATAAGATCCTTAACATATGGGCTACACGCTAAGCACTTTCCCGTACAAAAACAACTTTATTTGCATACAAAAATAAACAATGTATGGGCATATTGATTTAACGAGTAATATTGTATGGAAAAATGGCGTATTAATGACAAAATTGTCGAAAAGACCCATACAATTTTTTACAACTAACGTTATCGGATTTTAATTTTTTAAGTTTGCATTGCGCAAAGGACTCAACAAGCCCTTGTGTGTTTTATGTGCCAAACGAATTTCGGAAATAGTTTGTTGCCAGTCGGCCACTGGCGCAGGCTTACCAAAGTGATACCCCTGATAAACATGGCAGCCAAATTTTTCCAGCAGCACGGCTTGCTCTTCGGTTTCCACGCCTTCTGCAATCACCGCCAAGTCCAGGCTTTGTCCCAACGCAATGATGGTGCTGACAATTGCTTCATCGTTCGGATCGGTCAGCACATCGCGGACAAATGACTGATCGATTTTCAGTTTATTCAGCGGCAGTAATTTTAGATAACTTAACGACGCATAGCCGGTGCCAAAATCATCAAGGGCAAACCGCAAACCACGTTGACGCAAGGCGTTCATCCGTTCGATAGTCTGGTCAATGTCTTCAATTAACAGACTTTCGGTGATTTCAAGCTCCAAATGATTTGGATTGACATCGAACTCTTTCAGGCAGCTGTCGATATAATCAATAAACTGTATATGTCGGAACTGCCGTGGGCTGATATTGACTGATAAGGTAAGATTTTGCATTTCCGGGATCATTGCCCAGTCTGCCAGAATCTGACACGCCTCCCTTAACACCCAGGCGCCCAGAGGAATGATCAGCCCGCTGGATTCGGCGACCGGAATAAAGTCTACCGGTGAAATAAATCCTTCAACCGGATCATGCCAGCGAAGTAGCGCCTCCATGCCAACATATTGCTGGTCACTGCTGATTTGAGGCTGAACATACAATTCGAGTTGCTGCGAGGCAATTGCTTCCCTTAATTTGCGTTCCAATTGACTGCGACGATTAACTTCCAGCTGCATAACCGGATCAAAGAATCTCAGACTGTTTCGTCCCGAGGCCTTGGCTCGGTACAAAGCCATATCAGCATCCTGTAATAAACGTTCAACATCCCCCTCGGCATCGGAAAACAATGCTATTCCCAGACTCGCAGAAGCAATGTACTGAGTTTGTTCAAGGGCGAATGGCATTACAAAATCCTGCAGAATTTCCTCGGCGCATTGTCGTGCAAGGGCTTCTACTTCTCCCCGAGCTTTACCCATTTTAGGTTTGACGATTACAAATTCATCAGACCCCAACCGGGCAGCCAGATCATGGGGTAATAATCGTGACTGAAGTCGTTTTGAGACGCCTTGTAGTAATAAATCTCCGGCGTGATGCCCCAGCGTATCATTCAAGGTCTTAAAGGAGTCCAGATCGACAATCAGTAATGCACCTTCCATTTGGGATTGACGACCTTCTGCCAGCGAATCTTCCAGAAACTCCATTAACAATCTACGGTTGGCCAGACCGGTCAGAGAATCATATAGCGCCAGTTTACGGAGCTGTTTCTGGATTAGCAGGTAATCGGTAATATCTGTGGAAATGCCACATAACGCGTAAATAGTGCCATCTTCCTGCCGTAATGGTAGCTTGACCGATAAAAATGTTTGGGCTTTGTCCGTTCCAAGAACGGTACTCATTTCTTCTTCAACGATACGTTCGCCTTTTTCGATAACTCTTAAATCATGTTCCCGAAAAGTTTTGCAGGTATCGCGATCAAACAGTATTTCATCAGTTTTACCGATGATATCGTTTTCATTCAGGCCTATCAATTTGACAACATTTTTATTTACATATTGATAGCGTAATTGTAGATCTTTAATGTAGATATGGGCATCCACACTATCAAGAATCACGTTGAGATTTTGTTGGGTCTGGCGCAGAGAAATAGTTTTTTCCTTTACACTGCGACGCATCATCAGCAAAAACAATAAAGCACTGAGAAAACCGACCACCAAAGCAATAAGCAACCACCAGATTTCTTTTGGAATCGTCATCCGGGTTGTTGAACTGTTCCATTTTTTTAAGACCGTAAAATATGGCGAATTGGCATCTGCCTGCCATTTTTGTAAGTAGCGATCTATTGTTTTTAGCACCTCACCATGCTTATTTTTGGGAGCGGCAAAAAATAATCGACTCGGTTGAAATACCACTGGCGTGGGTCTTAAATTCAGTTCAGCCGCTTTAAGCTCACTGATAAAGTTATTAGCGGTAACAGCATCGGCAATGCCCCCGGATAGAGCAGCGAACGCTGCCTGTTGGGTGTCAACGACAACAAAGGTGACATCAATATTGAAATTTTCAGTTAACTGTCTGAGGTAGTCATATTGAATGGACCCCTTGAGTAATGCCAGGCGTTTACCATCAAGTTCCAACAGACTGCTGAGGTTATGTTCACGGGTTACATAAATCTGCGACCAGCTGAGTAATGCAGCCGTGCTATGAAAATCATAAAACTCAGCTCGCTCTGAGCTGGCTGCCACATCAGGCAATATATCAATTTCTCCCTTGGCAAGTTGCTTCAGACAATCATTCCAGTAGCAGGGTACAGCAACCAGCTTCCAGTTTTCCTGTAACGCAATAACTTGTAAAAGATCCCCCAGAATGCCACTCACCTGACCGGCTGGATCCATCACCAATTTAGGTGGGTTTTCATAAACACCAACGCGTAAAACAGTTTGCTCAGCCCATAATTTGCCGCTGGTAAGGATGGCTGATAACACCACCAGAAACCTTAATAAATTGGCTAATTTTGCGTTTGAACTCATTATGGGAATAACCGCCGGGACAGAACACTATTTATACCAGAATATAGTGCTCTCATTGAGCAAATATAATTAATCAATCTGTAGTGACAGGCCAATGCATTACAGGTTGGTATTGCGGCCCGTGATCGGTGGAAACCGATTTCATTAATACCAGCTGTTCTACTTTAAAATGAACTGGAGCAATGGGCACGTCTAAAGACTCACTGGCTTTTCGCGCCAATGTAATATGGGGAAGGTAAGGTTTTTCATCGACTTTAATATCTGCCTGACTGGCGATATGTTCCAGTTGGTTCACCAGACTATACAACTCAGCGCTTGGAGCACGGCTGGTCAGGCAAAATATCTTTGGTCCATCCCAGTAAGAAAGATGATCAAACTGCATATCTATTGCCGGGAAACGTATTGAGTCAGTCTGTTTCAACAGAGCATTTAATTGTTGTTGATCTAATTGGCCGAGAAATAACAATGTCTGATGTAAATTGGCAGTGGTTTGCAATTTCAGCGAGGGGTCATCCGGCAGACGTTTCATAATGTGCTGAATCTGCATCCGTGAACTGGTGTCGGGAGACAAGGCAAAAAAATATCTGCCTGGTGTTAACGGGGAGTTTTGTTGTGAATTCATATTAATCAGAGTCCGCCATTACAATCTGATTCCGACCATTTCTCTTGGCTTTATAGAGCGCATCATCAGCTCGCTTAATCGTATCACCAATAGTTTCCCCGTGCCTATATTCGCTTAATCCAAAACTGGCGGTAATTTGCTGATTTACCGGGAAATTATAACTCTGTACCTGACGACGGAGCTGATCGGCCAACTGAAAAGCTCCATTTTTGGTAGTTTGGGAGCAGAGAATCAGAAATTCCTCCCCACCCCAACGACCTACCATATCGTTCTCACGCACCATGGACATTAACAGAGAAGCAAATTGTTTGATAACCTCATCGCCCACATCATGACCGTAGTCATCATTAATGGTTTTAAAAAAATCAACGTCCAGCAGAATGATTGAAAAAATCTGCTTGGTCTGACTCGAAGTTTCAATTTCCTCGTTGAACCGTTCATGTAAGGCATACCGGTTAGCTAATCCGGTCAGATGATCGTAGCGCGAGATTTGTTCTAACTGATTATTCAGATTACGCAGGTTTCGATTATGGTGATGCACCTGCCGATAACGATAAACCAATACTAACAACACTAACGACACGCCCACCAATAATTGCCAGAATAAAACAGTATTATGTTGTTGAAAGTCTATTGATAACCAATTGTTCAATACACGTTGTCGTTCTACTTCTGAAGTATCATCAATGGCCTTGTTGAAAATTTCGAGCAATTGCGGTTCGCGAGTGCTCACCCCCACCGACATTGCATACTGCAGCTCCAGCACATTACTGATCTTCAGGTGCGATATTCCCCAGCGAAGCATCTGGTAATTAATGGTCGGTACCGTATCGATAAATCCATAGGCAGTGCCGGTTTCGACCATTTTCAGGCCTTCTCGTGAGGTATTTACAGTGGTGATATTGATATCCGGATAGCGATTACGCAACAATTCGACCCCGGCATAGCCTTCCACCATCACAAAATCGCGATGTTGAATTTGTTCAAACTTCACCACAAACTGGCGATCAGGCTGAGTGGCAACAGCCAATGGATAAAAAATAAATGGCTTGCTGACATTCAGCCATTCACGTCGACTGGGCACATCCTGTGCGCTGGCAAGAATATCGCACTTGCCATCCTGTATAAATTGCAACGATTGTTCCCAGTTAGTCGTGTTGACCAACTGGATAGGCTTATTGATTTTGTCAGACCATAAAGCATAAAAATCTGACATGATCCCGGTGAACTTACCTTTCTCATCAATGCCTTCATAAGGCAGCCAGTCAGGATCAACACACAGCTCAATGACTTGTTTTTGGGTGAGATAAGCCTGTTCTTCTTTGGTCAATACAACTTCTGCATTGGCTGAAATGTGTCCCGCCATAAAGCCAATCAAGACCAATATTGTGTTTATGGTTCTAGTAACCGTCCCTGGCTTCATTGCCGACCTTAGCTCACTTTAATTAATTATTGTCCCGGATAAATACCCAATCATTTTTTTGACTCATTTCTTCACTGTATCGATAGCCATCCGAGTCAAATTGCTTGAGTTTTTCCGGAGTGTTAATTTGCTGGTCAATAATATAACGACTCATCAAACCACGTGCTTTTTTGGCATAAAAACTGATCATTTTGTACTGACCGTTTTTCCAGTCTTTAAAAACTGGCGTAATAATAGTCGCCTTGAGCTTTTTGGCATCAACGGCTTTAAAGTATTCATTTGATGCTAAATTGATCAACACGCCATCTTTCAATGCAGGTTCCCCTTCCAGGGATTGCCGTATTTTATCTCCCCAAAAACTGTAAAGATCTCTGCCGGCATCATTTTGAAACGGGGTGCCCATTTCCAGACGATAGGGTTGCATTAAATCCAGGGGTCTTAACACACCATATAAACCGGAGAGTATTCGTAAATGCTGCTGTGCAAAGTCCAGCCCTTTATCATCCAGGGTCTCAGCTGCAAGACCGGTATACACATCTCCTTTAAATGCCAGAATTGCCTGTTTGGCATTTTCTTCGGTAAAGGGTGTTTGCCATTGCTGAAACCGCGCCATATTCAAACCGGCAAGTTTGTCGCTGATCTTCATTAAATTGGCGATTTCCTGAGAAGACAGCTTTTTCAGTTGCTCAATCAATTGTTGTGATTGATCCAGAAAACGAGGTTCAGAGTATTTATTGGTAGACACAGGCGTATCGAAATCAAGCGTCTTGGCCGGAGAGATTACAGTGAGCATAAGAAATTCAGTATTCCATCAGTCAATTTTATTTTTTAGGGGCATCTGGATCATCACGGTCAGTGATGTCTTCATAGTCAGCAATATAATCGTCGTTATCATACACCGCTTCAACTTCCACCTCATCATATAGTGGGTTGAATGGGAACGGTTTTTTATCATCATTGTATGTCAGAAATAAAACAATTTGCTGTATAAAACGAGACAAGTCTTTTGAAAATCCTCGAATAGCATCATTGGCGCTGCCACTAAATAAAGCAAAGATAAACTGCACAATGACCACAATCGCCAACACTGACATCGTTAGATACAGCACAAACCCGTAAAGCAACATATACAAAAGGCGTATCAATTGGTTTTTTTCATCACTGTCTTTAAATTCCGTATTATCCATGTCATTTCTCCTGGTAGGTAATAAGTCAATATCACTTTAACACTTCCATAACTTGTTGCGGAAAGTCGAGCAATAAATTTCTTAAAATGGTGAATTGCTGGAGCAATGGGCCGCTTTATGGGAAACTTCAACGTTTATTTTGTTGATGACAGACTATGGACCGATTCTTTGCCTCGTTGGAAACTTCGATAAACCATTTCACTGAATACACTGGCAAACTTTGCAGCTGGTTGGTTTTGCTACTGGTATTGTTAACCTGCTACGACGTAATGATGCGTTATCTGTTTCAACAAGGATCAGTTGGTTTACAGGAATTGGAATGGCATCTGTTTGCATTGATATTCCTGCTCGGCAGCGCCTATACGCTAAAACACGATGCACATGTACGGGTAGATATACTTTATCGCAGTCAACGGCTAAGTGATAAACACCGTGCCTGGATTGATGTCCTTGGCATCATATTGTTTCTGATGCCGTTTTGCCTGCTGATTCTGATCAGTAGCTGGCCATTTGCCTACAATGCCTATCTTTATCAAGAGGGCTCACCCGACCCTGGCGGTCTACCCTTTCGCTTTATTCTCAAAGCAGCCTTGTTGCTGGGGTTTCTACTGATAATGATTCAGGCTGTGGCTGAGTTAATTCGTAATATCCGCATTATTCAACATCATCAGGAGCAAAAGTAATGGAATATATTGCTTTACTGATGTTTGCCTTGTTGATCCTGCTCTTATTGACCGGCTATCCGGTCGCCTTTGTGCTCGGTGCCATTTCGCTATTATTCGGTAGTATCTATCTGGGCTTTGACTTCTTCCAACTGTTGCCATTTCGTATTTGGGGCATCATGACCAACTTCACCTTGTTGGCGGTGCCATTGTTTGTATTTATGGGTGTGGTTCTGGAAAAATCCGGTGTTGCAGAAGAACTACTCGATACCATGGGACGGGTGTTTGGGAGAATTCGCGGAGGGCTGGCAATATCAGTTGTCATGGTGGGTGCTTTGTTAGCTGCCACCACCGGAGTAGTAGGCGCATCGGTAGTCACCATGACCGTCATTGCTTTACCTTCGATGCTGAAGCGAGGTTACGCCCCGTCTTTAGCCAGTGGCACTATTGCTGCTTCTGGCACGTTAGGACAAATCATTCCCCCAAGTATCATATTGATCCTGTTAGGTGATGTTATCGGCGTGCCGGTGGGTGAATTATTTATCGGTGCGGTCGTGCCGGGCATAATGCTGATTGTGGCTTACATTCTATATATAGTCTATGTCGCATGGCGTCATCCACACCTGGCACCAGCGGTTCGGGATGATAACCCGGAACTGGCCGCGCTCTGGATCAGTGTTTTAAAGAGTCTGCTTCCCCCCTTATTGCTCATAATCGCGGTATTGGGTTCCATTTTTTATGGTATTGCCTCTCCTACCGAATCCGCTGCGGTTGGTGCGCTGGGGTCATTGATACTGGCTGCTCTGCATCGTCGTTTGACGCTGCCAAATCTACGCGATGCTATGGAGAAAACAGCTCGTCTGACCAGCATGGTGTTTTTAATTTTTATAGGTGCCACCGCCTTTGGACTGGTGTTCGTCGGCATGGGTGGTGATGGACTGATTCTGGATATTTTTTCAGGTCTGCCGGGAGGCAAATGGACGTTTTTAGTCCTTAGTATGTTGCTGATATTCATACTGGGCTTTTTTCTCGATTTTATTGAGATCTGTTTTATTGTGGTGCCGATCATTGCACCGGTAGCCATCCATTTGAATATTGATCCATTGTGGTTTGCTCTGCTGATTGCGATTAACCTGCAAACGTCATTTTTAACACCGCCATTTGGTTTTTCATTGTTTTATCTGAAAGCCAGTGCCCCAGCAAACTTAAAATTGATGGATATCTATAGAGGCATCATGCCGTTTGTAGGTATTCAGATTATTGTGCTTGCACTGCTTATCAGTTTTCCGGCCATCTCACTATGGTTGCCAAACCTGATGGGGTAAAACAGCCCCTAAACTATTACGCTATTTTTTAAGGGTGTACCAAAGTCCAATTGTTTATTTTTTGTATATCAATACCATACAACTAACTTCCATGTATCCATTAAAGGATTAAGCCAAGTGCATGTATCTAAATTAACTCTTGCCAGCCTCTTTTTTATCAGTTGCAGTCAGATGGCAAATGCCAGCCCTGTCGATGCCACTTCATTACTCAACCAATATAACCTCATCACCTCTGGCGATGTCACAAGTACCTCAGAGGTCGAAGGAAATGCACTTATTGGGGGCAATGTTAATGGCGGCCTTTACAACATGCATCAAACATCGAATGCCGCTGTGCCGGCACTGACGGTGGGTGGAGACGTTAGTGGCAACGTTCAAACCAAAGGCAAAGGTCTGAATGTAGGTGGAAATGTTGCCGGGAATGTCACAATGAATGATGGTGGGGATGCCTTTGTTGGTTCGGTCTCTGGATCCTTACAAAATAATGCAAACAGCAACGGCTCCACTTCAGTTGTTGGTGATATCTCAGGTAGCGTAAACACCAATGGTGGTAATACGACTTATGGCGGAAATCTGACGGGTTCGGCAAATGCTAATGGCGGCGGAAGCGTATCAAACCAACCGGTTACCGCTCCCTTCGATCCTGCTACTCAAGCTTCAAATGCAATGAATGTGTTAAGCAATTTTTCTAACCAATTATCCGGGCTTGATGCAAACAGTAGTTATAGCATTAATGGGGGAAAAGTTACTTTTAACGCCGTCGGTAATGATAGTGGGCTGGCAATCTTCAGCATCACTGATGCAAGTAATTTTTTCGACAAAGCCTTTGAGTTTGATTTCAGCATGACCAATACGCAGAGTATTCTGTTTAATGTGTTCAGTGGCGACAATACTGGATTGGATATCATGGCTAATTTTCTAGCCAGTTCAGCGACGCTCTCGGGATCAATGTTTTTATGGAATTTTGTCGATGCTACTGAGCTCAATCTGAACAGCCAGTTTGGTGGGACTATTCTGGCACTGAATGCAGATGTCACAAATAGTAATAATATTGAGGGCACACTAGCAGCCAAAAGCCTGAGACAATATGGTGAGATTCACTCTCAACCTACCGATTTCATCCCACCGGCAGCTGTTCCGATCCCAGCCGCATTGCCTTTGTTTCTGAGTGGTTTGATTGGATTCTTCTCACTTCGTCGTAATCGCAAAAAATCACTTTAATTTAAGTTTTAAAACCAAAAAGCCACCAACGACATCGTTGGTGGCTTTTTTATTTGCATAGGGCTTGTTAGTTCTCAATAAAAGCAATGCCTTGAACCTGGCTGATATTGTTTTCAGCAAAATGCAGCATCATTAAACGGTCCAGTCCCAATGCCACGCCACTGCATTGCGGCAAACCACACTGCATTGCTGTCAGCAGATTTTCATCTATCGGCATTTGGGGTTTGCCTTGTTGCAGACGCAATTGATTATCCTGCTCAAAACGCTGACGTAATTCGGTGGCATCACATAATTCGTCATAGCCATTAGCCAGCTCCATTCCACCAGCGTATAGCTCAAACCGACTGGCGACCTGATGTCCTTCAGCATTCATTTCGATTTTCGCCAACTGCGCCTGAGATGCAGGAAACTCCGTAACCATCACCGGCATTTCCAGCGCTTTAAGCTGTGGTTCAATTACTTCGCTCATCAACATTTCCAGCCAGCCATCCCGATCAGTTTGCCAATCAGCGGTAAGCCCGGCTATACTATCCAATGCAATCTGTTTCAGTAAATTGTCATCCGCCTGATAAATATCCAGCTGCAGATATTTAGCGAATAAATCACGATAAGTAAATATGACTGCTGCAGGTAAGCCGATCACCTGTTGCATAAAAGCATCGACTTCCGCCATTAGCTCAGTCAGCGAAAACCCCGGTCGATACCACTCCAGCATGGAAAACTCGGGCGCATGCTGGTGACCCAACTCACCATTTCGAAATACCGTGGCAATCTGATAGATCGCGCCGCTGCCGGCCGCCAGCAAGCGTTTCATCGCAAACTCAGGTGAAGTATGCAAATACAGGACTTTGGAATCGCTGCCCGCCTCAAACCGTGTGGAAAAACTGTCAAGATAAAGCGCAGTAGGTGCTGCCGAAGACAAAATGGGAGTATTCACTTCCAGTACATTGCGAACTGAAAAAAAACGGCGGACATTTGCCAGTAGCTTTGCCCGCCGTTTTAATGTGATTTGTAATTGCTCATTTTGAAGCATTATTCAGACTTAGGGGTAAGGCATGTAAGCTTGCTACATACACCACTAAAAATACAAAAACTGATAATGATTTTAATCTTTTTTAGCACGTTCGACGTAAGAAGCTGAACGAGTATCAACCCGCAACACTTCACCGATTTCGATAAATAACGGGACTCGCACTACTGCGCCCGTTTCCAGCGTTGCCGGTTTACCACCGCCACCTGAAGTATCACCACGCACACCCGGATCAGTCTCAACCACTGCCAGATTAACGAAATTAGGCGGCGTCACCAGCAGTGGTGTGCCATTCCATAGAGTGACCGTGTATACATATTGTTCTTTCAGCCAGTCTTTACTGTCAGCAATCGCATTGGCATCGGCAGCATATTGTTCGAAACTACTGGGATCCATAAAGTGCCAGAATTCACCGTCGCTGTAGGAAAATTCCAGATCGATTTCGACAACGTCAGCACTTTCAACAGATTCGTTCGTTTTGAAAGTACGTTCGTTAACGCGCCCGGTTTTCAGGTTACGGAATTTAACGCGGTTAAATGCCTGACCTTTACCTGGTTTCACAAATTCATTTTCGATGATGCTGCAAGGATCGCCATCCATCATGAATTTCAGTCCGGCTTTAAACTCATTTGTACTATAACTTGCCATGCTTACCTCTTTTGGGGGACGATCGTCGCCTGTTCACAAAATCAAAGCCCACTATGATACCGCAATCGCAAGCTGACGTAATCTTTGCTGATTGGCAGGATGAATTAAGTCATGCCGTTAAAAACCCTGCCCTATTACTGCAAATGCTTGGGCTGGAGGATCGATTGCAGGCAATTAATGCCGAGAGCTTAAAAAACTTTCCGCTGCGGGTGACGCAAAGTTATATCAATAAAATGCATTATGGTGATGCCAGCGATCCACTGTTACGTCAGGTTTTCCCGCTGATTGATGAAAATATTGAGGTCGAAGGTTTTTCAGCGGATCCGGTCGGAGATCATCTGGCGATCAGCTCACCTGGCATTTTGCATAAATATCAGGGCCGGGCATTACTATTGACAACCGGTGCCTGTGCCATTCATTGCCGTTACTGTTTTCGCCGGCATTTTCCTTATAGCGAGAGCAACCCATTAGCCAGTCAGTGGCAACAATCGATTGCTGCATTGCAAAGTGATAACAGTATTCGGGAAGTGATTTTCAGTGGCGGCGATCCATTGGCATTAAACGACACTAAATTAGCGGCCATGGTAGAAGACCTGCAGAAAATCCCACATATCAAACGGCTGCGAATTCATACACGGCTGCCATTAGTGCTGCCAAAACGGGTTAGCAAAAGCTTATTGAGTTGGATCAGCGGCTCTTCCCTACGGGTAGTGATGGTCATCCATGCCAATCATGCAAATGAAATTGATGCTGAAACAGCTGAAGCGCTATTGCAGTTACGCAATGCCGGTTGTGAACTACTCAATCAAGCCGTTTTATTACGTAGTGTTAATGATGATGCCGAAAGTTTAATCGCGCTAAGCGAGAGATTAAGCGAAGTTCAGGTTTTACCCTACTATTTGCACTTACTCGATAAAGTAAAAGGGGCCAGTCATTTTGATGTAGCTGAACAGCAAGGAATAGAGCTCATTGCTGCCATGCGTCGCGAATTACCTGGCTACCTTGTGCCGCGGCTGGTGCGCGAGCAACAAGGTGAAACCAGTAAAACCATTATTGCTTAGACGCTTTTTTCCGTTCAGACATCGGGATATATTCACGCTGTTCATGACCAACATAAATTTGTGTTGGACGATAAATACGGTTATTGGAAATCTGCTCACGCCAATGAGCCAGCCAACCGGCTGAGCGAGCGACTGCAAACAATGCGGTGAATTGATCTTCTGGAATGCCCATTTCTGAGTAAAGAATACCGGAGTAGAAATCCACATTCGGATACACGCCTTTATGCCCCAGACGATCCACACAGACTTCTTCCAGTTTCATCGCCGTAGCAAACATCTTATCAAGTGAACCACCACGTTCTTCCACCAGCTTGGTCACCAGCTTGTGCAGGATGGTGGCACGTGGATCTTTGACCTTATATTCACGATGCCCCATGCCCCAGATAACTTCTTTGTTGGCGAGTTTTTTATCGACCCAGGCTTCAACATTTTCTGGTGAACCAATTTCCTGCAACATGCCAACTACACGCTGATTGGCACCACCATGTAATGGACCGGAAAGCGTACCAATCGCGGCTGAAATAACGCTGTAAGGAGATGCTAATGTTGAACCGGCAACCAAGGCTGCAAAGGTTGACGCATTCAACGTATGTTCAGCATGCAGAATCAGACAAACGTCCATAATGCGCGCCATCAGGCTGTCCGGTTCTTTACCGGTAAACATATACAGCAGGTTTTCCGCCACGGATAAATCATCTCGCGGATTAATGGGATCATAGCCCTGGCGCATGTGTTCCCACATCGCGACCAAAGGTGCCATCTGCGCAATAATGTTCACCGTCATATTGCGGACATAGTCAATATCTTTACAACTTTCTGCATCGGTCAGACATTCGGTGCCCGGATAGAACATGCCCAAACTGCAAACCGCTGTTTGCAACATATCCATCGGATGACCGGTATGCGGGAAATGACGCATCATTTCACGAATATGATATTTGATGCGATAGCTGCTGCGCAGCTGTTTGGAAAAGCGATTTAAAGCTGCTTTAGTGGGTAGTTCGCCATCCAGTAGCAATAACGTGGTTTCTTCAAAAGTACTGTTGGTTGCCAGTGTTTCCAGTGGATAACCACGGTAACTAAGGATGCCTTTTTCGCCATCAATGAATGAAATGGCTGACTTCGTGGCAGGCACACCTTCCAGGCCGGGTAAAAAATCGCTCATCTACTACCTCGTGTTTAAATCCAGCTGGTGGAGTTATTGAAATTGGGGGTCATTATACTGCAATGGGACAAGACCGAAACCCCGCGCCATTGGTAGCAGATTTCGCCTTCTCAAATATGTTTATCCATTACGACTAATATATCGTTGCTTTGGAAAATCTAGCCTAACGTATCCGCCCAGATGTTTTCAGCCCAACCTTGAGCATAACGACCTTCCTGTTCACTGGCCGTCTCGGAAACTCCGCCGCTGGGGTGAGGGACCATATCCTGACTGTTTTTATCATAACGATAAACCGCGGCAACATGCCCTGCTTGCTGCCCATCGACAAAACTGTAGCAGGTATTGCTGAAGATAGGTTGTTGCTCTGGTAATTCATCACGCAACAAAGCTATAACTGCAGCGGCACACACTTTAGCCTGCTGGTTAGCAATATGTGCAGATTTTGGTAGTTTGGCGGCCACCGCATCACCTATCACATGCACTCGTTCAACCGCTGTGGACTCATAAGTCAGAAAGTCTACAGCACACCAGCGATTATCAACATTAATCACCCCAGCCATTGCAGCCACCGCGCCAGCTTTCTGTGGTGGGATGACGTTTAATACATCTGCCTGATAACGGTCAAAAAAGCTCTCAACCTCCAGATTGGCCACATTGACCGACTCGATCGGATTCATTGGCTGATACTCAATCAAACCATCATATTGCTGTTGCCACGCTTCGGTAAATAAGGCTTTTTTAGAGACAATATCCGGGTTGGCATCCAGTATCAGTAGTTTGCCGGTAGGATTATGCTGTTTAAGATATAAAGCGATCTGACATGCACGCTCATATGGGCCGGGAGGACAGCGAAAAGGTGCTGACGGAACCGTCATTATCACCACTCCGCCCTGCCGCATCGACTTAAGCTGATTGGCTAATAACAAAGTCTGCTCACCCGCTTTCCATGCATGGGGGACATGTTCCTGAGCTTCAGCCGTAGCAAGGATAGGCAGCTGGTCATAAATAAAACTGACGCCGGGGGCAATAATCAACCGGTCATAGTCCACTCTGCTTTCATCTGCCAGCCAGAGTTGGCGGTTTTCGGTATCAACTGCGATAACTTCGGATTGTACAAAACGAATAGCCTTCTCTGTCTGTAACGCACTGTAGTCATGAGTAAGCTGTGACAGGTTGCGATTGCCGCTGAGCACCAGATTACTCTGTGGACAGGAGATAAACTGACGGTTTTTTTCTATCAACGTGATATCAAGTTCCGGCGCCCACATGCCCAGATAACGTGCTGCGGTAGCACCAGCAAATCCGCCGCCAACAACCACGACTTTCTGTTTTTGATTCCGATAACACGCCGTAGACAACCCCAATGGTATAGCTGCCATAGCTGATAGATAGGCTGCATTTTTTAACACTTGTCGACGCTTGATAGTCATATCAGAGCTCTCAGCTGTTAATTTACTGACTCAGGAGACTTTTTCACCCTCAGCCTGCAGATCCGCATGATAAGAGGATCGCACCATTGGTCCGCTGGCAACGTGTTCAAAGCCCATTTCCTTACCTGCTACTGCCAGTTCGTCGAATTCGGCAGGAGTGACAAAACGCTCAACAGCCAGATGATGCCTGCTAGGTTGCAGATACTGGCCCAGCGTCAGCATACGACAACCATGATCGCGTAAATCCTGCATCACTTGTTTAACCTCATCAATCGTTTCCCCGAGTCCCAACATCAGGCCTGATTTAGTGGGTACTTCAGGATGCATTTGCTGAAAGCGCTGAATCAGATCCAATGACCATTGATAATCCGAGCCAGGTCGAACGGCTTTATAAAGTCTAGGGATACTCTCCAGATTGTGATTAAAAATATCCGGTGGATTATCCGCCAGTATTTCTAATGCCACATCCATACGGCCGCGAAAATCAGGCACCAGCACTTCAATACGGGTTTGCGGAGATTGCTGACGGATTTCACTGATGCAGCGACTGAAATGCGCTGCGCCACCATCACGTAAATCATCACGATCTACCGAAGTCACTACCACATGTTTGAGCTGCATGGCGGCAATGGTTTTTGCCAGATGATTCGGTTCATTTTCATCCAGTGCATCAGGCCGACCATGGGCCACATCACAGAAAGGGCAACGTCTTGTACAGATATTGCCCATGATCAGAAATGTCGCCGTACCATGGGCAAAACATTCCCCCAGATTAGGGCAGGAAGCTTCTTCACACACGGTGTGCAAATCATGATCACGCAACATTTTTTTGATACGTTGTACTTCAGGTGCACCTTGTGATTTGGCACGAATCCATTCCGGTTTGCGTTTCGGATCACTAGGAACGATTTTTATGGGAATACGCGCGACCTTTGAGGCACCTTTCAGCGCTTTTACATCACGTTTTACCGGTTCAACCATATCACTCATGTTTTGTTACCTTGTTGCATCTGTGAGGTAAAAACAGACACAAATTGTTTTTTTACTGAGGCCATATCTGTGTTTACACCCAGGGCTTTCATATCCGTCATTTGCATTCCTGCATAACCGCAGGGATTGATATCGGCAAAAGGCTGCATGTCCATATCGATGTTCAAACTCAGACCATGATAACAGGCGCCACGTTTGACCCGTAATCCCAATGAAGCAATTTTCGCTTCACCACAGTAAACACCGGGGGCATCTTTACGGGCATATGCGTCAATCTTATGCTCAGCCAGCATGGCAATAACTGTGTTTTCCAGACAACTGATCATATTGCGAACGCCCATGCCGTGCCGACGTAAATCAATCAATGGATAAACGATTAATTGTCCCGGCCCATGGTAGGTTATTTGCCCCCCACGATCAGTTTGTACCAGCGGAATTGTATTTTGTCTTAGCAGATGATTTTGCTGGCCATTAAACCCCTGAGTGTAGACAGGATAATGTTCTAATAGCCAAAGTTCATCTTCGGTGTGATTATCACGTTGCAGCGTGAACTGCTGCATGGCAACTAAAGTAGGTTGATAATCCCGTAGGCCGAGATCCTGTATCTTCATCAGAGCACGTATTTAACGGCTTCGTGACTACTGAGTTCCTGATAGATAGCGTCCAGTTGTTTTTTACTGGTCGCCTCAATAACCACGGTAATGGAAGTATATTTGCCTCCCGAGCTCTGTTTGCTGGTGACTGCCCCTTCAGTAATATCACCAGCATGCTTTCGGATGATTTCCACCACAATATTATCCAACTGTGGGTGGGTTTCTCCCATTGCCTTCACCGGATAGTCGCAGGGAAATTCCAGTAAAGTCTCTTCGCCGTTTGATTCACTCATCAGATTACCTCTTGTTTAAAGCGCTGAAACAAGATGTCCATTTGTTGCCAAACGGGGCCGGGTTTACCGTTACCAACGATTTCACCATCCAATAAGGTAACCGGCACCACTTCTTTTGTTGAACTGCTGATCCAGATTTCATCCGCATTTCGCAGAGTTGATTCGCTGACGGCTCTCTCATGTAACGGCATATCATTTTGCGCCGCCAGTTCGATAATCAGATCACGGGTAATGCCAGGCAATACTTTTTCATCTTTTGGCGCAGTAAAAATGACACCATCGATAACTACATATGCATTGCTGGCTGAACCTTCGGTCAGATAATTATCGCGGAGCAATAATGCTTCCTGTGCACCAGCATCCTGCGCCAGCTGTTTCATCAGACTGTTTGCCAGCAAGGTAATAGCTTTAATATCGCAACGCATCCAGCGAATATCGGCTGTAGTAATGGCCTTGATACCATCCGTTTTCCAGCTATCGGCAACCGGATGCAGCGGATTACTCATCATAAACACACTGGGTGCCACACCAATTGGAAAGATATGATCTCTTGGTGCAACGCCCCGGGTGACCTGCAAATACAATGACTGATCGCCCGCATTATTTCGGGCAATCAAATCATTAATAATCTCGGTCCATTGCGCATCTGAAAACGGGTTTTCGATCCGTACGCCGTCCAGACTATTTTGCAAGCGCTGCAGGTGCCTATCGAGTAAAAAAGCGCTTCCGGCATAGACCGGAATCACTTCATAAATGCCATCACCTAATAAATATCCGCGGTCATACACAGAGACCTGAGCTTTGTCAGCTGGGATAAATTCGCCGTTAAGATAAACTATTGCCACGAAACATTAACCCCAGATAAGCATCAACAAACTGTCGAGGATTCGTCTCCACCAGCTGCCTTTTTCAACCTCATCCACAGCAACCAGCATACGAGTGGCAACCACCTCATCGCCCAAACGAATTTCCACCTCTCCCAGCTCAGAGCCTTTGGCAACGGGAGCGACAACAGGCTGTTGGATATTGGTTGATGCCTGCAAGTCTTTATAACGCCCGCGAGGAACCGTAATAGACAATGGCTGTGCCAGGCCCAGGTTCAACTGATCAGTTTGCCCTTTCCATACCTTGGTTTGAGTAATCGCCTCATCAGCAGCGTAAAGCTGATGCGTTTCAAAGAAACGGAATCCAAAGTTAAACATCTTCTGGATTTCCTGGGCACGGGCATTTTCACTTGCCGTGCCAAGAACCACAGCAATCAGGCGCATACCATCACGCTTTGCTGAAGCAGATAAGCAGTAGCCAGCCTCTTCGGTGTGACCTGTTTTCAGGCCATCTACCGTATTATCACGCCATAGCAATTTATTACGATTGTGCTGAGTGATACCGTTGTAGGTATATTCCTTTTCTGCATACCATTGGTAATGTTCCGGAAAATCTCGGATTAAGGCTGCAGAAAGGATCGCAATATCATGTGCCGTGGTGTAATGCTCTGCTCCAGGCAAACCAGTAGCATTCTGATAATTAGTGTTGACCATACCCAGTTTCTGAGCATATTGATTCATCATCTGGGCAAACACTTCTTCACTACCAGCCACATGCTCAGCCAACGCTACAGCAGCATCATTACCTGATTGCACAATCATGCCACGCAACAGGGCTTCCACCGTTACCTTGGTGTTCACCTCGATAAAACTGCGTGAGCCAATCATACGCCAGGCTTTTTCACTGATTAATACTTCATCATCAAGTTTAATATTGCCATCGTGGATTTCCTGGGAAACCACATAAGAGGTCATTAATTTGGTAATGCTGGCCGGTGGCAGCCGCTCATCTGCATTTTCGGACATTAAAATATGTCCGCTATCGTAATCCTGCAAAATATGTGCAGTACCCGCAATTGAGGGTGCTGTAGGATTCGGCGTGATCATTCCCGCCGAACTGATAGTGGCGACACTGAACAATAGCCCTGCCAGGCTCATTTTGAAAATTTTAATCATTTAGTTACTCTCAATAAAAAACAGTTATTCCTTGATAAGCCGGGTATCAGAAAAACCTAATCCCATTAGTTGATTAGCGATCCTATCGCTATATTCAACACTTTCAAGTGGGCCAATCCGAACCCGGTATAAGGGAGTTTGAGCACGTTCAACAGATGAAATATGAACTCGCTCTTGAATCTGTTGCTGAACTTGTTGCTTTATCTGTTCTGCCCTGCTTAATGTGCTGAATGCTCCTATCTGCAGAAACAGTGCGACTTTTCCCATTGTAGTGGTTGGGGTTGAAACAGCATTTGCTGTGGGTGTTACATTGGCAACTACATCTTTTTTAGCGGCAGTAGAGGCAACGACATTCTTACTGTTTATCGCTCGTACCTCTACATGACCAGTACCTTTATCAATAATACCCAGCTTGGTTGCTGCGCTATAGGATAAATCTATCAATCGATCATCATGAAACGGCCCACGATCATTAATTTTTACCACNNGTTTTATGAGCAGCCGTCATCGCATACATATCGTAAGGCTCACCACTGGAGGTGCGTCTGCCATGAAACTTTGTACCGTACCAGGATGCCTTGCCACGCTCTACATAATTTTCACTACTGGCAAGCGTGTAATATCTTCTGCCGAACACTTCATATGAAGCTGGATTACCATATTTACTTCTTGGTTCATCACGTGGGACTGCATCCGGGATTTTCGAAACATCCGGCTTTACTTTTGGTGCAGAATCCTGTTGTTCAGTTACTGTTCCGCACGACCAAAGCCCCGTCAACATTACCGATAAGGTCAAATACTTAACTACACGCCGTTTCATTTTGCAGACTCATAACCATCACGAATCGCTTCTGACAGTTGAATAACAGCCATGGCATACATACGGCTGTGATTGTAACGGGTTATCGCATAAAAATTCTGTCGGCCTAACCATAGCTCTTCACCATCGGGCTGGGTCAGGCTGAAAACGGTAATCGCATCTTCACCCTCCGGTAATTTATCGGTGCTCAAACCGGATTTCCTTAACTCTTCACGCGTTACGGTAGGCTTCAATCCGCGATCAATCAAATCCTGTGGCAGATCATTACCTTCGTATTCTGTTGCATGCACAATGCTTTCGCCTGGCTGCCAGCCGTGACGACGCAGATAATTAGCAATACTGCCGATAGCATCCGTTGGATTATTCCAGATATCACGGTGACCATCATTATCAAAATCGACAGCATATTCACGAAAACTGCTTGGCATAAACTGTCCCAACCCCATAGCCCCGGCATAGGAGCCAACCGGTTCCAGTTGAGACATCTCTTCTTCGCGAGTCAAAATTAAAAAGTTTTTCAATTCCGAGCGGAAAAAAGGGCTACGCGGAGGGTAACGAAAGGCCAGAGTCGATAAGGCATCCACAACCCGGAAACTCCCCATGTTACCGCCGAAACGGGTTTCCACACCTAAAATAGCCAGGATTATTTCAGCAGGTACACCCAATTCTTTTTCTGCTCTTTTTAGAGTATCGGCATGTTTTTTCCAATAAGCCACCCCCGCATTAATGCGCGCCTGATCAAGGAATATCTCACGATATTCATACCATGGCTTACTTTTCTCAGCAGGTCTGGAAATCGCTTTAAGAATACTGTCTTTGACTTCAACCTGAGCAAACAGGGTTTCCAGTTCTGCTCTGTCAAACGCATGTTCTTCAACCATTTCGTCAATAAATTTATCCAATTCCGGTAGTTCAGAGTTGGCAAAGGCTGGCGTCATTATCAGGCTTAACAGCGTAGCGGTAATGTATTTCTTCACGGTGACATCATCCTCCGATGAGTGTGTATGGACATCAGGATACCGAAGCCTGCCAGCAAGGTCACCATGGATGTACCTCCATAGCTGATCAGTGGCAGCGGCACCCCGACAACAGGTAAAAGACCAGTAACCATTCCTACATTTACGAATACATAGACCAGAAATGTAATGGCAATACTGCCCGCCAATAATTTCATGTAACTCAACTGCGCTTGAGCAGCTATATACAGGCCTCTCGCAGTAATTAAAAGATAAACTGTAATCAGCAGTGTCAAGCCAATCAGACCAAATTCTTCTGCAATCACAGCAAAAATAAAATCGGTGGAGCGTTCCGGTAAGAACTCCAGATGCGACTGCGTCCCCTGTAACCAGCCACGGCCTTGTAACCCACCCGACCCAATCGCAATCTTCGATTGGATAATATGATAACCGGCACCTAGTGGATCCGACTCAGGGTTAAATAAGGTCATCACCCGGCGACGCTGATAGTCATGCATTAAATACCATAATACCGGCGCAGCGGCAGCGGCCAGTGCCAGAAAACTCATGATCAGCCGCCAGGAAACACCCGACAGAAAAACCACTATCAACCCCGAACTGGCAATTAATAATGCCGTTCCCAGATCTGGCTGTTTGGCAATTAACAAGGCTGGAACAGCAATCATCACCAGTGCAAAAAACATTCTGACAAAACTGGGTGGTAATGGTCTATCTGCCAGATAAACGGCTACCACCAAAGGTACCGCCAATTTCATAATTTCAGATGGTTGAAAGCGGAAAAAACCCAAATCAAGCCAGCGCTGAGCTCCTTTTCCTATTGTGCCAAACAATAAAACAGCAATCAGCATTAACAGTCCGACAGCATAGATCCAAAAGGCAACATCTTTGAATCGATCGGGATGTATCTGTGCCAGAATAATCATCACCGTTATAGCGATTGCCATTCTGACTCCCTGACGAAGCAATAAACCAACGTCTTCACCACCACTGCTGTATAGCACTACGGAACTGAACAACAGCAGCGTCAGGATACCCAGTATCAAGAAGCCATCCATGTGCGCACGTTGCAATCCCGATCGCCACTGAAATCCGGGCACCCGACGTCTATCCTGCAGCAAGCCGCTCATCGCTCTTGGCGATTGTCTTACTTCATTGCGTAACTGGCTCATCAGTCTCTATTCCAAAATATACATCGATAAGCTTACGTGCGATTGGAGCGGCTGTGGCACTGCCACTTCCCCCGTTTTCAACTACTACCGCAATCGCTATTTCAGGATCGACCGCTGGGGCAAAGGCAACAAAAAGTGCGTGATCATGTAGTTTTTTGGCCAGTAACTCCGCATCATATTTTGCATCCTGAGCTATTCCGAATACTTGTGCTGTGCCTGTTTTCCCTGCAAACTGGAATGGTAAATCTGTTCCGATATGCCTTGCCGTGCCACGCTTACCATGGACGACCTCAACCATCGATTCAATTACCGACTGCCAGTGACTGGATTTTTGTATCGGTAAACTGTCAGCTTGTTGAACACCCAATAACTGCATACCCTCGTCATTATCCGTTTTAGTAGCACGTACCAGTTGTGGGGTATAAACCGTTCCCATCATTCCAAGCGTTGCTGTGGCATGCGCCAGTTGAATCGGCGTCATCTGATTAAATCCCTGACCTATCCCCGAAATCAGCGTTTCACCGGGATACCAGGCCTGATTGCGCTGATTACGCTTCCATTCTCTGGAAGGTGACAGGCCCTTACTCTCGCCAGGAATATCGACACCTGTCTGATGACCAAAGCCAAACAAATCCAGAAAGCCATGTAACCGATCAATCCCTATCGCATGTGCCAAATCATAAAAATAAACGTCACAGGATTCGGCCATGGCACTTTTCAGATCAACGTGACCATGCCCTACGCGTTTCCAGCAGCGATACCGATGGGTATTACCAGGTAATGAATAAAAGCCAGGACAATATGTGCGGCTTTGCTGGGTTACGACATTTAACTCCAACCCCGCCAGAGCAACAAAGGGTTTGAATGTTGATCCGGGTGGATAATGACCGCGTAATGCACGATTAAACAGGGGTTGATCGATGGAGTCACGCAATTCTGCATATTCTTTGACGCTAATCCCGTTCACAAAAGAGTTTGGGTTGTAATCCGGTTTGCTGACCAAGGCTAACACACCACCGTTTTTTGTATCGAGTACGACGACGGAGCCATTATAATCACCCAATGCTTCTGCGGCCGCCTGCTGCAGATTGATATCAAGATGCAAATACAGATCCTGTCCTGCAGTGGCCGGTTCACTGAACAGTTCTCTAACGGTACGACCCTGCACATTGGTTTCAACCTGACGATAGCCTACTGTGCCATGCAGCAAATCTTCGTATTGTTTCTCAACGCCGGTTTTACCTATTTGCAGTGTGCCTTTGTAATTTTGCCGATCAATAACCTGCGTTTCCTGCTGATTAATACGACCAACATAACCCACCGCATGGGCAAAAAGCGGTCCCTGCGGATAATGCCGAATCAAGCGACCAACCACATCAACCCCAGGGAAACGATGGCGATTAACTGAAAATAATGCGACTTCTCTCTGAGTCAGCTGGTTACGAACGACTATTTCTTCGAAAGCTCGATGACGTATACGGCGCTCATTGAACGCATCAATATCTTCAGCGGTCAGTGATAGCAGCTCAGCCAATTCAGCAATAGTTTCATCCAGGTTTTGTACTTTCTCAGGGATCAACTCCAGACTGAACGTCGGAATATTTTCGGCCAGTAACACGCCATTACGATCGTAAATCAACCCGCGTTGGGGTGGTAACGGCTCAATATCTACACGATTACGATTGGAAAGTGAATCAAAGTGTTCAAATTCGACAATCTGCAGCATCACCAGGCGAAAAATAATGATGCCAAACAAAACTAGCGATAACAGCCCGGCGAATATCAGTCGGTTACTGACCAGTCGACTTTCACGAAAATGGTCTTTGAGCCTGTGCCGAGGATCGATCACAATCAACTCACCTGAAAACTACGACGTATTTTCCTTAATACGGCATACACAAGGGGCCAGACCAGTGTACTGGTCAGTACGGTCAACCAGTGGTTCCAACTGAAGCTGATCGGCGCACTCAGCATCACAATAAAATGCACCAGAGATACCAGGGACAATATTGTAAAAGCCTGTTGCCAAAGAGGATATTGACGTATTTGTAAATGTAAACGCCCCACCAGATAAATCACCAATGCATAGGCAAATGCATGAATGCCCAGAATACCTCCGGTGACCACATCCATCACCAAACCGGTAAACCAGGCGACACCAATGCTGACCCGTTGTGGTAAAGCCATGGCCCAGTAAATCAGCGTGATAGCGACCCATTCCGGGCGTGCATATCGAAGCGTATCCGGCAGTGGCACCAGCATTAATAAAATGGCGAATAACAAGGTAATATAGATGACACTGCTGTGCTGTGGCTTCACCAGAACCATCAGTTATTTTCCTCCGATGAAGTTATTGGCGCATCAGCTGCAGGCTGTTCTTCCAATGCAGGTAAATCACTTTCTTCAATTTGCAAAGGGAATGTTATACCGAAATCAATTTTCTCACCCGGCAACACCAACATGACTTCTCGACTGGTTGCCAATCGAGCGGCTGGGGTAACGGTAATTTCCGCAAAAGATTTTCCCTGCGGGAAATTTACTGAGATCACCTTTCCAACGGGGTAACCAACAGGGAAACGTCCGCCCAAACCAGAGGTTACCAATAAATCTCCTACGCGCACATCGGCATTGTGCGGTAAAAACTCCATCTGTAAATTTTCTCCCAGACCACGTCCAGTGACCACAGCGCGTAAGCCATTTCTGACAATCTGTACCGGAATACTATGACTGGGGTCAGTCAACAACACGACACGGCTGGAAAACTGGCTGACTTCAGCTACCTGGCCCATGACACCAAGAGAGTCGAGTACTGGCTGCCCTTCATAGACACCAAAGGTTTCACCCTTATCGATGATGACATGCTGATAAAAAGGATCTAAGTCGACACTGAGTAGTTCGGCGACTTGCACTCGTTCCTGGAGACGAAATGATGAACCGAGCAATTCTCGCAAACGCATGTTTTCACTTTCCAGCGCCTGCATTTTCTGCATCCGCACACTGTTAGTGAGGTTTTGTGCTTCGAGTTTCATGATTTTTTCACGCAGTTGCCGATGGCCCTGGAAAAAATCGGCAAACCACGTGGTGAAATCGTCTGGCATTGAGGCGAGTTTCTGCACCGGATAAACAACCGTAGACAGGGTCATCCTGACGGGTTTGAAATAATCCAGTCGTGTATCCAGAAAATACAATAACAACGATGCGACTACTGCAAGCAGCATCCGAGTATTTAACGAAGGTGTTTGGGCAAATAACGGTTTAATGGCTCAGTTCCGAAAATGAAAAGACCTTCACAAATAACCTTGCTATTTGTAAAGGTCAAATACCTACTTCAATCTGACTGAAGACTATTCAAACGTAAATACGTCGCTCCCGCGTTCGTCGATAAGTTCTAATGCACGACCACCACCTCTGGCAACACAGGTCAGCGGGTCTTCTGCGACGATGGCTGGCAAGCCGGTTTCTTCCATTAACAGTCGATCCAGGTCTCTTAGTAACGCACCACCACCCGTCAGCACGATACCTCGTTCAGCAACGTCAGCGCCCAGTTCCGGAGGTGTCTGTTCCAGCGCAGTTTTCACTGCAGCTACAATACCGGCCAATGGATCCTGCAGCGCTTCCAGTATTTCATTACTGTTCAGGGTGAAACTGCGCGGAATACCCTCTGCCAGATTACGGCCACGTACTTCCATTTCTCTGACTTCGTTTCCAGGATAGGCAGAACCAATTTCTTTTTTGATCTTTTCAGCAGTGGCTTCGCCAATCAAGGTTCCGTAATTACGACGGACATAATTGACAATCGCCTCATCGAACAAATCACCACCGATTCGTACAGAAGCTGAATAAACAATACCGTTCAGTGAAATAATCGCGACTTCAGTGGTTCCACCACCGATGTCCAGCACCATCGAGCCACTGGCTTCTTCCACCGGCATACCGGCACCAATGGCCGCTGCCATCGGTTCTTCAATCAAAAATACATCACGCGCACCGGCGCCGGCAGCAGATTCACGAATTGCCCGACGTTCAACTTGTGTTGAGCCGCAGGGTACGCAGACCAAAACGCGCGGACTTGGTTTTAAAAAGCGACCTTCATGCACTTTGCGAATAAAATGCTGCAACATTTTTTCAGT
>DELT01000008.1:48432-89966 GCA_002354555.1 Methylophaga sp. UBA2689
GCTGTACCCAGATCGATAGACAGATCGTTAGAGAAGATCCCACGTAAACGTTCAAACATTGAAGAAACCACATCCGGAAGAGGTAAAATGGATACTTTAGCAATGCTCAGGTCTGTTGGGCAAGCAACTAATGATTTAAACTTCAACTTTGTGAAATCAATTAACTTACGGGACGACTCATGAGTTTAGATAAATCCGATGTAGAAAAAATCGCGCATCTTGCGCGGCTTGCCATTGATGAAAGCACCATTCCTGATTACGCCCGCGATTTGAATAACATTCTCACCCTGGTCGAACAGATGAGCGCTGTGAATACCGATGCTGTCACTCCCATGGCGCACCCTCTGGATGCACACCAAAGATTGCGTGAGGATGTGGTATCCGAAACGGATCAACGTGAATTATTCCAGTCTATTGCCCCTAAAACCGACGCTGGCGTCTACCTGGTTCCACAGGTCATCGAATAAAATCCAATACAGGCAAGTACATGCATAACAAAACTCTTTCTGAACTTTCGGCTTTGCTGCACAACGGTGACATCACCAGTGTGGAACTGACTCAACACTTTCTGAACCGTATCAAAACGCATAATGGCAACTTGAATGCTTTTATCAGTGTGACTGAAGAAAGCGCGCTGGCGCAGGCTGCGGCTGCTGATAAGCAGTTTGCAGACAAAACTGCCGGTAAACTGACCGGTATCCCAATGGCACATAAAGACATTTTCTGCACCAAGGGCGTTCGTACCAGCTGTGCATCGAAAATGCTCGATAAATTTATTGCGCCTTATGACGCAACTGTCGTTGAAAAAATTGCCGCAAGTGGCATGGTGATGCTGGGTAAAACCAATATGGACGAATTTGCCATGGGTTCATCCAATGAAACCAGCTTCTATGGTCCAGTCAAAAACCCTTGGGATACTGATCGGGTTCCGGGTGGTTCTTCCGGCGGTTCTGCAGCAGCAATCGCTGCTCGACTGGCACCGGCGGCAACTGGTACAGATACGGGGGGGTCAATTCGTCAGCCTTCATCTTTATGCAATTTAACCGGTTTGAAACCAACTTATGGTCGTGTTTCCCGTTACGGCATGATTGCTTTTGCCTCCAGTCTGGATCAGGCGGGCCCGATGGCGGCCAATGCCGAAGATGCGGCATTATTGTTAAATGTCATGTCGGGTTTTGATGAACGCGATTCCACCAGCGTGGAACGTGATGTTCCAGATTACACCGCAAATCTGAATGATTCTCTGCAAGGTCTGCGCATTGGTCTGCCAAAAGAATACTTTGGTGAAGGCCTGGCACCGGAAGTGGCAGAAATAATTGATGTCGCCATTAAGGAATTCGAAAAGCTCGGGGCAACCGTCAAAGAAATCAGCCTGCCAAACACCTCTCTGGCGATACCAACTTATTATGTTGTTGCCCCAGCAGAATGCTCATCCAATCTGTCCCGTATGGACGGCGTGCGCTTTGGCCATCGCTGTGACGATCCAAAAGATTTACTGGATCTCTACCAACGTTCACGCGGTGAAGGCTTCGGTGATGAAGTTAAACGTCGCATCATGATTGGGACCTATGCACTGTCTGCCGGTTATTACGATGCCTACTATCTTAAAGCTCAGAAATGCCGCCGTTTGATAAGCGATGACTTCCAGCAGGCATTTGAAGAAGTTGATGTGATTATGGGACCTACCGCGCCAACCACTGCCTTTAAACTGGGTGATAAAACCGATGATCCAGTGGCCATGTATTTAGCGGATATCTATACCATTAACACTAATCTTGCTGGTTTGCCCGGTATGTCGATTCCGGCAGGTTTTGCCAATGGCTTACCTGCTGGTTTACAGATCATTGGTAATTATTTCGATGAAGCACGTTTACTTAATGTTGCTCATCAGTACCAACAGGTCACCGATTGGCATAAACAAATTCCCACAGCATTTCAGTGAAACCTAGGGTCTATTGATCTTTCAGTCACAACCCGAAGGGCTGGGACTATTTTTCCGCCCTACGGTGTTGAAAATGACTTATGTAGAATAACTACATCGCATCATTTCCGCCTTGTAGGACGAAAAAATAGCCTCCAGCAGTGGTGGCTCTGAAAGATCAACAGACCCTAGGGGCGAAAGCCCCTTTTTTAAAGCCATTCATCGCGGAGCAAAAAAATGAAAGCAGCAGAGCTATTTGTCCGTACTCTGGAAAATGAAGGTGTGGAATATGTTTTTGGTATTCCCGGTGAGGAGAATCTGGATGTCATGGACGCCTTGCTCGATTCATCCATTCAGTTTATTACCACCCGGCATGAACAAGGCGCGGCCTTTATGGCAGATGTCTATGGTCGACTCACTGGTCGTGCAGGCGTCTGTATGGCGACACTGGGTCCGGGTGCGACCAATCTGATTACTGGTGTGGCTGATGCCAATATGGATCATGCGCCCCTGGTAGCCATTGCCGGTCAGGCTTCGACCAATCGCTTGCATAAAGAATCGCATCAGGTCCTTAATCTGGAAGCAATGTTTTTACCCATCACCAAATATTCCACGCGTATTGTCAGCCCTGAAGTGATTCCGGAAATTGTTCGCAAAGCCTTTAAAGTGGCGCAGACCGAGAAAACCGGTGCCTGTTTTATTGAGTTTCCTGAAAACATTGCCGAGATGGAAATTGACGATGCTCCACTACGGGTCAAACACGCCACGCCACCTGAACCCGCTGCTGAATATATTGAACGAGCAGCAGAATTAATTTCCAATGCCGAAAATCCGATTATTCTGGCGGGCAATGGTGTCATTCGGGCGAATGCCGCTAAAGCGCTGACTGAATTTGCTGAAAAGCTGGGAATTCCAGTAGCCAACACCTTTATGGCCAAAGGTGTTATTCCGTTTGGTCATCCAATGTCACTGGGCAGTGTAGGTTTACAATCCAATGATTACGTTAATACCGGATTTGCCAATGCTGACGTAATTATTTGCATCGGTTACGACATGGTCGAATACCATCCTTATCTTTGGCATCCCTCACGCGATCGTACCTTGATTCATATTGATACCACTCATGCCGAGGTTGATGGATATTACAGTGTGGTATTGGGAGTTGTGGGCAATATTACCCACAGCCTGAACCGAATTGCAGCCCTCACTTCACCACATGAAGGTAAGGCCATGCGCACATTACGCGACAGTCTGATTACAGAAATGAATCAGCATCGTCGTGATACCGAATTCCCGGTTAAACCACAGAAAATCATCTGGGATCTGCGTACCGCCATGCATCTGGAAGATATTGTGATTTGTGATGTGGGTGCTCATAAAATGTGGATGTCACGGATGTTCCGCTGTGAATACCCGAACACCTGTATTATTTCCAATGGCTTTGCCAGCATGGGCATAGCGGTTCCGGGTGCAATTGCAGCCAAACTGGCGCATCCTGAACGTAAAGTCGTTGCTGTAACCGGTGACGCTGGTTTTCTGATGAATTCTCAGGAAATTGAAACAGCCATGCGGTTGAATATCGCTATTGTCATTCTGATTTGGAACGATGCAAGCTACGGGCTGATTGAATGGAAACAGCAAAATCAGTTTGGCCGAACCAGTAATGTAAAATTCGGTAACCCGGATTTTGTACAATATGCGCAATCATTTGGCGCGACCGGTGTCAGAGTCAACAAGACTGAAGATCTGATAACCGTTTTAAAAGAAGCATTGGATAGTAATACCGTTACGGTCATCGATTGCCCGGTTGATTATCGTGAAAATCTGAAACTGACAGAATCTCTGGGTCAATTAACCCAGCAAACTGAGAGATAAAATGAAGTCTGGAAAACGTTTTGCACTTTTTATAGCCGCCCTGTTTGCATTACTGTTTGTCGTCTTTATGTACAAGAATGCTACTGCTCCGGCCTACACCGAACTTACGTTTGAGGATGTAGATGGGAAGATGCATGATTTCACCGACTATGCTGGTAAACCAATATTGATGATTTTCTGGGCGACTGATTGTCCAGCGTGCATTCAGGAATTGCCTGAACTCATTGCTTTGCATGAAGAATACGCAAAAAAAGGCTTGGTCATGCTGGGCGTTTCACTGCCTCACGACACACCCTCACATATCAAGGCAATGCGTGAAGACCGTGGCCTTCCCTACACGCTTATCTGGGACAGTGATGGCGAAATTTCCACCGCGTTTAATAATGTTCGGGTGACACCAACTCATTATCTGATTTCGCCCGAAGGCAAAATTGTGATGCGCAAAATTGGCGTACTCGATAAAAAGAGCGTTTCAGCACAGCTCGACAAAATGGGCCTCAGCTAATTTATAGCGCAAAACTGCTACACATCAGATAGCACATATGGTATAAAGTCCGGCTTAGTTTATTCAGAATGATGCGTTGGCAGGACGCGTCAGTCACTAAAAATGCATCAGGAGCAGGATTAACATGTCCAGAGTATGTCAGGTAACGGGCAAACGCCCTATGAGCGGAAACAATGTTTCACACGCTCACAACAAAACAAAACGCCGTTTCCTACCTAATCTTCACTCACACCGTTTTTGGGTTGAGTCTGAAAACCGTTGGGTAAAATTGCGTGTCAGCAATCATGGTCTGCGTATCATTGATAAAAGAGGTATTGATACTGTTTTATCTGATCTCCGTGGCCGCGGCGAAAAAATCTAAGGAGTCAGGACATGCGCGATAAAATCAAATTAGTTTCATCAGCAGGTACAGGTCACTACTACACTACTGATAAAAACAAACGTACTATGCCGGAAAAAATGGAAATCAAAAAGTTTGATCCTGTTATCCGTCAACACGTTATGTACAAAGAAGCAAAAATCAAGTAACCGTATTGTTAACTGCTTCCTAAAAAACCCGCATTCTTAAGCGGGTTTTTTTTTGCATCAGGTAAAATAGACAGGAATTATTCCTTCAATCTTCAGGAAACCGATATGAGCACTACCGCGCCGAGCGTAATTATTGGCCGCCAACCAATTTATGATCGCGATATGAATGTTTATGCTTATGAACTTTTATTTCGTGCCGGTGGCGAAAACGCTTCAGGTGTCACTGCTGAAAATGCCGATATGGCGACCAGTCGAGTCATCAATCATGCCTTTATGGAACTTGGTATCGAGCGTGTTATTGGTGAACATATCGGTTTCATCAATCTCACTCGCAGTTTTTTACTTAGTGACGATCCCATTCCGTTTACTCAGGAAAAAATAGTTCTCGAAGTCCTTGAGGATATTGAAATCGATCAGCCATTACTGGACGCTGTAAAAAAACTGGTTTACCAGGGCTATGTACTGGCGTTGGATGATTTTATCTATAACGAAAAACTGGCGCCGCTGGTCAAGATGGCCAAAATTATTAAAGTCGATATCCTGGATGTCGATGCAGAGGAATTGACCAAACACGTCAATGAGCTGAAACGATATCCTGTTCGTCTGCTGGCCGAAAAAATCGAAACTCGTGAACAATTCAATTTGTGCATGCAGCTGGGTTTTGAGCTGTTCCAGGGATATTACTTCTGCCGCCCGTCTATTATTAGAGATAAACCAGTTCCGGAAAATCATCTTAAATTATTTAAGATCATTGAAAAACTGCAGGATCCGGATGTTGAATTTTCAGAAATAGAACGGTTAATCATGCAGGAGGTTGGGCTCAGTTATAAACTGCTGCGCCTGTTAAATTCTGCTGCAATGGGCTTACGCAGAAAAGTCGATTCTATTCAGCAAGGCTTGATAATCCTTGGCCTTAAAGCCATCCGAACCTGGACTACATTAATTGCATTGAATGCCATTGAGTCAGTTCCACCAGAACTGATGACCAATGCATTGATTCGCGCCAAAATGTGCGAAAGACTTGCGCCTAATTATGGCTTTTCAGAACAGACGGGCTTTCTGACGGGCATGTTTTCCAATATTGACGTGATGATAGGCATTCCAATGGATAAGCTGATGAACTCGTTGCCGCTAAATGGTGAATTAAAACTGGCATTAACTCAACGGGGGGGTCCATTAGGCCAGCTGCTGGATATCGTTATAGCCTACGATCAAGGTCAGTGGGATAACATCAATACTCAGGAAATTTCATTAGAAACGTTAAGCGATATTTATGTTGAAGCAACGGAGTGGACGATTCAGACCAAAACCGTATTATAGTGCGCTATGACTATATTGCTGGAAGCACAAAATCTGTCGCGTTATTTTGGCCCCAATGTTGCGGTTCAGAATATTGATATCACGGTAAAACGCGGAGAAATACTGGGTTTTCTCGGTCCCAATGGTGCAGGTAAAAGCACCACGATGAAAATGCTTAGCGGAAATCTGGCGCCGGATAAAGGCGAGATCCATATCAATGGCTTTGATTTGTTGTCGCAGCCAAAACAGGCCAAAGCCCAACTGGGTTATCTGCCGGAAAACCCACCGTTATATCGTGAACTGACGGTCATCGAATATTTACAGCATTGCGCCAGACTCAACCAACTCAGAGGTAAGCAACTGAAATCTGCAGTTGCGACGGTAATTGAACGTTGTGGGCTGGGGGATGTTCAGCGGCGTTTGATCGGTCAATTATCCAAAGGCTACCAACAACGCACCGGCATCGCCCAGGCGATCGTGCACAATCCGGCGGTGGTTATTTTTGATGAACCGACTTCCGGTCTGGATCCGCTGCAAATTCGGCAGATCCGCGAACTCATCCGAGAACTTGCCAATGAACATAGCGTGATACTGTCGACGCATATTCTGCCAGAAGTGGAAATGCTCTGCGATCGGGTGCAGATCATCAGTAAAGGCCAGGTGATGTTTGCCGATAGCCTGAAAGCGTTGCATCAGCAAAGACTGAACAGCAGCCTGAAGATCACTTTAGCTGCCCCACCAGAGCTTAACGAGCTACAGACGCTAATGAATGTATCCACGGTGGAGGCCATTTCAGCAAATCAATTTCGAATAATTTATCACCCGGAACAGGATCCTACAGAAAATCTGATAGCGAGTGCCGTCTCTAAACACTGGCAACTGCAGGAACTGGTACGTGAACAGGACTCGCTGGAAGATATTTTTATGCATCTGATAAAAGATGACTCACCGCTAGCTGAGGTTAAAAACTGATGTGGTGTGTGGCAAGACTTGAAATTTCACGCCTGTTTTTGTCTCCTTTTGCCTGGATAATGCTGGCATTGGTACAGTTTTTACTGGCGTATATGTTTCTCAGTCATATTGAGTATTTTGCCCAGATTCAGGGCCAGATTTCAGCTATTCCTGGTGCTCCCGGTGTAACTGAAATGATTATTGCGCCATTATTAAGTAATGCGGCTCTGGTGTTGTTACTGATTGCCCCATTTATCACCATGCGGGCTTTTGCTGATGAACATCGTAACCACAGTCTGCCTCTTTTGATCTCTGCACCACTTTCAGCCAGTCAGATTGTGTTAGGTAAATACCTCGGTTATCTCGGTTTTTTTCTGCTGCAATTAGTATTGATTGCTTTAATGCCGTTATCACTGCTTGCCGGATCGGCAATCGATCTTTACCAGTTTGGTGTCAGCATGTTCGGGCTGTTTTTGCTGGTAGCCAGTTTTTTGGCCGCCGGAATATTTTTATCATCACTCACCACCCAACCGATTATTGCAGCGGTGATGACATTCTGTTTACTGTTTTTATTATGGATAATTGATTTTGCTGCAGCCAGTGCTGTTTCAGGACAAATAAACTGGCTGGCCTGGTTATCCCTGTTGGGACATTTTCAACCTATGCTTTCAGGACAGATTAATAGCGTTGATCTGAGCTTTTTTGCCCTGTTCTGTATGGTATTTATTCTGATGACTATTCGGCGTCTTGATGCAGCGAGGCTGAGTTTATGAAGATGTCAAAACAATTTAAATATCAACATCGCCTGCAACAGATCATCTTTTACATTTTATTGCTGGTAGTGATTATCGCAGTAGCTGTTCTTTCACACCGTTACAGCTTTGAGTCAGACTGGACAGCTAACCAGCGACATACCCTCTCCTCTGCTACTACCGAATTATTACAGACGCTTGAAACTCCGGTCACGATAGAAGTATTTATCAGTCCTGGACATCAGTATCAATCAGCAGCTGAAAGTTTATTAAAGCGTTATCAACAACATAGTCAGCAACTTACGGTGTCGTTTATTGATCCAGTCAGCCAGCCACAGCGGGTTCGTGAACTTGCCATTCAGCAGCAGGCTGAAATGGTAGTTTCAGGTCAACAGGGACAGCAACATGTATATGATTTATCTGAGCAATCGCTAAGCAATGCCATTATAAAAGTCAGTCGCAGTAACTTGCCTGAATTAATCTTTATTACCGGTCACGGGGAACGGGATATTGCTGGTGATGGTGCATTTGATATGTCGCAATGGGGACAGCAACTGATAAGCACCGGCTTTGAAGTAAAATCTCTGTCGATGGCAGAAGCGATGCAACTTGACAGTCAGGATAAAAAAATCGTTTTGGTCATCGCCAGTTCACAAACAACCTGGCCGCAAAGCGATATTGTTCAGTTACAATCATGGTTGCAGCAAGGCGGTAATCTGCTCTGGCTCAGCGAACCTGACACAGATACTGGTTTGTCGGCCATCAGTGAACAGCTTAATCTGAGCTTTGTACCGGGTACGATGGTAGATCCTAATGCCAGTAAATTAGGTCTGGAAGATCCACGTTTTGTGATTGTGACAGATTATGCCAATCACCCTGTTACGGCAGCCACTTCCAGCGTCACCTTGATGCCAGAAGCGCATGCTATCCAGTTATCTGAGGCTGAATCCACTTGGCAAGTTACTGAGCTGATGCAATCACAAAGTGATAGCTGGTCTGAATTAGGGGATATGACTAGCACCAGTCTCGACGATTTACGTTTTGATGCAGAAATAGATATTCCTGGGCCGTTAATGCTCAGCGTATTAATGGAAAAACCTGTTTCTTCAACACAAAAACAGCGTGTTGCCATATTTGGTGATGGCGATTTTGTCTCCGACCTGTACCTCGGCACCGCGGCCAATCTTGAACTGGCGATGGCTCTGGCAAACTGGCTGGTTGCTGAGGATGATTCAATCGATATTCCGGTGATAAAAACCCGAGATAACCAATTGGTATTATCCGAACACCAATCATTATTTATTGGTATTGGTTTTTTACTAGGATTACCACTTAGTCTGCTTGTGATTGGCATCAGTATCTGGTGGATTAGAAGACGCCGATGAAAAGTACATATCTGACCAATCTGTTGTTATTGGTGGTTGCGGTTCTTTTAGTTTGGCTAATGACCGAATCGAAAGTAGCGGATTCAGCTTATATCACTGATAAAGTTCAGGCGGCGCAGGTCAATCAAATTACAATTGTTCGTCTTGAACAGCAAAGCATTCACTTGCAACGTGATCAGCAATGGCGGTTAAGCCAGCCAGTAAATGTACGAGCCAATCAAATCCGAATCAATCTGTTACTAAGTCTGTTACAACAACCTGTTCATCAACAGATCCCGGTGACACAAACAACTGACCTGGCAGAATTTGGACTGCAGGAGCCTGAGTTATCATTAGTTTTCAATGAATACCATTTTGCTTTTGGTGATACTGAACCGCTCAGCGGGTATCGTTATATTTTGCACAATGAGCAGATTTATTTAGTTAACGATGATATTTCACCATTACTCGGTGCCAGTGCCAGCAGCTTTGTCGATAACCGTTTATTGGATCCGGCCAGCAATATTGCGGCACTGCATTTGCCTGAGCTGCAAAACCAAAAGGTTCAGCAACAATACGCGGCACTCTCCATCGTTCAGCAAAATGACAGTTGGCACTCCAAACCGCAAAATTATCCTCAGGATAAACTCCTGGCACTTCTGCAAAACTGGCAACAGGCCTATGCCATGCAGGTAGTTATCCTGTCTGATGCTGCAACGATTACACCGGATGCACAGCCAGCAGTAACAATTGAATTAACCGACAATACACAGCGTAACTTTGTCGTGTCATATAGCGAGGAAGGTCTTACGCTGACTGATCATCAACAACAATTACAATATCTGTTTCCAGCCACCATTATTCCTGCCCTCTTTTCAATAAACGAGTGATATGCCTGAATTACCTGAAGTCGAAACCACCCGCAGTGGCATTGCGCCATATATAGAAAATCAGCAGGTTAAGCAGGTTGTCATTCGTGACTCGCGACTGCGCTGGCCCATCACTGACAACTTGGAAGAAAAACTCTGTGGGAAAATCATTCAGTCGGTCAGCCGCCGCGCCAAATATTTACTGCTCCATACCGATGAAGGCACCCTGTTTATCCATCTGGGTATGTCCGGACGGTTACGTATTCTGACCACGTTTCAGCCAGCTGAAAAACACGACCATGTAGATATTGTGTTTGCCAATAATATTATTCTGCGCTTTACCGATCCTCGTCGCTTTGGGGCTGTATTGTGGACCACTGAACCGCCACTGCAACATCCATTATTACACCATCTGGGGCCTGAGCCACTGGAGGCGGATTTTGACGCCGAATACCTGTTCCAGCGTAGCCGTAAACGTCAGGTGAGTATTAAAACATTTATTATGAATGCGGAAATCGTTGTCGGTGTAGGGAATATCTATGCCAGTGAATCACTGTTTCTCTCCGCCATTCACCCTCAGCTGATAGCAGCAAAACTAACAAAAAAACAGGCAGAAAAACTGGTCGCCGCGATCAAACTGACATTGGAAAAAGCTATTGCAGCGGGCGGAACAACTTTGCGGGACTTTCGGGATAGCGAAGGCAAACCCGGATATTTTGCTCAGGAATTATGGGTTTATGCACGGCAGAATCAAGACTGTAAACAATGTGGTCATCCGATAGAGTTGATTCGCCAATCACAGCGGGCGACCTATTTCTGCCCCTATTGCCAAAAGATTTGAAGACAATTATTGTTTAGAGAAATACTCTGCCAGTAGGCGAATTTCGGCTTCGCTATAGGCCGCAGCATGATGTCGCATGACTGTAGACTCTCTTGCCCCACTGGCAAAATCCTGCATCTGCTGAATAAAATAATCTTGCTGCAAACCTGCAAGTTTGGGCATTTCGCCTTTGCTGTGGCCATTGGTACCATGACAAGCCGCGCAGGATGAAGCCAGTAAAGCCATATTTGGCTCAGCCTGAATCCAGGTCGAAGTCAGTAGTAATGCAAGACATATCAGCAGTCGTTTCATAATTCCCCTTTCGCCCGTTTAACGGCGATGTATCAAGCTACGTTATAATACGCAACCCATTTTATGCAAAGCCATTCATGACCGAGATTATTAAACTAGATGCCACCATCCCCGAGTCATTAAGTGGCTTGCGTGTAGATCAGGCCTTGGCCCAGCTGTTCTCAGAATACTCCCGCGGCCAGCTCACAAAATGGATTAAAGCCGGCGATGTATTGGTCAATCAGAAAGTCTGTCGTCCTAAAGATGCGGTACGCACCGGTGACCAGATTGAAATTGCCGCACAACAAATTATTCATGATGATAACTGGCAGGCAGAATCTATCGCTCTGGATATCATTTATGAAGATGACGATGTATTAATCATCAATAAAGCGGCAGGCATGGTGGTGCATCCCGGTGCTGGCAACCAGAATGGCACAATGGTCAATGCGCTATTGGCACATGCGCCACAACTTACCCATATTCCACGCGCCGGGATTGTGCATCGCATTGATAAAGACACTACCGGACTATTAATGGTCGCCAAAAGCCTGCAGGCACATCATTCATTGATCAGCCAACTGCAGCAGCGCACCGTAATTCGTGAATATCAGGCTATTGCCTGCGGGGTGTTTACCGCCGGGGGCACGGTTGATGCGCCAGTTGGTCGGCATCATATTGATCGCAAACGCATGGCAGTGACACAAAACGGTAAACCTGCCGTGACACACTATCGGATTGAAGAGCGCTTTCGAGCGCATACCCATTTGCGTTGCAAACTGGAAACCGGGCGCACTCACCAGATCCGCGTGCATATGGCGCATATTCGCCATCCTTTATTGGGTGATCCTTTATATGGCGGCCGGTTTAAAACACCAAAAGGGATGACGGATAGCTGTCTGGCTGCCTTGCAGAATACGCGTCGTCAGGCTTTGCATGCCGGTTTATTGGGGTTTGATCATCCGACTACCGGGGAAGCGGTGAGCTGGCAGATTCCCTTACCGGATGATATGCAACGATTATTGGAACTGTTAAGGATGGATGCAGCCAGCCATACTGATTAACCAGAGGAAATAACTGTGAAAGCACCAAACAATCTGCATAACATCGTTGACGTTTTTTTAGCCTTTCTCAAACTGGGTCTAACGGCGTTTGGCGGACCGATTGCTCACATTGGTTATTTCCGCACTGAATTTATCAGTAAACGCCAATGGCTTTCTGAACAGCAGTTTTCTCAGTTACTTGCTGTAACCCAGTTCTTGCCTGGCCCGGCCAGCAGCCAGATGGGATTTTCAATTGGCTTGTTTCGCGGCGGCTGGCTTGGCGCCATTGCTGCTTTTATTGCCTTCACCCTGCCTTCTGCATTACTGCTGTTTGCTTTTGCCGCCATTGCTCATCAGCTGGACAATGCTATCGGTATGGCCATTATTGATGGTCTAAAACTGGTGGCGGTTGCAGTGGTAGCTCATGCTGTTATCAGTATGACTCAGAAACTGACGCCGGACTGGCAACGTATCTTGATAGCACTGTTCAGTTTTGCCTTACTGTTGATTTTCAATCTCGCCATTATGCAAATTGCCGTGATTATCCTGGGTGGTCTGGCAGGCTGGTTTTTATGTCGCCAGCAACAACTTTCAGCGGATTTCAGATTCCCGGTCAATTACGGCAAACAAACCGCATGGATATTGTTCAGTTTGTTTATGTTGCTGCTTATTCTCAGCCTGTTTGCAGGTAGTCAGCTTAATACCACTAATATGCTGGCCGGCTTTTATCAGGCCGGTGCATTGGTATTTGGTGGTGGCCATGTTGTGTTGCCGCTACTCGAACAGCAGACGGTTGCTACAGGTTGGCTCACCACCGATCAGTTTTTAACCGGTTATGGTGCCGCTCAGGCCGTTCCAGGCCCGATGTTTACACTGGCAACCTACCTTGGTGCCGAAATCCCCACCCAGTTACCCGCTGGCTGGAATGCCTTGCTGGCTACCCTTGCCATCTTTGTTCCGGGTTTTTTATTATTGCTGGCGATATTACCGCTGTGGCAACAACTTGCTCATCTGCCCAATGCAGGTGCCGTTGTTGCCGGCATTAACGCAGCTGTCGTCGGTTTATTAGCCGCTGCTTTATACGATCCGATTTTCACTGAAGGCGTAAATCACTGGCTGGATTTACTGATTGCGCTCGGCGGTTTTTTAATTATTTACGTGCTGAATCGTTCGGCATTATGGACTGTATTGTTCTGTGTCAGTGCATCAATCGTTGTTGCTTTGGTCTAATCTGGAGAAAGAAAACAGCTCAGCTAGCGGATGCTCGCGTTGTTCTATATTTGCTCTTAACAATCCAGCACCAATCATGCTGTAGGTAATACCGTTTCCGCCATAGGCCATGGCAAACTGCACACGTTCACCATATTGGGGATGTGCACCAAAAAATGGTAATCCATCTTCTGTTTCAGCAAAGGTACCCGCCCAGGAAAATGTCGGGTTCATTGGTAGTTTGGGAAACAACTTTTCGACTTTCTTGGACAGAGTATGGGCTTTTTTATCTACCCGTTTATCCCGTTTTGCCGGGATATCAATAGCATCATCTTCGCCACCGACCAGTAAACGTCCATCACCGGTAGTTCGCATATACAGATAAGGCCTGGCGGATTCCCACATCATGGTTCTATTTAATTCGGCCAGTAACTCAGGGGCTATCGGATCAGTGATAAAGGCATAACTACTGCGATTTGAAGCTACATTTTGTTTCAGTAATTTCTGACTGGCATACCCCGTGGCTATAACCACATGTTGACAGCTAATCTTAAATCCAGATGTCGTTGTTAAATCAACCTGTTTATCGGAAGGCATCAAATCTTTTATTTCGGTTCGGTCATAGACGTGATGCCCACTATTCTGCAGTCTATCCAGAAGTTTATGCGCCAGCCGATAAGGGTCAATTCGAGCAGCCAGTTTGCTAAGAATAGCCCCAGGTGATTTAAACCCATAACGTTTTTTTATTGCATCCGATTCCAACCATTCAACATCAAATCCATGTTTTTGTCGTAGCAAAAATTCGTCTTTAAGCGATTTTTTATCACTATTGCGACTGGCGTAATACAGACTTTCCTGCATTTCAAAATCGACATCACTTACTGTTTCAGCAATTTTTTGAAGATCGGTGATGGCTTCTGCACAAGCCCGATAGGCTTTTAATGCATCAACCTCGCCATATAAAGCGGCAAGCTCGGTCAGATGAGTATCTATTTCATATTGCAATAATGCCGTACTGGCAGCAGTACTACCCCAGCCAATATCCCGCTGTTCTATAACCGCCACTGCATAACCATTTGAGCTTAGCTCATCAGCAACCAATGCTCCGGTTATTCCACCGCCAATAATGGCCACATCACAGACAATATCCTGATCCAGCGCCGGAAAGGTTCGCATCAATCCATTTCTAACCGCCCAGTAGGGATAACCGCTTTTCAGATCCATTTTTTCAGCCTTGACCATTGTAAGTAAATCTCAGCATATCCTACTTATTTCAACACAGGGCTAACCTGAGTTAAGGTCAAAATTTGGCCAAAAAAAAGGGGCGATAAACGCCCCTTTCTCAATCGAACTTTTAGCAAACTGCTTATTTTTTCGCAGCAGCTTCACGCTCTTTAACTTCTTTAATAACTTCTTCTGCCACATTTCGTGGGCATGGCAGGTAGTGCAGGAACTCCATAGAGAACTGACCACGACCAGAAGTCATAGTACGCAGAGTGCCGATGTAACCGAACATTTCGCTCAGTGGTACTTCAGCTTTGATACGTACGCCAGTTGCACCCGCATCCTGTGATTTAATCATGCCACGACGACGGTTCAAGTCACCGATAACATCACCGACGTTATCATCTGGGCAGAACACATCTACTTTCATGATCGGTTCCAACAATTGTGGTCCCGCTTTTGGAATGGTTTGACGGAAAGCACCCATTGCAGCAATTTCAAAGGCCATTGCTGATGAATCCACGGCATGGAATGCACCATCAAACAGGTTTATTTTCACATCAAGTAATGGGAAGCCGGCTAAAACACCACGGTCCATCATTTTCTTGAAGCCTGCTTCTACGGCTGGCCAGTATTCACGCGGAACGCTACCACCGGTTACGGTAGATTCAAAGTTGAAACCGCTGCCTGGTTCACCTGGTTCAATGATGTAGTCGATACGACCGAATTGACCAGAACCACCCGATTGTTTCTTATGGGTGTAACTGTCTTCGATTTTTTGTGTGATTGTTTCACGATAAGCAACCTGCGGCTCACCAACTATTACATCAACGTTATGAGTACGCTTCAGGATATCGACTTTGATATCCAAATGCAGTTCGCCCATACCTTTCATGATCGTTTCACCGCTATCGTCATCGGTTTCAACACGGAAAGAAGGATCTTCTTTAATCATTTTACCCAGTGCAACACCGAGTTTTTCAGCGGCAGCTTTATCTTTTGGCGCAATCGCGATTGAGATAACAGGATCTGGGAATACCATTGGTTCCAATGTCGCTGGGTTTTTCGGGTCACATAAGGTGTGGCCGGTCTGAACATCTTTCATACCGACGATGGCGATGATATCACCAGCATGTGCGTAATCCAGTTCGTTACGATCATTGGCATGCATTTCCACCATACGGCCAACACGCTCTGTTTTGCCGGTGAAGGTATTTAGGATGGTATCGCCTTTTTTCAATTCGCCTGAGTAGACACGAACGAAGGTCAATGCGCCAAAACGGTCATCCATGATTTTGAATGCCAATGCGCGCAGTGGGCCTTTGATATCAACGATAGCGTGTTTACCGGTTTCGTTACCTTCCAAATCAACTTCTGGTTGTGGATCAACTTCAGTTGGATCAGGCAGGTAATCAACAACGGCATCCAGGATTAACTGCATACCTTTGTTTTTGAATGCAGAACCACAGTATGTAGGGAAGAAATCCAATTGCAATGTACCTTTACGGATACATCTTTTCAGATCTTCGATGGAAGGCTCTTCACCTTCCAGATATTTTTCCATCAGATCATCATCCTGCTCTACAGCAGTTTCGATCAGTTTTTCACGCCATTCTTCAATTTGGTCAGCCATATCAGCTGGTGGCTCTTCGATGCTGTAATCTTCAGCATTTTTCTCATCTTTCCAGATCCATGCTTTACGGGTCAGCAAATCGACAACACCGGTAAATTCATCTTCAATACCGATTGGCAGAACCATTACCAATGGAGTTGCTGCCAGTACATCTTCTACCTGTTTTACAACACGGTAGAAATCAGCACCGATACGATCCAGCTTATTAACAAAGATAAGACGGGAAACTTCTGAGTCATTCGCATAACGCCAGTTGGTTTCTGATTGTGGCTCAACACCACCACTACCACAGAAAACACCAATACCGCCGTCCAATACTTTCAGTGAACGATATACTTCAATCGTGAAGTCAACGTGACCCGGGGTATCGATAACGTTCAGACGATGGCCTTTCCATTCACAGGTTGTGGCTGCTGACTGGATAGTAATACCGCGTTCGGCTTCCTGATCCATAAAGTCCATGGTGGATTCACCATCATGAACCTCACCGGATTTATGAATTTTACCGGTCAGTTTAAGAATACGTTCGGTGGAGGTGGTTTTGCCCGCATCAACGTGGGCGAAAATACCAATATTTCTGTACTTGGATAAATCGGAAGAAGCCATAATCCTGTCTCTTTTGTGTGAAAAACCGATGTTGTTTACATCATCAGGGAGTTAAACCCGCAAATTCTAAACTACTATGCTTCGGGATGCATCCCGAATTGATATCAAAGCCTGTAAGTGCCCTGATAGCAGTCTTTTGAAATTTCGGATTGAATTGCTACGCCCATTAGGGGCGCATTTTTGCGATTTTTAACGTAGCTTTTTCTGTAATGGCAACCATTGATGGCGATACACCACGCCCGGTGTGGCAAACACCAGAAACAAACTCAGGGTAGTGACAAAAAACTCCCACTGCTGAGGATAAATATTGCCTGCATACTGCTGCTCAAAAGCGATGGAGACCAGTAGAGCTACAAAATAATATACCACTACCTCAAACAGTCTCAACCAGGCATTTTTACCATTTTTTAACGGGATAAACAGAAATAATCGTGAATTTACCCAAGGTAAATTTGCCAGCACAAACATAATCAAAAGCAGTAACCAAATCGACATTTTTAAACCTAACTAAATATTCTGGAGCAAAGCGCAAATAAACTTCCCGGAAACAAACCGAGTAACAGTACTGCTAATACGTTGCCACTCAGCAGGTACTGCATTGAGGTTGTGGCTGCGATATGGGGCTTGTCGGTGGCCGTGTCGAAAAACATCACCTTGACCACCCGCAAATAATAATACGCACCAATAACCGACATCACGACAGCAACAATAGCAACGGCCAGTAAATTAACATCGACGACTGATTTAATCACGCCTAATTTCGCATAGAAACCGGCCAGTGGTGGAATACCCGCCATGGAAAACATCAGTAACAGCATCATCAACGCATGCCATGGATGGCGTTGACCCAAACCTTTAAAGTCTTCTATCTCTTCAGCTTCAAAGCCCTCACGACTCAACAGCAGAATCATACCGAAACTGCCTAATGTCATCAGTGCGTAGACCAGGGTGTAAAACAATGCTGCAGCATATCCAGCCTGGGTTCCGGCTAAAACACCCAATAACAAAAAGCCAACATGAGAGATGGTGGAATAGGCCAGCATCCTCTTTAAGTTGCTCTGTGCAATTGCCAGTAAATTACCCAGGATGATCGATAATACCGCCAGCATGATCAGCATATCGCGCCACACACTGAGCATATCGCCCATACCCTCCGTCAATATGCGTATCAACAACGCAAAGGCCGCTATTTTGGGTGCACTGGCCACAAATAAAGTAATGGCTGTGGGCGCCCCCTGATAGACATCCGGTAACCACATATGAAACGGTACAGCACCAAATTTAAACCCGATACCAATCACCAGAAACACAATGCCCAGACTCAGCACCGTTTGATTCAATTCTTCGGTGTCTAATGCGACAGCAATGGCCTGTATACCTAATTCACCAGTGACCCCGTAGATAATCGACATGCCGTATAACAACATGCCTGAAGCCAAGGCGCCCAGAATAAAATACTTCATCCCGGCTTCGGTAGCGGCAAAAGAATCACGTTGCATTGCTACCATGGCGTACAGACAAAGCGACATCAGCTCCAACCCTAAATACAGCGTCAAAAAGTGATGAGCCGAGACCATTACCAGCATGCCCAGGGTGGCAAACAAAGCCAGTACATAAAACTCACCTTGCAACAGTTTTCGGGCCTGCAAATAACTGTAGGAATAACTCAACACCAGCATATTTACCAGACAGATCGCCAGTTTAAGGATATCGCTGAGCGGGTCTTTGATATAAGTTTCAGAAAAGGTCAGTCCACCCTCCCCCATCATCCAGAAAACTGTCAAAAAGGTTATTAACAGGCTCAGTTGGCTTAATGCATGCACCAGATTGATTTGACGATTACCGGTAAACGCCACCACCAATAGCACGATGCAGCACATAGCCAGCATCAGCATCTCTGGCAAAGCAAACAGCATATTTGGAACCTCAAACGCCATCTGGTGTGTCCTTTAAAGCTTTGACTGAGTGATTTGCAGCAGCAGATTATCTACCGAAGCATGCATCACATTAAGTAACGGATCGGGCCAAATACCAATCACTAATACTATTACTGCCAGACTTGCCAACAGCAGCATTTCCCGTGAATTAATATCCTGTAATTTGGCAACTTCATCATTGGCAATCTCTCCAAAAAACACCCGTTTGACCATCCACAAGGTATAAGCCGCGCCAAGAATTAAGGTGGTAGCCGCTAAAAAGGCATACCAGAAGTTGGCCTGGAACGCCGCCAGGATCACCATAAACTCGCCGACAAATCCGGAGGTGCCGGGTAACCCAGCATTGGCCATCGCAAAGAATACGGCCAGTGCAGTAAATTTCGGCATGCTGTTGCCAACACCGCCATAAGCACTGATTTCACGGGTATGCATCCGGTCGTATAACACACCGACGCTGAGGAACATCGCTGCGGCAATAAAGCCATGCGAAATCATCTGCACCATTGCGCCTTCAATAGCTAACACTTCGCCATTACCGACACCAAGTGTAATCGCATCATTGGCGACGATGCGAAACACAATAAACAGTCCCAGGGTCACAAAGCCCATATGGGCAATACTTGAATAAGCAATCAGTTTTTTTAAATCGGATTGCGCCAACGCAACAAAGCCAATGTAAACAATGGCGATCAATGATAAGCCAATCACCAGCCAGTCCAGCGTCATACTGGCATCCGGGGTAATTGGCAGAGCAAAACGTAGTAGACCATAACCACCGATTTTCAGCGTGATCGCCGCAAGAATTACCGAGCCACCGGTAGGCGCTTCAACGTGAGCATCGGGTAACCAGGTATGTACCGGCCACATTGGAATTTTTACTGCAAAGGCAATTAAAAATGCCAGGAAAATCCATATCTGTTGGGTCAGGGTCAAGCTGACATCATGAAAGTCCAGAATGGAGAAACTGCCCGCCTGAAATTGTAGATATAACAGTGCAATCAGCAAAAACACTGACCCGAAAAAGGTATAAAGGAAAAACTTAATGGTGGCATAAACCCGATTCGGTCCACCCCAGATGCCGATCACTAGAAACAGCGGAATCAGCATTGCTTCAAAAAACAGATAGAACAGAATGGCATCGAGTGCTGCGAACACGCCCAGCATCAAGCCTTCCATAATCAAAAAAGCAGCCATATATTGAGCTGCTCGATCCTGAATCACCTGCCAGCCGGCAATTACTACCAACACCGTGGAAATTGTGGTCAGGATCATCAACGGCATCGAAAAACCGTCAATGCCCAGGTAATACTCGATATTAAATGTGGCAATCCATGACAGACGTTCAACAAACTGCATTTGATGACTGGTGACATCAAAGCCGATATACAGCAAAACCGACAGCAGCATGGTCGTTACACTGAGAACTAAAGCCAGTTGGCGGGCCAAAACATGATTCTGTTTACAGAGCAACAGTAAACCGCCGCCGATAATCGGCAGCAAAATCAATACACTGAGGAGCGGGAAGTCCATCATCTAATCAGCTTGCTCCTAAACCACAAACCAGGTGAGCAACAGCCACACCCCAATAATCATTACAAAGGCGTAATGGTACAAATAACCGCTCTGCATTTTGCGCCCTACTCTCGAGATTAAGCCTACTGTTCGTGCTGTACCGTTAACCACTAAACCATCAATTAACATTCGGTCACCAACGCGAGAGAACAGCCAACCCAGACCTCGTGAACCACCGGCAAAAACTCTGTCGTTAAATGCATCAAAACCGTATTTGTTATCAAGAATTTGCCATAGCCACATCAGTCGATGCTGAATTTTGGCCGGCAGATCCGGACGTTTGAGATAGAGATACCAGGCGGTTACCAAACCAGCCATTGCCAGCCAGAACGGTGCAGTCATCAATCCATGGCTGATAAATCCGATTAACCCATGATAGTGGGCAGCCGCCAGCACATCATGCTGAGGCATGACAGTTATCGCATCACTGAAAAAATTGTCATACACCAGACTACCGATCAAATAGCCTGCCAAGACCGATGGAATCGCTAACAGAATTAACGGCCAGGTAACCACACCAGGGGATTCATGCGGCGGGTGACCATGTGCATCAAAACGTTCCTTGCCATGGAACACCAGAAACAAAAGCCGAAAGCTGTACAGACTGGTGACAAATACCCCTATCATCACTGCCCATAAGGCAAAGCTACTGCCTGGGATAGTCGATTCATGCACCGCCATGATAATGGCATCCTTGGAGAAAAAGCCGGCAAGTCCAGGAAAACCAATTAATGCCAGCGTACCAATCAGACTGGTCCAATAGGTGATTGGCAGATATTTTTTCAGGCCGCCCATCTGCCGAATATCCTGCTGATGATGCAGAGCTAAAATCACTGAACCCGCAGCCAGAAATAGCAAAGCCTTAAAGAAAGCATGGGTGAATAAATGGAAAATCGCGGCAGAATAAGCCGACACACCCAGAGCTACAGTCATATAGCCAAGCTGTGACAAGGTCGAATAGGCAATTACCCGTTTAATATCGTTCTGAATTAAGCCTAAAAAGCCCATAAATAAAGCGGTAATCGCACCAATCACCAAGATAAATGACAATGCGGTTTCAGAATATTCATATAAAGGTGACATTCTTGCCACCATAAAGATACCTGCGGTGACCATTGTGGCCGCATGAATCAACGCGGATATCGGCGTTGGGCCCTCCATTGAATCCGGTAACCAGACATGCAGTGGCACCTGCGCGGATTTACCCATTGCACCGATAAATAACAGAATGCCAATCACCGTCATTAACGACCAGACATGATTGCCAAACAAGGTAATCGTCTGACTGGCCATAACCGGTGCCTGATTAAATACTTCCAGATAATCCAGACTGCCGGAATACATTAATACGGCAGCAATGCCCAGCAGAAAGCCAAAGTCCCCTACACGATTGACCAGGAATGCCTTGAGATTGGCATAAATAGCCGTGGGCTTTTTGTACCAGAAGCCAATCAACAGATAAGACACCACGCCAACCGCTTCCCAGCCAAAAAACAACTGCATAAAGTTATTGGCCATAACCAGCATCAGCATCGAGAAGGTAAACAGCGATATGTAACTGAAAAAGCGGCTGTAGCCGTCATCGTCATGCATATAACCAATGGTATAAATATGCACCATCAGCGATACAAAGGTCACAACCGCCATCATCACGGCGGTTAATGAATCCACCATAAAGCCAACTTCAATACTCAGGCTGCCAACCTGCAACCATTGATATACCTCCTGGTTATAGGTCGCGCCATCCATAACCACCAGCTTCAACACCCAAAGCGATAAAAAGAACGCAATACTGACACCGGCAATTGCCGCTCGATGTGACCAGTTACGGCCAATCCTACGACCAAAAAAGCCAGCAATGATACTGCCCAGTAAGGGAGCTAAAACGATGGTCAGTAACAGCGTTTGGGTCATGCCATTAACCCTTTAACCGGTTGAGATCATCAACATTGATGGTGCTGAGGTTACGGAATAACACCACCAGAATGGCCAAGCCAATCGCTGCTTCAGCCGCGGCGACGGTCAGAATAAAAAATACAAATACCTGACCAGCAGCATCCCCGGCGTAATAGGAAAAGGCAATGAAGTTGAGATTTACAGCCAGCAACATCAATTCAATACACATCAGCAGGATAATGATGTTTTTACGATTAAGAAAAATACCGGCAACAGACAGGCTGAATAAAATAGCGGCAACAATCAGAAAGTCAGATAAAGCAATCATGGTTTTCCTTTCCCATCCTGGCGTTTTTCCGAGGCCATTTTGACCAGGCGTACGCGGTCTTTACTACGAACTTTAACCTGCTCAGCTGGATCCTGAGTTTTACGTTTATTGGGTCTTAAGGTCAGCGTAATGGCTGCCACGATAGCCACTGTTAGAATCACCGAAGCGATTTCGAACGGATAAACATAAACCGTATACAACAGTCGACCCAGTGTTTTGGTATTACTTTCATCAGAACCTTCAGGAACTGGCACCTGATCCAAACCAAAATTCGCTGCCCCCAAGACTGCAATTAATTCCAGCACGATCAACACGGCAACTAACAAGCCCAACGGCAGATAACGGGTAAAGCCTTCCTTAAGTGCGCTGGTATCTATATCCAGCATCATTACCACAAACAGGAACAGCACCAGCACCGCACCGACATATACCAATACCAGACTGATCGCCAGAAACTCGGCTTCCAGCATCAACCAGATGGCTGCACTGGTAAAAAAGGCCAGCACCAGAAATAATGCTGCACGCACCGGATTTCTCACGGTAATCACCATGGTGGCCGCAAACAGTAATATGCCAGCAAAAAAATAAAACAGTAGTTTTTCCATAAATATCCGGCCTATCGATAAGGCGCATCGGCCTCCCGGTCAGCAGCGATTTCTCCCTCGTATTTATCGCCAATCGCCAGTAACTGCTGTTTGTCCATAATATTTTCACCACGATTTTCAAAGTGATAGGCAAATACCCGGGTTTCCACTATTGAATCAACGGGACAGGATTCTTCACAAAAACCGCAGTAAATACATTTGAATAAATCAATGTCATAGCGCGTAGTTCGGCGGGTGCCGTCTTCACGGGGTTCGGTATCGATGGTAATTGCCAATGCCGGGCAAACCGCTTCACACAACTTGCAGCCGATGCAGCGCTCTTCACCATTGGGATAACGGCGCAATGCATGCAAACCGCGGAAACGTGGTGATTGCGGCGTTTGCTCTTCGGGATATTGCACCGTGACCTTGCGGGAAAACAAATGTCGCCCGGTCAGACGTAATCCCTGCACTAGCTCCCACAGCAGAAAACTCTTAAAAAAGTGACGAATTGACTCATTCATGGACTTGTCACCTCGACGATGTTGTTAAACCAGGGCCCGATATCGAACACCTGCATGGTCGAAATAATCACCAGCCAAACTAATGTGACTGGAATAAACACTTTCCAGCCGAGGCGCATCACCTGATCATAACGATAACGAGGAAAGGTGGCGCGAATCCATAAATAGATAAACAGAAACATACTGGTTTTCAGTAATAGCCAGACCAGTCCCGGTACCCAGGCAAACATCGACTCTAAAACTGGAATACCTTCAAAAGGTGATAACCATCCCCCCATAAACAAGGTGGCGGCCAGGATCGAAATCAAAATCATATCGGCGTATTCAGCGAGGAAAAATATCGCAAATGCCATACCGGAATATTCGACATGGAAGCCGGCAACAATTTCGGATTCACCTTCGGCAATATCAAACGGTGCACGATTGGTCTCTGCCACACCGGAGACAAAATACACCACAAACAATGGTAACAACGGTAACCAGTACCAGTAAAAGATACCGCCTTGCTGCGCCATCACAATCTCACTCAGGTTCAAGCTGCCGGCAGCGATCAATACGCCTACCAGAGCAAAACCCATAGCGATTTCATACGACACCACTTGTGCGGCACTGCGCATCGCGCCTAAAAAAGCATAACGTGAATTGGAGGCCCAACCGGCAATCACAATGCCGTAAACGCCCATTGAGGTGATAGCCAGTACATATAACAAACCGGCATTAATATCTGCCAACACCATGCCAGCATCAAACGGGATAACGGCCCAGGCCGCCAAAGCGGGACCAATTGCCAATACCGGCGCCAAAACAAACAAATAAAGATTGGATCGGGTTGGCAAGATGATTTCTTTGAGTAATAACTTCAGACCATCAGCAATCGGTTGCAGTAAGCCGCGCGGCCCAACACGATTGGGACCAATACGCATCTGGATATAGCCAATTACTTTACGCTCGGCCAATGTCAGATAGGCTACCGCCAGCATCAAAATTGCCACAATCAGCAAAATTTTGCCTATATTGGGTAGCAAATGCTGGGTAAGCAGATCAAGCATCAGCTGTCTCCAGCATGGCTGATAATTCTACTTCGCCAAAGGCTGAGGTTAATTCGCCACTTAATGGTGAGGCTGCAGCAAGATAAACCATCCCCTCAGCAACCTGTTCATCTATCAAAACTGTGGTCGATACAGAGATTTCGCCTTGCTGAATCTGCACCTGATCCCCCTGGTGTAAACCCAACTGCTCAGCCTGTATCGGATGAATCCGCAAGGTATCCAGAAACTGATTTTCCGGTGTTAATTGCAAGGCTTTACTATGTCTGACCAGGCTGTCTGTTCGATATATCGGTACCTCTGAAATCAGCTGCAAACCGTCAGACTGAGAAATTTCAGCTGGAATATACAAACTGTTCTTAACCGGAGTATGCCGATTCAATTGATCCTGCAACTCCTGGCGTACCCCTTCTGACGAAACATAATCAAACCCGTTGAATTTCGAAATATTGCCCAGTACCCGGAGAATTTTCCAGCCCGGCCGACTTTCTCCGGGTGGTGCAACTGCGCCTGTAAAAGACTGCCATTGATGATCCAGGCCGACAAAAGTACCGGACGTTTCCGCAAATGCCGCCAAAGGCAGCAACACATCGGCATACTCATGCAGACTGTTACAATTAAAACTGTTTATTGCGACCACAAAACCGGCTCGTTGCAAGGCAAGTTGAGCAGCAGAAGGATTGGAACAATCAAATTCCGGTTCAATATCCATTAACACATATGCACGTAACTGCTCTTCCCAGACGGCTTTAGCATCCAGACCTGGTTTTACGTCTTTAGCCATTTCGTTATGCGGTAAGGCGCCGGCCAAATGCAGAGCCTGACTATTAGCTTCCGGGAGAATTAACAGCCGTGCGCCGGTCAGTTTACCGATAAGCGCCGCCATTGAACGAATGACTGCTGCCTGAGGGTGCTGATTGGCTAATGCACCAACAACAATTAATGGGTGATTGCCATTAGCCAGCTGCATCGCAATATTCTGCTCGGTTGCTGAGGCCGCTTTTTCAGGAATCAGATGTTGCCAGGCTGCAGCAGCCTCCTTATCCAAATGTAATAACGCTTTGGTAATGCCGCTGAGCAAGGCGAATAATTGTGCCGTATTCACCACCACCTGACGGTCTGTCGGCATCAGCAAATCGGTTTTGAAAAAATTAATATCACTGACCAGCCCGCCGGCATAAGCCGACTGACGAATCCGATGGGCTAACAGGGGGGCTTCACTGCGAACATTACACCCCAATAATACAATCGCATCACAGTCTTCAACTTCTGCCAGGCAGATTGGACTGAATTGCTCATGCCCTGCGTCACTGAAATCCTGCTGCCGCAAGCGATGATCAATATTCTGACTACCAAAATTGCGCAGCCATTTCTGGAACAGATAGGCTTCTTCCAATGTGGCTGTGGGGGATATCAAACCGGCAATCTGATCGGCACCATTTTTGGTTTTAACGTGTTTGAGTCCTTCTACTGCAAACTCAAGTGCCGTCTGCCAATCGGTAGTCTGCCATTCACCATTTTGTTTAATCATGGGATGCAGCAAACGATCAGGATGTTTCAAACCTAGATAACTGAAACGGTCCCGGTCTGAAATCCAGCTTTGATTGACTGACTCATTATCTCTGGCAACCACGCGCATAACATCATTCTGTCGGGTATGAATCTCGACACTGGACCCCACGGCATCATGCATCGCAATTGATGGGTGGGATGTCATCTCCCAGGCCCGGGCTTTATAACGGAAAGGTTTCGAGGTCAGTGCACCTACCGGACAGATATCAATGATATTGCCTGATAACTCAGACGCCAGACTGTGTTCAACATAGGTGCCGATTTCCATATGTTCACCACGTCCTGTCGCACCCAACTCCTTGATTCCGGCAATTTCCTGACCAAAGCGCACACAGCGGGTGCAGTGAATGCAGCGGGTCATATCAGTTTGCACCAGCGGACCGATATCTTTGTCTTTGACAACCCGTTTTTTCTCACTGAAACGGCTTATGCCGCTGCCATAGCCCAGCGATAAATCCTGTAATTCACACTCACCGCCCTGATCACAAATCGGGCAATCCAAAGGGTGATTGATGAGCAGAAATTCCATAACACCGCGTTGTGCTGCCAGCGCTGTTTCTGACTGAGTAAATACTTTCATTCCCTCTGCAACTGGCGTGGCACAAGCTGGTAAGGCTTTACGAGCCTTATCGACTTCAACCAGACACATACGGCAGTTGGCCACTATCGACAGGTTTTTGTGATAACAAAAACGCGGAATATCAATACCCGCCTCATCAGCAGCCTGAATAATCATTTTGGCTGAATCCACTTTAAGTGGAATGCCATCAATTTCGATATTAACCATAGTTCAACTTCAATTCTGGTTCATCAACCAGGCAGCGTTGGTGATCGATGTGGTACTGAAATTCATCGCGGAAATGTTTAATGAAGCTGATAACCGGCGCGGCTGCGGCATCGCCCAGAGCACAGATCGTATTACCGTTAATGTTATTCGCAACATCCACCAGACGATCCAGATCTTCCTGACGGCCTTCGCCGTTTTCAATGCGTTTAATAACGCGATACAACCAGCCGGTGCCTTCACGGCAAGGGGTGCACTGACCGCAGGACTCCTCGTAATAAAAATAGGCGATGCGCTCCAGCGCTTTGACCATGCAGGTGGTTTCGTCCATCACAATCACTGAACCTGCCCCCAGCATCGAACCTGCTTTGCCGATACCGTCATAACTCATTGCGGTTTGCATCATGACATCTGCCGGTACTACTGGTGTCGAACTGCCTCCGGGGATAACGGCTTTAAGTTTATTGCCATTGCGAACTCCACCAGCGAGTTCCAGTAATTCGGCAAAAGGCATCCCCAACGGCACTTCGTAATTTCCCGGTTTATTCACATGGCCGGTCATGCAGAAGATTTTCTGACCGCCATTATTTGGTGTTCCCAGCTCATGAAACCAGTCCGCACCATGTTGCAGTATGACTGGCACCGAGGCTAAGGTTTCAGTATTGTTTATCGTGGTCGGTCGGCCGTATAAGCCATAGCCTGCCGGGAAGGGTGGTTTGTAACGCGGCTGGCCTTTTTTGCCTTCCAGGGATTCGAGTAAGGCCGTTTCTTCACCGCAGATATATGCACCGGCCCCAGGATGGGTGTGTAGTTCAAAATTAAATCCACTACCAAGAATATCCTTGCCTAAATAACCCGCTTCACGTGCTTCAATTAATGCTTGCTCAAACCGTTCAATTGGCTCAAAAAATTCACCACGAATATAGTTGTAGCCACGTTGGGCACCAATGGTATAACCAGCGATAATCATGCCTTCAATCAACTGGTGCGGGTTGTAACGCATAATGTCACGATCTTTACAGGTGCCAGGTTCACCTTCATCCGAGTTGCAGACAATATATTTATCACCCGGCATACGCCTTGGCATAAAGCTCCATTTCAGGCCGGTCGGAAAGCCGGCACCGCCGCGTCCACGTAATGCCGAATTTTTGATGGTCTCAATAATGCTTTCCTGACGGGTCTTTTCACGGAGAATTTTCTCCAGTACTTCGTAACCGCCAACGCTGCGATAAGCTTCCATTGACCAGGGTTGGTCAAGGTGCATGGTGCGAAAACAAACCTGGTTTTGTTGCATCATTTCACCCCGTCTAAAAGCGTATCGATTTTTTCCACGGTCAGATGCTCATGGTATTCACGATCCAGCAATAACATGGGGGCACCGACACAAGCTCCCAGGCACTCTACTTCTTTTAATGTGAATTTGCCGTCAGCAGTGGTTTGCCCAAAACCAACCCCCAGCTTTTTCTGAATATGATTAGCGATGTCTTCCGAACCACAGAGCTGACAGGAAATATTGGTACAAAGGCTGATTTTATGCTGGCCCACCGGTTTAAGTTCAAACATCGTATAAAACGTAGCAACTTCAAACACACTGATAACCGGAATATCCAGATACTCAGCCAACGCACGCATCACCCCCTCACTGACCCATCCTTCATGCGCATCCTGCAGAATATGCAAAGCCGGTATTACCGCTGATTGAGCCTGGCCCGGTGGATATTTACTGATCCAGCTATCCAACTGTTGGCGGATGACTTCACTGAACAGCTGATCCCGGTGGCCTGTGAGTTGCAACTCTGCTGTCATCGGTCAATCTCCCCGAAAACAATATCCATAGTGCCTATAATCGCCACCACATCAGCCAGCAAATGTCCCTTGGCCATTTCGTTCATTGCGGCAAGATGAGGAAAGCCTGGCGCACGTATTTTGACGCGATACGGTTTATTGGCACCATCTGAAACCATATAAATACCAAACTCACCCTTAGGGTGTTCTACGGCGCTATATACTTCACCTTCTGGCACACAATAACCTTCAGTAAACAGCTTGAAATGATGAATTAACGCTTCCATATCATCTTTCATATCCGCCCGACTGGGCGGAGCAATTTTGACATTATCAACAATCACTGGGCCGGGATTGTCCCGCAGCCAGTCAATACATTGCTGCATGATTTTGTTGGACTGACGCATCTCTTCAATGCGTACCAGATATCGATCGTAACAATCGCCCTCTTTACCTACTGGAATATCAAAATCCAGTTGGTCATAGACTTCATAGGGCTGTTTGCGTCGCAGATCCCATTCCACACCGCTGCCACGTAACATTGGGCCGGTAAACCCCAGTTGTAATGCACGTTCTGGTGACACCACTCCGATACCCACAGTACGTTGCTTCCAGATACGGTTATCAGTCAACAGCGTTTCATACTCATCAACACATTTGGGAAAGCGTTGACAAAAGTCCTCAATAAAATCCAGCAGGCTGCCTTCGCGGCTTTGATTTAACTTTTTAACTTCGGCGTCAGAATGCCATTTGGATTTTTGATATTGCGGCATGCTGTTGGGTAAATCACGATACACCCCACCTGGCCGGTAATACGTTGCATGTAACCTTGCACCGGATACAGCTTCATAACAGTCCATTAAATCTTCACGCTCACGGAAGCAGTAAAGAAAAACAGTCATGGCACCTATATCCAGACCATGTGCACCAAGCCACATCAGGTGATTCAAAACCCGGGTCATTTCATCAAACAATACCCGGATGTATTGTGCCCGGACCGGAGGTTCAATGCCCAACAGCTTTTCAATCGCCATCACATAGGCATGTTCGTTACACATCATCGACACATAATCCAGCCGATCCATATAACCAATACTCTGGTTATACGGTTTGGACTCGGCCAACTTTTCGGTACCTCGATGTAACAGACCAATATGCGGATCAGCGTGCACAATAACCTCGCCATCCATTTCCAGAATCAGCCGTAATACACCATGTGCAGCTGGATGCTGTGGGCCAAAATTCAACGTGTAATTTTTTATTTCAGCCATTATTTCTTGGCCTCACCATGCGGTTGCAGGTAACGGTTATCATCACGAATTACCCGCGGTACAAGCGTTCTTGGTTCAATACTGACAGGCTGATAAATCACTCGCTTCTGTTCGGGGTCATAAAGCATTTCCACATTGCCAATCAATGGGAAATCCTTGCGAAATGGATGGCCGACAAAACCATAATCCGTCAGAATACGTCGTAAATCTGCGTGACCTTTGAACAGAATGCCAAATAAATCAAAGGCTTCACGTTCGTACCAGTCCGCCGAATGCCAGATGCCGGTGACTGAATCAATAATGGGCGTTTCAGCAATCAGATCTACCTTCAGACGAAGTCGATTATTGTGTTGCACTGATAGCAGATGATAAACCACGGCATAGCGAAAGCCTTCGTCCATTTCGTCGATTTGCGAAAATGATTCACGCGCCCGACTAAAACCATGTTCGGTGGCCTGTTTGGTTTCCCAGCCACTGTTGCCATAGACAGAATAATCTACACCGCATAAATCAATTAACTGAGTAAACCCAAATTCATCACGTAATGCTTTGCATACTGGGATAATCTGTTCCGCTTCAATGCGGATGGTTAATTCGCCACGATTAAACTCACACTCCACCAGCTGATTGGCAAAATGCTGTTCCAGTTTATGTTTAAGCGATTCCATGCAACAACCTTATGCTTGTGAGCTTTTAGCGATGGTATTGGTGCGCTGAATTTTTTTCTGTAACTGAATAATGCCGTAAAGCAGGGCTTCAGCCGTTGGCGGACAACCCGGCACATAAATATCCACCGGTACTATTCGATCACAGCCCCGCACGACTGAATAGGAATAGTGATAGTAGCCTCCACCATTGGCACAGGATCCCATCGAAATCACCCAGCGAGGTTCTGACATCTGGTCATAAACTTTGCGTAATGCCGGTGCCATTTTGTTGACCAGAGTTCCAGCCACGATCATCACATCCGACTGACGGGGGCTGGGCCGAAACACTACCCCGAAACGATCCAGATCATAACGTGAAGCTCCGGCATGCATCATTTCAACTGCACAACAAGCCAGACCAAAGGTCATCGGCCATAAAGAACCGGTACGGGCCCAGTTGATTAATTTATCTGCTGAAGTGGTGACTATACCTTCGTGGAGAACGCCCTCTATTCCCATTCCAGGGCTCCTTTTTTCCATTCATAGATAAAGCCCACTACCAGAATTCCCAGAAACAGGAACATAGCCAGCAAACCAAACACCCCGATTTCATCGAGCACGATGGCCCAGGGGAATAAAAAGGCGATTTCCAGATCGAAAATGATAAACAGGATGGCAACCAGGTAATAACGCACATCAAATCTGCCATGCGTGTCTTCAAAAGGTTCAAAGCCACACTCATAGCTGGAGCGTTTTTCGGCATCGGGGCGCTGTGGCCCGATAATAAAGCCTGCAATTAAAGGCATTACACCGAAGCCAATGCCAATAATGATAAACAACAAAATGGGGAGGTATCCCTCTAACATGCCGCCCTTCCACTCTTACGAGATGTAGTGTCTTTGTGACACCTGATAGTTATTATTGTTTTTAAGAAATCAAAATTATTTGATCAACACCCGATAGTACACATTAACGGGCTGTATTTGAAGCGCGCATTTAGATGCATTTATTCATGAACATAATTCTCCAGCTTTAAGACTAATTCTTCAGGAGTAATCGGCTTGCTGAAATAATATCCCTGCACATAATCGCAATTCATTAATTTCAGGGATTTCTCCTGCTCTTCAGTCTCCACGCTTTCAAAAACGAGCCTTCTGCTGTTTGCGTATTGTGATGTCTGAAATAATGTCATTAACTCCTGATAAATTACCCAGCTCGAGTCCCAGCTATATTCCAGAACTATCTGCTGACCGTTCAGTTTAAGATTGGTGGTAGATTTTCATTCACAACGGCGGCGGGAATAAGAGATCAACAAGCTCCAGCTTACCCATTTCGTTACTATGTTAAACCTCAAGCCTTTTTGCCAAGGTCATCTTTAATATTAGCTTTAAGCGATTTACTTTATGTATGGACTGATTTTCGCCATTGCCGCATACGTTATATGGGGCAGCTTCCCACTTTATTTCAGTTATCTCAATAGCGTATCAGCCGTTGAAGTTTTGTCGCACCGGATCCTCTGGTCTTTACTTGCCACTACGGTGGTAGGTCTTTTATTGGGCCGCGGCCGAAAGTTGATTAAGACTTTTGCTGATAAAAAATTATTATTGTGGCTGGCGTTATCCTCGTTACTGATTGCGCTAAATTGGTTGATATTTATCTGGGCGGTTTCACAACATCGTGTGCTGGAAGCCAGTCTGGGGTATTTCATTACCCCGGTAATGAGTCTGCTACTGGCAAGATGGTTGCTCAAGGAACAGTTGCATCCGTTACAGGCATGGGCTGGCATTCTGGCCACGATTGCTGTTTTGTGGGAATGGCTCAGCCTGGGGAGTATTCCATGGGTCGGCTTATCGTTGGCCCTGGCATTTGCGCTTTATGGACTTATACGAAAAAAACATCCTGTCGATGGCGTAAATGGATTGACCATTGAAACCTTATGGTTGGCCCCTGTGGCGCTGGTGTGGATCCTCTGGCAAGCAACAAATGTTGATTACAATCTCGCATTTGGTGAGAGTTCACAATTGACGCTGTTACTCATTGGCTCAGGTTTTCTGACCGCATTGCCTTTGGTTCTCTTTGCTATGGCGGCCAGTCGGGTCGATTTATCTGTGGTGGGATTTATCATGTACATCAACCCAACCATTCAGTTTGTGATTGGAGTTTTTGTTCTTAAAGAGTCCTATCCTCCCGAACGGCTGATTACCTTTGCAATAATCTGGATAGCATTAATATTTTTTATTGCAGGCATGTGGAAAAAACATCATCAGCGTCGGCAGATTTAGTTGTTTAACGTGGTTAATAACTGGCGTGCATCTTCAGGTGCACAGCCTTTTTGATCATTATCAAAGAAGCAATACACATCCCTGCCCTCCTGTTGCCATTGTCTGAATTTATCGGCATAACTATTTAAACGATTTCCATGATACGAACCTTCATAGGCTTTTTCAGGACCATGCAGCCTGACGTAAATAAAATCTGCAGTGATCACTTCCGGGGATTGAAAGCCTTTAAAATCGTAAAAACATAACGCTGCATTGTATTGTTTCAATAGCTGATAAACTTCATCGTTAAGCCAATCTTTATCACGAAATTCGAATGTATAGCGATATTCGCCTGGTAAGGTCTGGAGAAATTCTTTCAGACGCTCAGGATTAGCATGCCAGTTTGGCGGCAGCTGAAACAGAATGGGACCGGATTTTTTCTGGATGGGTTTTATTGCTGTAAAAAAATTATCAATGCTTTCTTCTGGATCCTTGAGTTTTTTGTTGTGGGTTATATATCGGCTGGCCTTTATCGCGAAGCTGAAATCGGATGGGGTAACCTCCATCCATTTTTTCAGGCTTTTCTCACTTGGCAGATGATAGAAACTATTATTGATTTCTGTGGCATCAAACACACTGGAATAATACTTCAGATAGTCATCACTCTTTATCCCTGCCGGATAAAAATTGTCTTTCCATTGTGAATAACTCCATCCGGATGTTCCGATATGGACTTTAGCCATCATCCACCTCCGTTACCATTTGCTGTGTAAGACTTTGTCGAATCGATGGATAAACAAACAGCTTATTTGCCGCCTGACGTTGCAGAACATCTTCTATTGAAAACTGGCTGGCAGAAGAAAGCGAATCCAACTCGTCCCAGTGCAGGGGTAACGCAACCGGAGCCCCTGGTCGTGCACGCACTCAATAATCCATTACTGCAGTTGAAGCAAAATCATTGCGTAAATAATCAATAAAGATTTTTCCCTTACGCTGTTTTTTGGCCATATTAATCGTATAGGCCTGGGGTACCGCCTTAACCATCTGCTGTGCGAAATTCCGGGCAAACGTCTTAACCATATCCCAGTCCTGTCGACGTTGGATGGGAACAGTAACATGCAGACCTTTACCTCCAGTACATTTGACGAAGGATTCAAGTCCCAAATCATCCAGGCGATGTCGCACATCCTGGGCAGCAAGTTTTACTGCTTCGAATGGAATACCTTCATCCGGATCCAGATCAAACACAATCTTATCCGGCTTTTCGATGTTGTCGATTTTAGCGCCCCACGGATGCATCTCAATGCTGCCCATCTGCACCAGTTCAATCAAACCCATAAGTTGTTTCAAATAAATATACTTGTGCGATTTGTTGTTATGGCTGATAGCTATGGTATGGATATGTTTGGGCATGCCTTTTCCTTTGGAACGCTGGAAAAAGCATTGATGATCAATACCACCGGGGCACCGAACAACGCTTAGAGGCCGGTTTTTCAACGTCGGCATAATGTGCTCACTGAGCGCCTCATAATATGAGGCTAATTCACCTTTAGTGATTTGAGCTTGAGGAAATATCTGTCTGTCAGCATTGCTGATGACGATGCCGGCAACTTCATAAGTCTCTGCTTTTCGAGATCGTTTAGCAGTGGCGACTGGTTGCTCTTTAACAATTTGCCGGGGTTTCTTATCTGCACGTAATCCCTGGAATGACGCATGGCGAACTTTGCCGCTCCTGGTCCAAGTGGCAAATTCTACTTCACATAATAATTCTGGTTTTACCCAATTTGTGGTTTTGAAGCTGCCTTTTATTTTCTGATCAAACGCCGGTTTATTTATTTGTAATGGTTGCAATTTTTGATACAAATCAAACGCTATTTGATGACTGAAGCCGGTTCCCACTTTCCCGGCATAAAGCAGTTCATTTTGCTGATAAAAACCCAGGTGAAGGGAGCCAATCGCCTTATCGCTGGCGCTGGTAGGTTCAAAGCCGCAGATAATAAACTCCTGTCGTTGCTGACATTTACTTTTCAGCCAGTGTTTATTTCGCGTTTGACTGTATTTGGCATCAGACTTTTTAGAAATAATGCCTTCCAGATTCAAATCACAGGCTTTGCTGATAATTTCTTTCGCATCGCCCTCTACAATCTCACTCAGATACAAAGGCTCTGTTGGTAATTCCTTAAACAGCTGTTCCAGAGCCTGACGACGCTGGGTTAATTTTTTATTGCTGTAATCCTCGCCATTCCAATAGAGCAAATCAAAAAAATACCCCTGCATGGGCACATCTTGGCGTGTCAGCGCTTCCTGTAATGCTTTGAAATCACTGACACCTTTATCATTAATAACCACCACTTCACCGTCCAGAACAAATGTGCCGGTCTCCAGTTTTTGAAAAGCCTGCGCGATAAGTGGAAACTTATCTGTCCAGTCATGACCATTGCGGGTTCTGATTTGCACCTCGCCGTTTCTGAAAAACACCAGAATACGGTAGCCGTCGTATTTCACTTCGTGAACCCAGTTTTCTCCTGTTGGCGGATGGTCGACCAATGTGGCTAATTGAGGTGAGTGGTATTTTTTTTGTAAGGTTGTTAACTCGTCCGCAACGTTTACCGGATCAGAAACAGCAGTGGAAATATTGGCCGCAATTTCTGCAAAAACGCGACCTGTTTTAACGCTGTAATCTGTGGTTGTTAAAAATTTCGTATCTGGTTTAGCTATCGCGGTGTCATCATTACGCTTGATAAGTAACCAGTTTTCCCGGCCTTTCTGTTTGTCATTCATCCGTGCCAGCGTCCATTCACCGGTTAATTTCTTACCTGATAAACGAAAGCTGATTTTTCCCTGTGCCAAGGCTTTTTCAGGATCCTTATCCAGTGGTTCCCACACACCTGTATCCCAGAGCATGACAGGACCAGCCCCATATTGCTTGGCGGGTATTATGCCCTCAAAATCGTGATATGAAAGTGGATGGTCTTCAGTTCGAACGGCAAGTCTTTTATCTTTTGGGCAATAACTGGGACCTTTGGGAACCGCCCAACTGAGCAGAACGCCCTGCCATTCAAGCCGAAAATCATAATGCTGACGAGTAGCATCATGTTTTTGAACGGTAAAGAGCAGTCCGGTTTTACGTTTTTTACTAAGCTTTCCGGGTGGTTCTTGAGTGAGTTCAAAATTTCGTTTGTCGTTATATTTTTTTAACGCATTGTCGGCCATAAAAAGACGCTTCCTTTGCCTCAAATAACATTACGAGGCTTTAGATTTTGAAGTCGATTTCTTTCTGGTTTTTTTGCTTTTCTGACTTTGTTCAAGGCTTTTTTTCAAGGCATCTACAATATTCACGACATTATCAGCTTGTGGTTTTTTGCCTGAAGTGGTGACTTTTTTATCCTTTAATTTGGCTTCAATAATATCCAGTAAGCCTTGCTGATAATTATCTTTAAACGCTTTGGGATCAAAAGGGCTGGTTTTCTGTTCAATTAATTGCTTGGCGAGTTCAAGCTGCTCTTTATTAATCTTGGCTTTTTTAGGGATATCTTCAAAATAGCGCTCAGATTCACGCACTTCATAGTCGTATCTCAGCGTATCCATAATCATGCCATTACAACAGGGACGCAAACAGACAATGCGTTCTTTCTTGTTCAGGACTACCTGGCCGATTGCTGCTTTTTTTGAAGATTTAAGGGCTTCCCGAACGGTAAGAAAAGCCTCTTCAGCTATCTCCCCTTCTGGTACCACATAATAGGATTTTTCAAAATATATCGGATCAACATCATCAATATCAGTGAACTGCACCAGTTCAATAGTATGCTTACTTTCCAGCTTAAGTTTTTCCAAATCCTCATCTTCGATTGGAACATAACTGCCCTTCTCATATTCATACCCTCTGACAATATCTTCGGCAACCACTTCATCGCCACTTTCATCAACTTTCTGATAATGGATACGTTCACCCGTTTCTTTATCATATTGATGCAGTGAAATTTTTTCGCTTCTGGTAATCGCCGCGTGCAGCCTGACCTGAAACGAAACCAGTGAGAGACGGATATGTCCTTTCCAATATGCGCGTATTGCCATAAAGATAGACCTTTTTGAACATGAAAATCGGAATTAAAGGCTTAACTGACAGAACGTCAAGATAAATAAAGCCTATTTAAATCTTAGAGATATGAACAAAAATAGCAAGATCAGAAAGTAAAAAACCCGCTCAGCGATGTTATTCACTGGCGGGTATTTATATATTGGTGCCGTCGGCCGGAGTCGAACCGGCACACCCTAAGGCACTACCCCCTCAAGATAGCGTGTCTACCAATTTCACCACGACGGCAATTAACTGTGAGGGATTTTTATGGAAAGTCTGGGAGATCCGCAGGACTTTCTTCTGCAGGCTGTTCAATCACCACTGAGTCAGTAACACTCTGAACACGATCAGCGTTACCAGCAAGATAAGCCAATGTCAGACTGGTAATAAAAAATACTGTGGCCAGAATGGCGCTGCTACGACTCAGGAAAGATGCAGAGCCCTGACTCCCAAACAGGCTTGAAGAAGCCCCACCGCCGCCACTGCCACCGCCGCCAAATGCAGCACCGGCATCAGCACCTTTACCGTGCTGGATTAAGATCAAACCAACTAACAATAGTGAGATCACAATGTGAACCACCAGAATCAACGCATCCATTTAACTTCCTAATTTTGAACTGCAGCCTGACAGATTTTTACAAATTCATCGGCATCTCTTGAGCCGCCGCCGATTAATCCACCATCAATATCGGGCTTGGCAAATAATGGAGCAGCATTATTACCTTTTACGCTGCCGCCGTAAAGTATTCTGAGTGATGCGGCAATATTCGCATCATGTTTTGCCACCCGCTGACGCATGAACGAATGTACATCCTGCGCCCATTCCGGGCTGGCTGTCTTACCTGTTCCGATTGCCCAGACAGGTTCATATGCCAATACCACTTTTGACAGCGCTTTGACCCCTTGTTGCGCAATCACTATATCCATCAAGCGTGCCACCATTTCTTCGGTGCGGCCCATGGAGTGTTCTTCCGGGCTTTCACCAATACAGATAATGGGGGTAATGCCATGCTTGACGGACATTTCATATTTTTCTGCGATGATATGATCAAGAAAAACCTGATCCAGATTTAGCTCTGCATACAGGCAACGTCGTTCGGAATGACCAATCAACACATACTGACAACTAAAGTCATGCAACATTGCCGCTGAAATTTCACCGGTATAAGCACCAGAATCAAATTGCGACACATTTTGCGTCCCCCAATACATTCCTGTACCGGATAAAGCAGACTGAACCTGTTGTATATATAGTGCAGGAGGGAATAAAGCGACATCAACTGAAGCAAAGGAGTCTCTTTGCGCCAGTATCGCATCAAGCAACAATTTGTTGCTTGCGCTAGAGCCGTTCATTTTCCAGTTACCAGCGACCAGCGGTTTGCGCACAGACACCTACTCTCAATAAGAATTAATTATAAAGGGTACCGACAGACCGAAGATAAAGCAATGTCCTCTCCGCTCACTCTGTTGGCATAGAATTACTTATCTAACGTTGTAATATTATCTCAATTTGTTCGGCCAGAGACTTGGCTAACTGGTTCGTGCGGGTTGCATCGTGCCCCTCAACCATTACTCTTATAACCGGTTCTGTTCCGGAAGCTCTCAGCAGCACTCGCCCTTCCTGACCAAGTGTTTTCTCCACTTCTTCTACAGCCGTTTGAATTTCCGGATAATCCCGTAAATTAACCAGCTTATCAATACGTACATTAACAAGACGTTGTGGATATTTTATGACAGCAGAGCACAGTTCATGCAGGCTGCTACCCGTTTGCTGGATTTCAGCCAGTACCTGCAATGCTGCAACAATACCATCCCCCGTGCTGGTTTTATCCAGACAGATAATATGTCCTGAGGCCTCGCCACCAATCAGTCCTTCAACCTGTTGCAGCTTCTCCATCACATAACGATCACCGACATTTGCCCGATGCAGAATGATGTCGTGTTTTTCCAAGGCATGTTGCAATCCCAGATTCGACATCTGTGTACCGACCACATGGCCTCTATCCAGACCAACACGTTGTCTTCCACGGGCAATGATAAACAGAATATCATCACCATCCACCAGCTCGCCCTGATGATCCACCATGATAAGGCGGTCACCATCGCCATCCAGAGCAATACCCAAATCAGCTTTATGCTCGAGAACGCTGGCTTGCAGTAATCGCGGTTCAGTCGAACCACAATTCTGATTGATATTCAGACCATCCGGCTCGGCGCCCATCAAAATGACTTCGGCACCCAGTTCACGGAATACGTTTGGTGCGATGTGATAAGTGGCACCATGAGCGCAATCCACCACAATTTTCAGATTGGATAAATCAACCCCAGTCGAAATGGTGCTTTTACAAAACTCAATATAACGTCCTGCAGCATCAGCAATACGGTGGGCCTTGCCTAAATAGGCAGAATCAACCGTTCTAATCGGCTGGTCAAGCATTGCCTCAATCGCCAGTTCAACTGAATCCGGTAACTTGGTTCCCTTATCAGAGAAGAATTTAATGCCATTATCATGATAGGGATTATGCGAGGCACTGATTACAATGCCTGCCTGGGCATGAAATGTGCGGGTTAGATAAGCTACTGCGGGGGTTGGCATTGGCCCCATTAAATATACATCTACACCAGCGGCTGAAAGGCCTGCCTGTAATGCGGATTCAAACATATAACCGGATATTCGGGTGTCTTTACCGATCAAAACCTTGCTGTTACGTTCCTTCGCCAACACACGTCCAATCGCCCAGCCGAGTTTTAATACAAAGTCAGGTGTAATGGCGCCATCGCCTACTCTTCCTCTGATGCCATCAGTACCAAAATAACGTCGTTTCTGTTCAGTCAAAATCGTTAACCTGCATTACATGTTCACACAATCGGACTGCCTGTACGGTTTCCCGGACATCATGACTGCGTATGATCTTTGCGCCTTGCCATATCGCTATCGATGCCAGAGCCAGGCTTCCCGCCAATCGTTCTTCAACCGATATATTGAGCATCGCACCGATAATGGATTTTCGTGAAACGCCGACCAGCACAGGCAGATCCGATTCCGTTATCACCGATAGATGCTTCATTAATCGCAGATTATGACGGGCATTTTTACCAAAGCCAAATCCCGGGTCCAGAATAATCTTTGAACGCGAGATTCCCGCTGCTTCACAGGCAGCAACCCGCTCAGACAGAAATTCATTTACTTCACTGACCACATCGGAATAGTGGGGCTGTTGTTGCATGGTTTGAGGTGAGCCCTGCATATGCATCAGGCACACCGGCACGCCCAGTTCTGCAGCTGCCTGTAATGCCCCATCACCACGCAATGCATTTACATCGTTTATCAGGCTCGCTCCAGCAGTGACTGCAGCACGCATCACCTCAGCCTTCATGGTATCAATTGAAATAACCACATCAAGCTCAGCATGAATGGCTTCTATTGCAGGCACCACTCGGCGAATTTCTTCTTCAACACCAACAGGTTCAGAGCCGGGACGAGTCGATTCGCCACCAATATCAATAATAGTAGCGCCATCAGCAACCAGTTTTCGAGCTTGTTCGAGGGCTTTATCAGCCGAAAAAAAACGCCCGCCATCCGAAAAGGAGTCGGGCGTTACATTGACGATGCCCATAACGTGCGGAGCGGACAAATCCAGAGATTTGCCCGCAAAATCCATCATCATGATTTAACTTTTCTCAGTTTAATTGATCAGCAGGTTTGCCTGTAGGTTCCGGGCCATCTTCATCTGCTTTAGCGGATGGTGGTGGAGTCGATGATTTATCATCCCAACCCTTAGGTGCACCTGGTTCACGTCCTTCCATGATCGCATCTATCTGATCGCTATCAATCGTTTCGTATTTGATCAGAAGTTTTGCCATGGTGTGCAATTTATCAGCATTTTCAGTCAGAATATTTTTGGCACGATCATAATTCCTGGTAATCAATGCACGAACATCTTCATCAATCTGTTTAGCTGTCAAATCAGATACTGACTTGTGCTGGGTAACACTGCGACCCAGAAAAACTTCGCCTTCTTCTTCACCATAAGATAAAGGCCCCATATTGTCCGATAGTCCCCATTTGGTGACCATATTGTGTGCCAGTTCTGTTGCCCGCTGAATATCATTTGAGGCACCAGTAGTCACTGCTTCAGCACCAAAAATCATTTCTTCAGCCAGTCGACCGCCATACAGGCTTGAAATCTGACTTTCCAATTGTTGTTTGGTGTAACTGTATCTGTCTTCGATCGGTAAAAACATCGTTACACCCAGCGCACGACCACGAGGGATGATACTCACTTTATACACTGGATCGTGGCCCGGTACACTGCGCCCAACAATGGCGTGACCGGCTTCATGATAGGCCGTCAGTTC
>DELT01000100.1:0-20410 GCA_002354555.1 Methylophaga sp. UBA2689
TCTCCCCTCATGGCCATTGCCAATGCATTAGCCTTTCTACTTTATTTAAGTAGCAGCGTTATTTTGATCCGAGACTTTGTCAAACGTGATCATAACGCCAATAAACTCGCCTTACCGATAGGCATATTGACTACATTAGCGCTATTATTTCATGCTGCAGATATTTATTTCACCATGAAATTTGCTCAAGGCTGGGATCTCAGTCTGATGAGCACCCTCTCCATCGCCGCCTGGTTAATGGCTGTTATTGCCATGCTGGCAGGGATGCGCTCTCCTGTGGCCCATCCGGGAATTGTGGTGTACCCACTGGTTGCCTTGTGTTTGATGCTTAAAGTAGAAGCCCCGGGAGGAAGTCAGCGCGACCTCAGTGATCCCGCTCTGGAGTGGCATATTTTATTATCGCTTACTGCTTATGCTCTGCTGGCACTTGCGGCTATGCAATCAATCATTCTGGCGATACAGGAAAAACAATTACGTAATAAACATGCCGGTGGCTTAGTCCGTAAACTGCCTCCCCTGCAAACAATGGAAAAGGCATTATTCCAATTGCTTTATACCGGTTTTATATTACTGACATTGGGGCTGATTACCGGTTTTCTGTTTGTAGATGATTTTATCGCTCAGCACCTGGCCCATAAAACTGTGTTTTCCATTATCGCCTGGCTGGTTTTTGCAGGTTTGCTGTGGGGACGCAAACAGTATGGCTGGCGTAGCCAAACAGCCGTTAAATGGACTTTATCGGGTTTTGGATTTTTGTTGCTGGCTTATGTAGGCAGTAAATTCGTTCTTGAAGTTTTAATACAAAGTTAAGCTGATGCTGGAAAATACCTCTTTAATTGCGCTGTTTCTCATCCTGTTTTTCCTGCTGATCCTGTCAGCATTTTTCTCCAGTTCCGAAACGGCATTGATGTCATTAAATCGCTATCGATTAAAACATCTTGCTCAGCAAGGGCATCGCGGCGCAATGATTGCCAGCAGTTTGCTGGCAAGACCTGACCGTTTGATTGGCTTAATACTGCTGGGCAATAACTTTGTGAATATTTTTGCCTCTGCTATCGCCACCGTGATTGGGATTAAACTGCTGGGTGAGAACGGTATTGTGGTTGCGACTTTTACCTTGACTCTGGTCATATTGTTGTTCGCAGAAGTTACCCCTAAAACGCTCGCAGCCTTACACCCCGAGCGAGTCGCTTACCCTGCCAGTTTTGTGTTAAAGCCATTATTATTCGTTTTGTATCCCTTAGTATGGTTTACCAGTGCGATTACTAACCGATTGCTGGGATTATTTGGTGTATCTCGTGAAGATGCTACTTCAACAGCCATTAACATCGAAGAATTGCGAGTGGCATTAATGGAAGCCGGCAGCATGATTCCCAATCGCCACAAAGATATGCTGATGAGCATTCTGGATCTGGAACAGGTTACGGTAAACGATGTAATGGTGCCGCGTAATGAAATTGAAGGTATCGACATCAACCAGCCTTTTGCTGAAATTGTAAAACAGCTTTCACATTGCGGTTACACCAGGCTCCCAGTCTACCGCGACAGTATGGATAACATTGTCGGTATTTTGCATGTTCGCAAGGCATTAAATCTGATGACTCAGGACAACCTGAATCAACAAACATTTGAGAGTATTGTTAAGGAAGCGTATTTCGTACCAGAGGACACCCCTCTGAATACGCAGCTAATTCAGTTCCAGCGTAAATTACGTCGCACCGGGCTGGTAGTGGATGAATACGGTGATTTACTGGGATTGATTACACTGGAAGATATTTTTCGAGAAATTGTCGGAGAATTTACCGCGAATACCATTGATGATGAAAAGGAAATTCATCCACAAAGTGATGGTAGTTACCTGATTAATGGCTCAGCCAATATCCGCGAATTAAATCGAACACTGGACTGGCTATTACCAACTGATGGTCCCAAAACGATCAATGGCCTGGTGCTGGAACATCTGGAAAGTATTCCTGATCCCGGTGTAAGTTTGCGTATTGATGATTACATTATTGAGGTAATTCAAACCGCTGATAATGCCATCAGAACTGTGCGACTACGGCAATTGCAGCCTTCCGAACCAGCAGCTGAGACGGAGCAAAGTTAAATTGGCTAATCTGCAGATACGATGCTTCGGCTTCACTGACGCAGATCATCAACAGCTGCAAGCCCTGTTATCTCAGTACAACTCATCATTAAATCACCAATGGCAAATAAGTCGTTTAGGTCATGCTGTTTTATATTTTCATAATGTTGATAACGCTGAAGGCTTAAAAAGCTGGCAGCAACGTGATGTCGAGCTGCTGAATATTTACTGTAGCCGGCGTAAAACCACTCATCAGCAAAACTTGCTGCAGATAAAATTACCCTTAACCAGCAGTAATTTATTTTCACTGTTCGCTTTTGCTGAAAGACATTTTGCTCAATCCAAAAAATTATCGGCTAAAGGTTTTCATTTTCTGCAATCCCCGGCAAGAGTGATTAATCCCCGTTTATTCGGTATGTGGCTCGGTAATGCTCTATTACGTAACCAGTCCAAACCGGCTGCCGATCTGCCCAAACTTAATTTATTAATCTCTGTCGTAACGGATGAACGACGGGGTGACATTATTTCTGATCCGGCTTTATTAAAAACCTGGTTATCCCAACTTACCGATGATTTATCTCAACGCCTGTCAATTTTGTTAGCGAATCTGCAGGCAATCAAACATCACCATATCTCTGAAACCCGACAGATAAATCTTTTAGATGTCTATTTCCACGAACTCAAACGTCTTTTATTGACCCGTGACAGCAAAGTTATCGCCGCAGAGTCCAGCCTTAAAAGACCTGCTCAAAAAAATCTGAGCAATTTCAGTCAAACCTTACGCTGTCTCGCTGAGTTATATTTCAACCTGGCTGACAAACATTATCAACGTGGTGAGCGTCCTGCAGATCAACCCCGTTTTCTATTCTGTTTGAATCGTGGCAGTGAATTAATTTCATTGCAGATTCTGCATGCTTATTTATATTACAGAGCTGCACCAAAGGATTGCTGGTTACAATTAAATCAGTTGTTGATTTACCTTGAAAAGGCAAAAGCTCTGCAGCTGGAACCGGAAGTGTCGCCGCTTGGCAGAAGTGATAATTTTGAGCATATATATAAGCGTATAGCATTAACAGCCATTGCCGATCCCTACAGTTTGTCTAAGTATTCCGTCATACGCCTATTCTCTTTGATATCGGAAGTCGTTAATAAGGTGGTTATTACCGATATCCCCCCTCAACAACAAGTTCTGGAAAATGCTTTTTTATTAACCGGATATTTTTGTGTTGAAGCAGAACAAGATCAAGCACCAAAAGCTTTGTCGAAAACACCACAATTAATACGCCAGGCGTCTGATAACCGGATGCTACAAACTCAGGATGTTTTAACCATTCTTGGCCAAAAACTTATCCTATCCAACAAGCGGGAAAATGCTTTGGATTTGCAACTGATTCGACAGGTTATGCCCCAACTCGCAGCCAATTATCAACGGCAATCCCCCAGAAAACAGTTAATTGAAAACGGTTCTGTAGAAATTGTCCACGGGTACGAGAATATTGTGGACTTCCTTAATGGGGCTTCCGTTAACATTATGCAGGCAAAGGTGCTCAACGACTCCGAACATGGCAGCTTACTGCTCATTAATAAATGCGAAGACACTATTGATGTAAACGAACTGGTTTTGCTGAAACTGCAAAATAAATTGCAATTAGCAACTATTTGTTGGTTCTGTAACGATTGGCATAACTATGCTCAGGCGGGTCTAAGCTTAATTGAAGGCACGCCGGAAGTGGTAACTTGCCAGCCAAACCCCGGAAATTTCCTATATCCCGGGATACAACTCAATACGCAACCACCGGCACTTATTACTCAAAAAGGGGTCTTTAGTCCTAAACGTCAACTGACAATATCGAATACTAATGAGACTTCCATTAACGCTGAAACCAAAGACCTGTTTTCAGCAACATTGGACTATGAACGTTTCACCTTTATTATCAAAGCCGGTTCATAAACCCCGTCAAATGGCTTATCATCTTGGCGATACACCCATCTAAAGTACAGGATAAAAGCATGCGCACCTTTATCAAAGTGATTATTGCAATAATCATCATCGCTATTGCTGCTCTCGCAGCACTTCCCTTCATTATCGATCCAAATGACTATAAAGATGAGATTGCAGCGCAGGTTGAAAAGACCACAGGGCGTAAATTGACTTTGCAAGGTGATATCGAGCTATCTGTTTTTCCCTGGATTGCTTTAGAACTCGGACCATTATCACTTAGCAATGCCAGTGGCTTTAAAGCTGAATCTTTTGCCAGCGTCGAAGCTGCCGAAATTCGCATCAAACTGATGCCACTGCTGAAAAAACAGCTGGAAATGGACACCATTGTGCTCGACGGTCTGTTGCTGAATCTGGAAACCAACAAAGAAGGTGTGACCAACTGGGATGATCTGACAAAAGCAAGCGATGACCTAGAACAAACGCCTTCAGATGAGTCTGACAGTGCTTCGGATGAACCATCCAGTGGATTATCTGCAGTAAAAATTGCCGGAATTAAACTAACTAATGCCAATGTGTTGTGGTCTGATGCCAGCAAAAATGAAAACTTCCAGTTACGTAATCTTAATCTAGAGACCGATCCTCTGGCTCCCGGCGAACCAACTTCCCTAACAACATCGTTTGATTTGATCAGCAGTAAGCCTGAAGTCAAAGCACATATTGAACTTGAGAGTAAGGTAACCGTCGATCTTGAAAAGCAGATTTACGCACTGGAGTCACTGAAGCTCAATACAGTTGCCAATAGTTCTGCAATGCCATTGCAACAGGCTAATCTGGACCTTCAGGCTGACATTCATGCCAATATGGCTAGTGAATTGGTGACAATCCAAAATTTAGCAATTAATTTACAAGCTACCGGTTCAGAACAAAATATTGACGCCAAAATCGAGGGTCTAATCGAAGCCAATCTGGCATCCCAACAACATAGCATTACAAATCTTGTTATCAGCGCAGATATTGAAGATAAAAATCTGCCCGAGGGCAAAAGCAAACTGGATGTCACAACCAACCTTATTGCTAATCTCGCTGATGAAACATTGCAGGTTAATGATCTTGCCATCAAATTGGCAGATCTGACGATGAATGGACGTATTCTGGCAAAGAAAATCCTGTCTGATGATCTGACATTTAATGGCAATATCCAGGTGAAGCCTTTCAATCTGCGAAAGTTAGCCGAAGATTTAAAAATTGAACTGCCTGAAATGGCCGATAACAGTACTTTGGAACTGGTTCAGCTGAGCAGTGAAATCAGTGGCAGTAAACAATCAATTAATACCAGTGACTTACAATTGACACTGGATCAAAGTCAATTAACCGGTCAATTTGGTATCAACAATTTCGAGAAACCCGCTTACACATTTAATCTGACGCTGGATCAAATTGATGCTGATCGCTATTTACCCCCAGCAAAAGAAGAAGGTGAGGATAAAACTGCTAAAGAAGTTTCTACACCTGCATCATCTGCAGCGGGTGGATCAAGTGAACTACCATTGGAAACACTGCGGGACATTAACGCCAAAGGCAGTTTGAAAATCGGCAAACTCAAAGTCAGTGGCATTAACAGTGAAAACATTGTGATTACTATTGATGCAAAAGATGGACTGATAAAACTAAGTCCCCTGGCAGCAGAGTTATATCAGGGAAAGTATCAGGGTAATGTCAATCTCGATGCTCGGGGTGACAGTTTGAAACTTGCTGTGGATGAAAACCTGCAGGGGGTGCAGGCCGGCCCCTTATTAAAAGATCTGACCGGTAATGACCGAATTGCCGGCACAGCAAATGCCAATGTAAAGCTGAATGGCAGTGGTAAAGATATTGATGCCATTAAACAAAGCCTGAACGGTAATGGTGCATTTTCTTTTACTGATGGCGCATTGAAAGGCATTAATATTGCCGAAGCAATTCGCCAGGCCAAGGCTGTTCTTTCCGGACAAAAGGCCGCAGAAACTAACGAACCGGTGCAAACTGATTTCAGCAGTCTGAAAGGCACATTCACCGCAAATGAAGGCATCGTAAATAATCAGGATCTTGAGTTAATGTCTCCATTATTGAGAGTCACTGGTGCGGGTGATATTGATCTGCCCAGAGAAGTCATTGATTATTCTGTTCGCGTTTCAATCGTCGGTACAGCTGAAGGTCAGGGAGGCAAAACTCTTGAGGATCTGAAAGGTGTCACCATTCCGGTAAAAATTACTGGTAGTTTTGATAATCCAAGGCCCAAAGTGGATTTAGCCTCGGTCTTAAAAGAACAGGCCACTGGTAAAATTAAAGCGAAAGCTGAAGAAAAACTAAAAGAAAAACTGGGTGATGGGCTTGGAGGATTACTGGGTAATAAACTGGGTGGCGAATCAAAATCTTCAACTGCTGAAGAGCCTGCTACTGATGAGCAAACATCAAATGATGCAGACTCTGCAGATGAACCTTCAGAGGAAGATTTGTTGAAGGAAAAACTGAAAAGTTTATTCTAGGCCCTGTTCATAAAAGAACATGGTCTGATTCTATTTTGACTAGCAGCTTCAGTGAACGTTTATTAGCCTGGTTTGACCATCATGGTCGTAAGGATTTGCCATGGCAGCAAAATCCATCGGCTTATCATGTATGGCTTTCCGAAGTGATGCTTCAGCAAACTCAGGTTGCTACCGTTATTCCCTATTACCAGCGTTTTATTGAGCGGTTTCCGGACATTAACGCTCTGGCTGATGCCAATATAGATGATGTCCTCGGTTTATGGTCAGGGCTTGGATATTATGCCCGTGGACGAAATCTGCATAAAGCCGCCGTTCAGATCCAACAACACCATGACGCAGAGGTGCCAGAGGATTTTCAGGCGCTTTTGGATTTGCCAGGAATTGGCCGTTCTACTGCTGGAGCCATTATGGCGCTGGCCTTTCATCAGCGCTATCCGATTCTGGATGGCAATGTAAAACGCGTTTTGGCCCGATATGATGCCATTAATGTCTGGCCGGGTGAGAAACAAGCAGAAGCCGCCATGTGGCAACGAGCCGAGATATTATTACCTGAACAACGCATTGCTAACTATATTCAGGCACAAATGGACCTGGGAGCCACCTTATGCACCCGCAGTCGCCCAGCTTGCCAGCAATGCCCTCTTCAATTTGATTGCAAGGCTTTTGCATCCGGTGAGCCGACTTTATTCCCGGTACGCAAAGTGAAAAAAACTCAACCTGTCCGTCACACCAACTGGTTTGTCTATATCGATCAAGATAACCAGATATTATTAGAGCAACGTCCGCAAAATGGCATATGGGGAGGTCTATGGAGTTTTCCCGAGGGAAAAACTGCAGAGGCACCAGATAACAGCTTGCCGATAAAAAATACCTTACTGGAATCGTCATTACCTGAAATAAAACATGTTTTCAGTCATTTCAAATTAACCATAAACCCTTATTTGTTTACTGCTGAGCCAATCCCCCTTGTGGCTGAGAATAATAGACATATCTGGGTTAAAATAGATCAGGCGTTAACTTTGGGCTTACCTGCTCCGGTTAAACAATTAATTCATTTTTTATCATCAACCGAGAGGATGCTATGACACGTACTGTGCATTGTGTAAAACTCAACAAAGAAGCAGAGGCACTCGATTTTCCACCTTATCCTGGTGAACTGGGCAAAAAAATCTATGAAACAGTCTCTAAAGAAGCCTGGCAAATGTGGGTGGCTCATCAAACCATGTTAATTAATGAGTATCGTTTATCATTGGCTGATCCAAAATCCCAGACTTTTCTGAGAACTGAATTGGAGAAATTTTTCTTTGGAGACGGCTCTGAAAAGCCAGCTGATTTTAAGCCGGTTTAGCCTATGTTAAAGGCAAAATCGCGCATTTTATCCGCTTTTATAGTTGCCAAACTAATATTCTGAATTGTTATTAAATATGAACATTTGGAATACTGCCTTACCGCTAAACATAATAGATTCAATGGTTAAGCGTTTTTTTTCCACTTTCTAAAGGTGTTTTTCAAGTAAAAAAAAAGTTGTTATGGTCAAAATAAATGTGACTTTTTGTTAAATTTTGGGCGTACAATGCGATTAACCCCTTTTTTAAGGGGTAGTGTAAGCTGACTTAGGAGTTAAGTTAGCAGAAGATTTAAGATATTGAGGTTGATATGGCAGAGCAAGTTACAGGCACAGTGAAATGGTTCAATGACGCAAAAGGATTCGGTTTTATTGAACGCGCCGATGGTCCAGATGTATTTGTACATCACAGCGCGATTAAATCAGATGGTTTTAGAACTCTGAAAGAAGGCCAGGCTGTCACTATGGAAGTGACACAGGGTCAAAAAGGTCCACAAGCGGAAAACGTTGTCCCTAGCTGATAACCAGATCCGATAGACATGAAAAGCCGGTTAAGCAATTAACCGGCTTTTTTTTGTCCGTTATTCCAAATGATAATAATGGATAGCTTGACGCTTACAGAGTCATACAGGCACTATCAAAGCTGAACAGGAAAGGATTTACAGCATGAAATTTTCAGCAAAGATTAGTTGGACACTTTTTATATTTTTTTTAATGGCGACATCACCCAGCCATGCAGACTGGAAAAAATTCCTCGAAGACTTCAGTAAATCTGGTACTACGGCGCTCAGCACATCGGAAGGCTCGGATTTAAGTTCTGACACAATTGCCAACGGTCTCAAAGAAGCGTTAGAAGTCGGCACCAGAAAAGCTGTCGAAAATGTCAGTAAAGAGGGAGGTTATCTAAACAATCCGGAAATCCGCATTCCATTGCCTCCTCGCGTACAACAAGCTGCAGGGTTAATGCGTCAGCTGGGCCTGAATAAAATGGCAGACGATTTTGAACAAAGTATCAACCGGGCAGCAGAAAAAGCCGCACCACAAGCCACCTCGATTATGATCGATGCTATTAAGAGTATGTCGATCGACGATGCTCGTAATATTTTGAATGGCGAAAGCGATGCTGCTACACGTTTTTTTGAAGACCGTACTCGAGGCAAGCTCGCTGGCTTATTTAAACCCATAATCGATACATCATTGAATGAAGTTGGTGCAACCCGCTATTACAACCAGCTGGACGATAAACTCAGTTCAGTGCCTGTAGTAGGCCAGGAGCTGGATATGGATCTGCAGGATTATGTAACTGACCAGGCGCTAAACGGCTTGTTTGTTATGTTAGCTCAGGAGGAGCAGAAAATCCGTGACAATCCTGCAGCACGTACTTCGGAGATTTTGCAGCAGGTTTTTGGCAAATAAATAGTGTTTTTACTACTCAGTAAAAGCGCTATGTACTAAAATAAACACAATAAAAATAAGGGAAACAACATGGCAAGAAATCACAACCTTAATCTCGCAAGTCAAGGCACCTCATTAAAAGCACTTTTTACCGGTTATTTGGTTGTGGTGGCAGTGGGTTACCTGATGGCAATTGTACAAATTCAGCTTACTCATGGTCTGGCGGATGGTAAATATGGTCTTTCCATTGATGATATTGTTTACAGCTATTACGGCAACAGAAGCAATTCATTGCTGGAAAATAAGTTACACGGTTCAATGAAGCCAATGGCTACCGATGATGAACGAGCTAAGATAATCAGCTGGGTGCACGCCGGAGCAACAGAAGAAGCTTATGAAAATGACGGTATCAGACAGATCTTTGATGCCAAATGTATTATCTGTCATAACGCTGATGCAGGTGGCGCCGTCCCAGACTATTCTGATTTCAAACAGATAAAAGAACGTGCTGTCGTTGATACCGGAGCCAGCTTTGCATCACTTGCCCGTGTTTCGCACATTCACTTATTTGGTATTGCCTTTATCTTTATGTTTGTTGGACTGATTTTCAGTCTGGCATCCGGTGTACCAAAACCATTGAAAGTATTTGTTATCTCAATGCCGTATATCTTTCTGTTAATTGATATCAGCTCATGGTGGTTGACCAAGCTGAATCCAAACTTCGCCTGGTTTGTCATTATTGGTGGTGGCGCAATGGCGTTATCGTTTGCATTTATGTGGGTGGTATCCATGTATGAAATGTGGATCCTGCCGCGTATCCGTGAAGACAATCGTGATGCATTGTTAGACGAATAAAAATAACAAAAAAGCCGCTGTCTTGTTACCAGGGCAGCGGCTTTTTTTATGCTTGTCAATATTGCCGCTAGGCGTTTTGTAATGCTTCTAACTTTTCCCATTTTTCAAAGGCAGATTCCAGTGACTTTTCCAAATCCATTATTTGTGTCTGAACCTGTTTAATCTTATTGGCATCCTGCTGATAAAAATCAGCCGCTGCCATTTTTTCTGTTAACGCCGCAATTTGTTGCTCCAGTCGTTCAATCTCTAGCGGCAACGCTTTCAGATCCAGTTGCTGTTGATAAGTTAAACTCGATTTTTTCTTAGCGGGTTTTGCAGCATGAGATGCAGACTCCAGTTTGGCTGCAGTCTTTTCCTGTTTTGCAGACTGCTGGCGTTGTGCCAGCCAGTCATCATAACCACCAACATATTCACGGACCTGTTTATCTTCATCAAATACGATGCAACTGGTTACCACATTATTCAGAAAGCTTCGATCATGGCTGACCAGAAGCATGGTGCCGGTAAAGCCCAGCAACAAGTCTTCCAGCAATTCCAGTGTTTCTGCATCCAGATCATTGGTCGGCTCATCCAAAACCAGTAAATTGGCTGGCTGGGTAAATAATTTCGCCAGTAACAGACGGTTACGCTCACCACCTGACAACGCTTTTACCGGTGTTCTTGCACGATCCGGGGTGAACAGGAAATCTTGCAGATAACCAATCACATGTTTAGGACTGCCATTAATTTCAACGAAGTCTCTACCCTGCCCGACGTTATCTACAACACTGGCCTCTTCATCCAACTGGCTACGTAATTGATCAAAATACGCTACCTGCAGATTAGTGCCTAAGCGCACCGTACCCGATTGAGGTTCAGCCCGACCCAGTAGAATCGACAGTAACGTACTTTTACCACAGCCATTGGGTCCGATAATACCAATGCGATCACCACGCTGAATGACCGTTGAGAAATCTTTGAATAACTGTCTTCCATCAAATGCCTGACTGATATTCTCAACTTCGACCACCAGCTTGCCACTACGATCGCCTTCCTGAATCTTCATCGACACATTGCCTAACACCTCACGGCGTTGACCACGTTCCCGACGCAGCTTCTCCAACGCTCTCACACGTCCTTCATTACGTGTGCGACGTGCTTTAATGCCCTGACGAATCCAGACTTCTTCCTGAGCCAGTTTTTTATCAAACTGTGCATTCTGCTCAGCTTCGGCAGACAGTAAAGCTTCACGTTTCTCCAGAAAGCTTTTGTAATCACCCGGGAAGCTCACCAGTTGCCCACGATCTAATTGCACAATACGGGTTGCCAAGGCCTGTAAAAAACTGCGGTCATGGGTGATGAACAATAAGGTACCACCATAACTTTTCAGGAAACCTTCAAGCCAGGTGATAGAGCTAATATCCAGATGGTTAGTAGGCTCATCCAGTAATAAAATATCCGGTTGGCGTACCAGAGCCTGAGCCAAGAGAACTCGACGCTTCATACCGCCTGACAGGCTGGAAAACTCAACATCAGCATCAAGGGATAATCTTGAAATAACGGTTTCTACTTGTTGCTCCAAACTCCAGCCATCCACTGCTTCGAGTTTATGCTGGGCTTTTTCCAGCTTGTTAAGGATTTGTTCACTGCTATCGTGTTCCAGTTGCTGAACAATATGATGATATTCCACCAGTAGAGGCCCAACTTCGCCCAGTCCGGCAGCCACAACATCAAACACACTGCCAGCCGTGCCAGCAGGAACTTCCTGCTCCAGCCGGGCAATTTTCAATTCTTGCAAGCCGACCATTTCACCACCATCTGGGGTGATCTCTCCGGCAATGACTTTCATCAAGGTGGATTTACCAGCGCCGTTGCGGCCAACCAGACAAACCCGTTCACCTTTATCGAGCTGAAAGTCGACTTTATCAAGTAAATTGGGGCCACCATAACTGACGGTCAGCTGTTTTAAAGACAATAATGCCACGGATTAAACCTCTGCAGTTTCTGCGTTTTCAAGTATTTCACTGGCTTCAAGCCAGTCCATTTCAGCCTGTTCCAATGCCGCCTTGGTGGCAGCTTGCTGTTGTAACAGGTCTTTGAGTTTTTCTTTATTGGCCGCTTCATACAACGTTGTATCAGCCAGTTGTAATTCTATTTTGGCAAGTTCAGCATTCTGTTTATCGAGGACTTGCTCTGCTTTTTTAACCCGGTTACGCAAAGGCTGTAATTTCTGACGCTGTTGTGCTGCCGCCTGTCGATCCAGTTTTTTGCCATTGTTAGCGGCAGGACTTTTATCAGCAGAAGCATTCATCGTTTCACGGCCTAAACGCAGTTGCCGGTAGTCATCAAGGTCACCTTCAAAAGTAGCGGCTTTGCCATCCGCTACCAGCCAGAGATCATCGGTGACATTGCGCAGGAAATAACGATCATGCGATACCACCACTAATGCCCCTTCGTATTCCTGCAAAGCCATGGTCAACGCCAGCCGCATTTCCAAATCAAGGTGATTGGTAGGTTCATCCAATAACAATAAAGCGGGGCGCTGATAAACCAAAAGGGCCAGAACCAACCGGGCTTTTTCGCCACCAGAGAATGGGGCAACCGGTTCCAGAGCGGTATCCCCATTAAAACCAAAACCACCGAGAAAATTACGGCAATCCTGTTCAGTGGCCATTGGGTCCAGCCGCTGTAAGTGCTTCAATGCACTCTCATCAGGGCGTAATTGTTCTAATTGATGTTGGGCAAAATAACCGATAACAATATCTTTACCTTCGCGACGTTTACCGCTGAGCGGTTCCAGTTCACCGGCAATCAGTTTGATTAACGTTGATTTACCGGCTCCATTAGGGCCTAACAAACCGATACGATCGCCGGGAGCAAGGTGGAGCTTGATATTCTCGATTAACGGCGTTTGCTGATAACCGACACTGGCTTTATCCAGCGCTAAAATTGGCGTGGTTAAACGCCGGGGTTCAAAAAAGCTGAAATGAAACGGTGAATCCACATGCGCCGGAGCGATCTTTTCCATGCGCTCTAATGCTTTTATTCGACTTTGAGCCTGTTTGGCTTTGGTCGCTTTGGCCTTGAATCGATTCACAAAATCACGGATATGCGCGATTTCAGATTGTTGTTTCTGATAAGCGGATTGCTGATTGGCCAGATGCTCGGCACGGGCGATTTCAAAATCCGAATAGTTACCAGTATACAGTTTGATGCGCTGTTGTTCGATATGAGCGATATGGGTGACGACTCTATCCAGAAATTCACGATCATGAGAAATCACCAGCAGCGTCCCAGCATAACTACGTAGCCATTCTTCTAACCAATAGACGGCTTCGAGATCCAAATGGTTGGTGGGCTCATCCAGCAACAATAAGTCACTACGGCACATCAATGCCTGGGCCAGATTGAGTCGCATACGCCAGCCACCTGAAAAGGTTCTGACCGGATGTTCCTGCTGCTCAGCAGTGAAGCCTAATCCATGCAGTAATTTTGCAGCCCGACTACGGCCGGTATAACCATCAATCAAGCCTATTTTGTCATGCAACTGGGTTTGCAAATGACCATCATTGTTCTGTTCTGCTTGTGCCAATTGTGTGAGCAGTTGACTCAGTTCAGCATCGCCCTGCAACACATAGTCAATGGCAGTTGTATCGACCGCGGGCGTTTCCTGTGCAACATGGGCAATCACCCATGATTCAGGAAACGTTAAATCACCGATGTCAGCATGTATTTCATTGCGGATCATCGCAAACAGGCTGGACTTACCGGTGCCATTGGCGCCGGTCAAACCGATGCGCTGTCCGGGATGAATCACCAGATTGGCAGCTTCAAACAGTAACCGTGGTCCGCGTCGTAAAGAAAGTTGGCTGAAATTTATCATGGCGCGAATTGTATCAAGCCTGCTCGTCGGCTGTATTGAAGAAATATTTTAGTGTTTGATAAATCGTTAAACCGATTGTGGTAATTGCCAGTCAATAGGCGTTTGTCCATGTTGCTGTAAATAGTCATTAGCCTGGCTGAAATGCTTGCAACCCAGAAAACCGCGGTGAGCTGACAATGGTGATGGATGTGGTGCTTTTAAAACCAGATGTCGCTGGTTATCAATAGCAGCACCTTTTTTCTGGGCGTAACTGCCCCACAGCATAAACACCACATTTTCACATTGTTGATTAACCAGACTGATGACCCTATCAGTAAATTGCTCCCAACCTTTTCCCTGATGTGCATTGGCTTGACCATGTTCCACCGTTAATACGGCATTAAGTAATAAAACGCCTTGTTTGGCCCACGCTTCCAGGTAACCATGTTTAGCAGGGGCAATACCCAGATCATTATTCAGCTCTTTATAGATATTCATTAAAGACGGTGGAACCTTCACACCGGGTTTGACTGAAAAGCATAAGCCATGCGCCTGTCCCGGCTGGTGATAGGGATCCTGTCCGAGAATGACAACTTTTACGTTAGATAAAGGCGTTGTTTCCAGAGCATGAAACCAGTTGGATGAATGCGGATATATTTCTTTGTGCTGTGCTTTTTGCTGCTGTAAAAAAGCCTTTAGCTGCTGCATATAAGGCTGTTCAAATTCCCTCTCCAGTAAAGCCTGCCATTCAGGCGCTTTCTTCAAAGCCATTTTTGCTACCCAACTCAAAATTAAAATCACATCATACTTACTTCGATTTTATTACTCATCATTGCAACTCACCAACCAAGTTTTCAGTCAGAGGTTATTAATTTGCAACAATTTGATATACCCCAGATTATTGAGACGGATAGACAAGTAATATAGTTACTGTTACTTTCAGCAGCTACCATTTGTAATCATTAATAATGATTACCGCAACAGTATCTGTATACAAGGAATCGCGATGGATAATAGTGCCAATGTTTTAATCGTCGATGATGTACCTGACAATATTCAGGTAGCGATGAATTTTCTTAAGGAAGAGCCTTACAACCTGTCATTTGCCACCAGAGGTCAGGAAGCACTTGCGTTAATGAAAACGCACGAGTATGACCTGATTTTGCTTGATATCATGATGCCGGAAATGGATGGTTATGAAGTTTGCCGACGCATCAAGGCAGAGCCCCGACTTCAGGATATCCCGATTATTTTTGTTACGGCCAAGGTCGACGTAGACTCAATAAGCCAGGGGTTTCGTGCTGGCGCAGTCGACTATCTCTGTAAACCGTTTCACGCCGAAGAACTGCTGGCCAGAGTCAATACACATCTTTCGTTATATCGCGCTAAAAAACTCCTGCAACAAAATAACCTTTCTCTACAGCACAAATACGAACAGAATCAGCAACGGCTGATGACCGAGCTGGAACAGAATCAACTGGAAATGATTTATGTGCTGACTGAGTTGATGGAGTCAACTTCAGATGAAACCGGCAAACATATCCGCCGGGTAGCCGAGAGTTCCAGGTTATTAGCGTTGTATCATGAAAGTTTGACGGATGAAGATGCCGATATCCTGTTTCATGCCGCGCCAATGCATGATATTGGTAAAATCACTATCCCCCACTCGATTTTGCATAAACCCGGTAAACTCACTGAAGATGAATTTGCCATCATGAAAACTCACACCTCGCGTGCCTTTAAAATTCTCCAGAACTCCAAACGAAAATACACCAAAGCTGCCGCCATCATCGCCCATCAGCACCATGAAAAATGGGATGGTAGCGGTTATCCTCAAGGGCTCAAAGGCCAAGATATTCATATTTACGGTCGTATTGTCGGTTTGATTGATGTGTTTGATGCGTTAATGCATAAACGGGTCTACAAAGAAGCCTGGTCCCTGGAAGACACCCTGGATTACATCAGGAAACATAGCAGTAGCCAGTTTGATCCCTATCTGGTGAGCATACTGCTGGAACATATTGATGAATTTGTTGCCATTTCCGATCAAAACTAACTGGTTATTATTTTTTTTCCTGCTGTTTATCAGCTGCCGATTATCGGCGCTGACATTTACTGAAGAAGAACAAGCCTGGATTGCCGCTAACCCTGAAATCACGCTGGGTGGAGATTTCAGTTGGGCACCTTATGATTTTTTGAATGAAGAAGGTGAACATGATGGTATATCCGCTGATGTGTTAGAGCTTATCAGTGAAAAAAGCGGTCTGACTATTACCGTGGTCCCGGATGTCTGGGCCAACACCATGGAAAAAATGCGAGCTGGCGAACTCATGGGACTTAGCTGCGCCGCCGCGACCAAACCACGTCAGGAATTTTTGTTATTTTCTAAGCCCTATGTGAGCCTCTCACTGGGAATTATTGTTCAGCAGCATCGTGATGATATTCAGTCAATGGATGATTTGATTGGCTTTACCGTTGCTGTCAATAAAGACTCTTACCTGCATACCTGGCTGACCATCAATTACCCGAATTTGGATCTGGTGCTGACAAATTCCAATGATGAATCACTGGAAGCCGTTTCATTCGGTAAGGCAGATGCCTACATCGGCAATATCGCAGTGGCTACCAATGTCATCAAACAGCGATACCTTTCCAATCTTCGAGTAGTCGCCAAAGTACCAAATTTTACAACGGACACCTCAGTCGCCATTGATAAACGTTATCCATTGCTACATAGCATTATTGAAAAATCGTTATCGGCAATTACCGCAGCTGAAAAACAGCAGATAATTGATAAATGGTACGCCGTTGTCAGTGATAGCAGAGCGTTTGAGATCTTACCTTATGAGCAGAGCCGACTGGATTTAACCGAAAAAGAACAACAGTGGATAGATCAACATCCCGTTGTCAGAATTGGGGTTGATCCGGATTGGCCACCATTTGATTTTATTGATAAAAACGGTGAGCACAGTGGCATTAGTGCTGACTATTTGCAGCTCATCAGCAAACAGACCGGTCTGCAATTTCAGCTCGAACCCTATACTGACTGGCAATCCGTTATTGAAGCCGCACAAACCAATCAGATAGAGCTAATCGCCGCCCTTTCACGAAATACGTTTCGTGAAACATTTCTCGACTTATCGATTCCCTATCTGGATTACCCACTGGCCATCGCTACAACCAAATTCGGTCATCTGACCAGCCTGGCTGAATTCAATAACAAACCTGTGGGGGTAGTAAAAGGTTATTTTGCCGAGTCAATTCTGCTGGCTTATTATCCGGAAATCGATATTGTTTATGTCCCTTCTGTACGCGATGGACTGGCAATGCTGGCTGCGGAAGAAATAGATGCCTATTTTGATATTATCGCCACCATCACCCACAACGCCAGTCAATCGGGATTAACCCATCTTAATACCAGTATTGTCAGGGAATACTCCTCTGCTTTGCATATGGGCATTGTTAAGGATCAACCCGAACTAGTATCAATTATCAATAAAGCTCTGGCAGCAATAACAGCTGATGAGCGACGTACCATTGATCAACGTTGGATGTCTGTAAATACCATTGAACGTACCAATTACACACTGCTGATTCAGGTTGTAGCATTATTGCTGATTTTCCTGCTTGCCAGTTTTTACTGGAATCGCCGTTTGCGTACCGAAATTGATAAACGCCTTATTTCGGAACAGCAACTGCGGGACAGTGAAGCGCAGCTATTGCATTTGATTAATGTGATGCCGATGAGCCTGATGGTCACTTCTGCAGAGGATGGCAGCATATTGCTGGCCAATGAGCATTGTTATGAAGAATTAGGATTTTCGGCTGAGTTACAGAAAACCATTAACGTTCAGGAGTTTTATGCGGATATTACCCAACGAAAACAAGTACTTGAACAGCTTTCTACGGACGGTGAAATTAACGGGGTTATGCTCAAAATCCAAACTCGAAATGGACAGATCATCGAGGGATTGTTTTCAATAATATCTATTCAATATCAGGGAAAGCCCGCTTTTCTGGGTTTTTTCATGAATATGGATGACCGCATTGCACTTGAAGATTCATTAAAAGAATCCAAGACGCATGCTGAAGCAGCGAATCTGGCCAAATCGCAATTTCTCGCCAATATGAGCCATGAAATCCGTACGCCAATGAACGCTATTCTGGGTTTTACCGAACTGCTGGACGAGCAGGTTACCGAGCCCAGGCTTAAATCATTTATTAAAACTATCCGCAGTGCAGGTAATACCCTCTTACTGCTGATCAACGATATTCTTGATTTATCGAAGATTGAAGCCGGAAAACTGCAACTCAATAAAACAGCCACCGATCCACATCAGCTGTTTGATGAAATAGCCAATATGTTTGTTCTGCAAATCCGCAATAAGGATTTGGCGTTACATTTAGATATTGATCCCGATTTACCTCATGGACTGTTACTCGATGCCACCCGCCTCAGACAGGTGTTATTCAATTTAATCAGTAATGCGGTCAAATTCACAGATACCGGTCATATACGTATTCACGTTCATGCTGATAATGTCGATGATCATCTCAGTAAACTGGATTTACATATCCTGGTTGAAGACACTGGCATTGGTATTCCCGAAGCTGAGGTTGAACATATATTTGAAATTTTTGCCCAGCAATCAGGCCAGGATGTTCGCAAATACGGTGGAACCGGTCTTGGCTTGTCAATCACCCGCCGCTTGATTGAGATGATGGGTGGTCATATCCGTCTGCAGAGTAAAAGTGGTGAAGGCTCGGTATTCAGTATTGATTTGCCAGGAATTGATATTGCCGCCATTGCCAGTGACAAAATTCGTCAACAGGCGTTAGCTTTTGATGCCAGCCATATACGTTTTGAGCCCGCCAATATGCTAATCGTAGATGATGTCGCGCATAACCGGGAATTGATACGTCAGCATTTTATCAACAGCCATATTCAAACCAGTGAAGCTGAAAATGGTCAGCTGGCTGTGGATTTTGTTAAACAGAATCCGGTAGACCTCGTGTTGATGGATATTCGCATGCCAGTGATGGACGGTTATGAAGCCGCAAAACAAATCAAAATGATTAAACCAGATTTACCTGTGGTTGCACTGACTGCTTCAGTAATGAAAGATGCCTATGAACAGGATAAATTGGATCATTTTGACGCCTATCTGCGAAAACCTGTTTTACGCAACGAACTGTTTCACGCTCTAAGTGTGTTTTTACGATATCAGGCGGTTGACGTTGAAACTATAAAAGCGCCACAACAGGATTGGTCAATGCTGGACAAAAAACAGCTTTTATCGATTTTTAATCATTTTCAAACCGATATCGATGAAATATGGCGTTTAGCCACCCAAAGTAACAGCATGACCGACATTAAAAACTTTGCCCACGAAATTGCCAGACTGGCTAGCAATCATAAAATTGACGCACTGGATCGGTATGCCAGCCAGTTGCTTGAACGGATTGATGCGTTTGATATTGAGGGCATGCAGATATTGTTGAAACAATTTCCTTCAATGCGTAGCGCGATCCAACAGGCGATCAGAAGCACATAGCTCTTATAGGCCCCTCAGACGTAGCTCTCAAACTAGCAAAACAGGTGTGCTTTGCTTTGCAGTTTTTTATACAATGCCCGACACGTTGTAATGAGATGAGCAAAATGAACTCCGATTTAAAAACGGATACACAGTGGCGTCAACAACTTAACGATGAACAATATCGCGTCACCCGACAAGCTGGCACAGAACCAGCATTTTCCGGGAAATATCTCGATCATGATGAGAATGGCTGTTATCACTGTGTTTGCTGTGGCCAGGCCTTATTTGCTTCTGATGACAAATTTGATGCCGGTTGCGGCTGGCCCAGTTTTTCTTCACAGCTAGAGCATGGCGTAGTGACTCATCATCCCGATTACAGCTACAACATGGATCGCACTGAAGTTCGCTGTCAGCAATGTGAAGCACACTTGGGGCATGTATTTGATGACGGCCCTGCCCCCACCGGCCTGCGCTATTGTATTAATTCGGTGGCGCTGGAATTTAATGATAAAGACTGAATGGACGCTGTATATCATTCAAGCCGCAAATGGCCATCTTTATACCGGTATTACCACTGATTTAGAGCGTCGCTTAAAACAACATCAAAACCATAGCGGTGGTGCGCGTTTTTTTCATACCAGTGATGCTCAGAAAGTGGTGTATCAGGAACAGCATCCTGATCGCAGCAGTGCCAGTCGTCGGGAAGCCGCAATTAAGAAACTCAGCAGACAACAAAAACTGAACCTTATCGGTAACCCATCAGACCATGTATAATGGCGGGTTTTTTCAGTACGTCTGAATTTCTCCTTTAGATACAGGATTTTAACTTTGTTAAGCACTGCTAACATTACCATGCAATTCGGGGCCAAGCCCCTGTTCGAAAA
>DELT01000100.1:20581-23907 GCA_002354555.1 Methylophaga sp. UBA2689
CCCACCTCCGGTAATGTGAGTTACGACCCCAATGAATCTTATGCCGTATTAAAACAGGATCAGTTTGCTTACGAGGATCAACGCGTTATTGACGTGGTGATTATGGGACAACCTGATTTATGGGATGTGCATCGTGAGCGCGATCGCATTTATAACCTGCCGGAAATGAGTGAAGAAGATGGTCTGAAAGTTGCGGAACTGGAAGGTCAATATGCAGAAATGGACGGTTACACTGCTGAATCCCGCGCTGGTGAATTATTATTAGGCGTCGGTATTCCGGTTGAACAGCATTATGGTCCGATGAGCGAAATTGCTCCCGGTTGGAAACTGCGTATTCTGTTGGCGCAGGTACTGTTTGCTGATCCCGATATCATGTTGCTCGATGAGCCGACCAACCATCTGGATATCAATACTATTCGCTGGCTGGAAGAAGTATTAAGCCAACGTAGCAGCACCATGATTATCATTTCGCATGATCGCCATTTCCTCAATCGCATCTGTACCCATATGGCCGATATGGATTATGGTGAATTGCGGATTTATCCAGGTAATTATGATGAATACATGATTGCTTCCACTCAGGCGCGCGAACGTCTACAATCAGATAATGCTAAGAAAAAAGCACAGATTAAAGAGCTGCAGGAGTTTGTATCACGATTCTCAGCCAATGCTTCCAAAGCAAAACAGGCAACTTCCCGTCAAAAACAAATGGAAAAAATTCAGCTGGATGACATTAAACCTTCCAGTCGGGTAAATCCGTTTATACGCTTTAATCAGGAAAAGAAACTGTTCCGCAATGCATTGGAAGTCAGCAAGCTGACTCAGGGTTACGATAACGAAAAACCGTTGTTTGAAAACTTCAGTTTTATGGCTGAGGTAGGCGAAAAAATTGCTGTCATCGGTCCTAACGGTATCGGTAAAACCACCTTTGTGAAAACGCTGGTCGGTGAACTGGCCCCAAAATCCGGCAATGTAAAATGGTCGGAAAATGCCAATATCGGTTATTACGCACAGGATCATGATCACCTGTTTAAAAACAATATGACTCTGTTTGAGTGGATGTCCCAATGGGGCAGCCCAGAAGATGACGAACAGGTTATTCGTGGCACTCTAGGTCGCCTGCTGTTCTCTGGGCATATGATCGATAAAAAGGTCAATGTGCTGTCTGGTGGTGAAAAAGGCCGCATGTTATTTGGCAAATTGATCCTGCAAAAACCCAATATTCTGGTGATGGATGAGCCGACCAACCACATGGATATGGAATCTATCGAATCACTTAATCTGGCATTAGAGAATTACGAAGGCACATTGATCTTTGTCTCCCATGACCGCGAATTTGTATCGTCACTGGCAACTCGCGTATTTGATATGGAAAATGAAGGTATCACTGACTTTACCGGTACTTATGATGAGTATCTTAAAAGTCTCGGTATTAACAACTAGGATCTATAATTCTAATCTGGGTCAATGCGCTTTATCGGCGCATTGACCGACCTACTTCCCTGTCCTCCCTTTGCGTGCTATTTTGAAACCCCAATAATGTTGTTGAGGATTTTCAGCATGTTATACCGACAAATGTTTTATCTCCCTGTTTTATTAGCGATATTTTTCGCTTTTGCTTTGCTTACTCTGTCTGCAACATCCCAGGCAGCATCTGCCACTGAAATTGATATCAAAGTCGATGAAGCTCTGAAACGTTTCAAGAGTGAGGTTTCTGGTGGAGATCGTTTCCTCGAACAAGCAAAAGGCGTATTAGTTTTTCCGGATGTCATTAAAGCTGGATTTGGTATTGGCGGTGAATATGGTGAAGGTGCGCTTCGCATTGGCGGCAACACTGTGGATTATTACAATACTGCAGGTGCCTCGATCGGCTTTCAATTGGGAGCCCAACAGAAAACAGTAATCCTGGTATTTATGAATGAGCAGGCTTTAAAACAATTTCGTGAAAGTGAAGGTTGGAAAGCCGGTGTAGATGGTTCAGTAGCAGTAGTCGAATGGGGTGTTGGCGAAGATATCAATACAACTGATATCAAAGATCCGATTGTAGGATTTGTTTTCAGTAACAAAGGGTTAATGTATAACTTGACGCTCGAAGGCGCCAAGTTTACCAAGATCAGCAAATAAGCTAACGACTATTTAACCTTCAATACGAAAACCGATTTTAATAGTGACCTGCCAGTAACGGACTCCGCCGTTTTCGATATAACCGCGAGTGTCCGTTACTTCAAACCAATGCAGGTTTTTAACGGTTTCAGCCGCTTTGGCAATCGCGTTCTCAATGGCTTTATCCGAACTTTCAGCAGAGCTGCCAGTAATTTCAATATGTTTATAAACATGTTCAGTCATAATATTTCCTTGTTATTTACGTAAATAGATAAACCAGTAGAACAGGCCCACAAAAACACTACCACCCAGCATATTGCCCAATGTCACCGGGATCAAGTTATGCCAGAAAAAACCACCAATTGTTAACTGCTCTGAGATGGCGAGCGAGGTTTCTGCTTGTGTTTGCACCAGTAATCCAGCCGGAATAAAAAACATATTCGCAACAGAGTGTTCAAATCCCAGAGCGACAAAGGCAGTAACAGGAAAAATAACGGCCAATACTTTATCTGTGACACTACGCCCCGCCATACACAACCAGACGGCCAGACACACCAGGATATTGCACAATACACCGCGAGCAAATGCCTCCATCCAGCCTAGGTTCACTTTAGTGTCAGCAATCGCCACCACTTTATTTCCAAGAGACCCATCGCCCTGCCACCATAAACCAGTTAAATACATCAACACTAAAATGCCCAATGCCCCCATGAAATTGCCAATATAAACAATTGCCCAGTTCTGAATCAGTTGCCTAAAGCTAATCAGGCCATCGATACAGGCCATCACTAATAGGTTGTTACCAGTAAATAATTCTGCCCCGGCAACCACCACCAGAATCAACCCCAGGCAAAATGCCAGACCACCAAGTAATCGCATCAAACCAGCTGGCATATTGCCATCGTCATAGGTTACGAGGGTAAAGAATGCTGCCCCCAGCGCGATAAAAGCTCCGGCTAGTAGTGAGAGAGCAAACACTCTTAATGGATCCAGAGTGCATTTACTCATACTGATTTTTTCCAGACGACGAGCAATTTCTGCCGGGGTATAAGCATCAACGGAAAATGGATCCATGATATTTTCTCAATTATGAAAAACAAGTTAGCTGATAATTACATACAAGTGCTTACAGCACCATGCCCATCCAAATAAATGAATGATTTTGCTATCTTTTCATAGAATTGGCACGTATAATTGCACGCTCGCAAATGTCACTTTTACAG
>DELT01000003.1 GCA_002354555.1 Methylophaga sp. UBA2689
AAGGCACCGGTATTACCGGCACTGACACAAGCAGCTGCTTGCCCCTCTTTCACCAGGTTAATAGCTACCCGCATGGAAGAATCTTTTTTGCCGCGAAGTGCCGAAGAAGGAGGTTCATCCATACCAACCGTTTGGGAGGCATGGTGAATTTTCATCCGGTGTTTATCATTAAACTGATGTTTAGCTAATTCTGCTGAAATTATGGCTTCATCGCCAACTAAAATCAGCTCTATATCAGAATGCCTTTGCAGTGTTGATATAGCAGCGGGGATCACGACTTGAGGTCCGTGATCCCCGCCCATAGCGTCAATCGAAATTGTTAAAGTCAATTTCTGTTAAGCCTTATTCACTCTTATCAGCAATGACTTTACGGCCACGATAGTAACCGTCAGCAGTAACATGATGACGACGGTGTAATTCACCTGAAGTCGAATCAACTGCTAATGTTGACTCAGTTAATGCATCATGTGAACGACGCATACCGCGACGTGAAGGACTCTTTTTACTCTTTTGAACAGCCATGGCTTAAACTCCTAAACCCAAAACGACAAATAAATTATTTCTTCGATTTCAACGAAGATAAAACGGCAAACGGTGAGACTGGTTTTTCAGGCTCAATTTCTTCATCTCCTGCTTGCCATAATTCTTCCGGCAAACATGGATAATCATGTTTTGGCACAATCGGTAAGGCGAGTATTAACTCATCTTCCACTATCTGTGCCGGATCAACTTGTTTTGCATCATTCAAGATCCATGGCTCGTATTGCTCGGCAAGACCTTCAATTTTCCCTTCGTGCCGAACCAGTGCCAATATCGTTGTAATGTTCATTGAATGAGCCATCGGCTCCATACAACGTTCACATAACAGATTGACCGTGACAGTAAACTGTCCACGCATATAGGGCGTGCCGGTAGTATCAATATCAAACTGCATATCGACCGAAACTGTCCCTGAATTGTCGTGCAACATTTCACTCAACCGCGACATTTTACTGACCGGGATTTCTCCCGCTATCTGTAAACCGCTGTGAGCAAAACGAAACGGATCAATTTCTTTTGGCAATTGCTGATGCATAATCGACGGGATTATATAAGAATTGGTATCAAACAGCAAAAAGCTGTTTATTCCTGCTGATTTCAGCAGGAATCAAAGGTTTGAAATTAGTACGATGACTGTGCAATTTAAACGTCATTATGTAGCTCAATAGTAACGTTACCTTCTTCTTCAGTCTGTTTGGACATGTCATTACGCAGCGCATCAATGTAGTACAAATAGGTTTCATCAATATCCCCGGTAATGTAATCGCCATCGAAACAAGACGTATCAAAGCGTTTAACATCACTTTTCTTGTTAATGGCTTCAACCAGATCGTTTAAATCCTGATAGATCAACCAGTCCACTCCCAGTTCTTCAGCAATCTGATCTACATTACGATTATGCGCAACGAATTCAGAGGGTGAAGGCATATCGATACCATATACATTGGGGAAACGAACTGGTGGTGCAGCGGAAGCCAGATAGACCTTTTTAGCGCCGGCATCACGGGCCATTTGCACAATTTGCTGGGAAGTTGTGCCACGGACAATTGAATCGTCTACCAGCAACACATTTTTATCACGGAATTCCAAATCAATGGCATTCAATTTTTGTCGAACAGATTTTTTGCGCTGTTGCTGGCCAGGCATGATGAAGGTACGACCGATATAACGGTTTTTAATAAAGCCTTCGCGATATACCACGTCTAAATCATAGGCAAGTTGCAAAGCAGCGCTACGGCTGGTATCTGGGATAGGAATGACCACATCGATATCGTGATCTGGAAATTCACGTTTAATTTTTTCTGCTAATTTGGTGCCCATACGCATACGGCTTTTATGGACTGAAATGCCATCCATCATCGAATCAGGACGAGCAAAATAAACATATTCAAAAATACATGGAGATTTAATCGGATTTTCAGCACATTGTTGACTATGAAAATGACCTTGCATATCAATAAAAATACACTCGCCAGGCTGAACATCACGCATCAACTCAAAATCAAGTGTATCAATCGCAACACTTTCTGAAGCTACAACATATTCTGTGCCGAGTTCTGTTTCGCGCTTGCCAATAACCGCAGGTCGGATGCCATAGGGATCACGGAACGCCAACATGCCGACGCCGGCAATCATTGCGACCACAGCATAAGCACCTTTACAACGCTTATGCACTTCGGAAACAGCTTTGAAAATATCTTCAGGTTGCGGTTTCAGTTTGCCGGAAGTTTGTATTTCGTGAGCAAGCACATTTAAAAGAACTTCTGAATCAGAACCGGTATTGAGATGCCGGCGATCACTTTTAAACAGTAGATCTGACAACAGCTTGGTGTTCGTCAGATTACCGTTATGCGCCAGGGCAATACCGAATGGCGAGTTGACATAAAATGGTTGAGACTCTGCAGAGTTTGAACAACCTGCAGTAGGATATCGAATATGTCCAATACCCATATTGCCTTTAAGACGAATCATATGACGGGTATGAAATACATCTTTTACCAGACCATTATCCTTGCGTAGGTAAAACCGTCCGTCTTGGTCGCAGGTCATAATCCCCGCGGCATCCTGACCACGATGTTGTTGAACGGTCAGTCCGTCATAAAGTGCCTGGTTGACCTCTGAATGACCTACGATTCCGATAATTCCACACATATATTAAGACCCTGTCAGGATTAGTTGAAGTTAACGTGTTCGGCAACATCAGCTGGCAACAGCTGTTTGACCCAAACCGCCAGATCTTCAAAGTGTTGTAACAATAAAGAGTTTTGCCACCAACTGTCAGATGGCATGGGTGTTACTCCGGCAGCCAACACTAATATAGTGACGATTGCGACACCTCTAAGAATACCAAAAATCACACCCAGAGCACGGTCAGTGCCGCTGAGACCAGTTTTTTCAACCAATTGTGATATCAAATGATTAACCAGTGCCCCGAGTATTAATGTGACAACAAATAAGACAAAGAATGCAATAAATAGACGTAGCGTAGCTGTATCGATATAGGGCGTTAACAAACTGGCGAAGTTTGCAAAAAACATGAATGCAACCCAAATCGCTACTATCCAGCTAATTAACGAAAGTACTTCTTTTATAAAACCGCGAACGATACTGATGCCCGACGAAATCAAAATAATGCCGATTATTAAATAATCTACCCAGTTCATTATGACTCCGCGTCGAGCAGCGTGTTAAAAGGAGAATTTTATCAGAATTGCACAAACGAACCCAATATATTTACTTAAAATGAATAGTTAATTGAGTTCTTTGTGATGCATTACTGATAGGGGAAAACCTGGGTATTAATGTTTAATTGATTTCGTATTGACTCAGCGGTTTTTTCCAGAGCAGATCGATCTGCACTCGGTTGCAATCTCACTCGATAAATAACGGTTCCACCTGAACGTGTTTGCTCAATCATTGGTTGATAACCCAGCTCTTCTAACTGCGTTTTCCGACTGATTGCATTCGCTTCCAATGAAAAACTACCTAACTGAAGAATCCAGCGCGAATTTGTTTCTGCCGGAGCAGAAGTCAATTCTGGTTTAGGCTCGGGTTTACTTACTTTAGGAGCTGGAGTCTCTGCTGCCGGTTCAGGTTCGGGAGCTTTTGGCGTGGGAACAGGTTTGGGAGCCTCTGGTACTGGAGCAGGTGCTATAGTTTCAGGCTCAGGAGTAACAGGTTCTGTCACAAAAGCGTCAGGTAACTGCGGAGCAGTATTGCCTGTAATTTCAGGATCAATTTCAACAAAAGCTTCCGGGGCAGAAGAAGCTGTTTCCAGCTCTGAGTCATCATCCGCCTCTTCCTGTAAAGGCTCAATCACTGATGAAAACTGAATAGGTTCTTCCTCGACTTCCTGTCTGCCGGACTCTGTCTGACTAACTTTGGATAAAACGATATAAGCGAGCACGGCGATGAAAAAGACAAGCAATAGCGTCCCGATTAAACGCTGTTGTTGTTTTTGGGTCATCATAAATCTCCGCTGCTCGCTTTTATCAGATTAGTGCCGGTTTTGTGTATTGACTTCATGAAAACTGGCCTGTTCTGGCGGCAGAACAGTTGCTGTATCAGGAGTCGGCAACACTTTTGTTGGCATATGTTGCAAGGCTTTTTCCAGAACTTCATTAATCCAGCGTACCGGAATAATTTCCAAACCGGATTTTACATTATCTGGAATTTCCCGTAAGTCTTTCACGTTATCTTTCGGAATCAAAACCGTATCAATACCACCGCGATGTGCGGCAAGTAATTTTTCTTTCAATCCACCTATTGCCAAGACCTCACCACGCAATGTGATTTCACCGGTCATCGCCACATTGGATTTAACCGGGATACCAGTAATTGCAGATACCAGCGCTGTACACATACCAACCCCCGCGCTTGGACCATCTTTAGGGGTCGCGCCTTCAGGAACATGGATATGTAAATCATGACTCTGAAGATAATCTTCGGCGATACCCCACTCTACCGCTCTTGAGCGAACCACAGTGGTAGCGGCCTGAATAGATTCCTGCATCACATCACCCAGCTTACCGGTATAACTGGCTTTACCTTTACCCGGCATCACAGCAGATTCGATAGTCAGTAATTCACCACCTACTTCGGTCCAAGCCAGACCAGTTACCTGACCAATGCGATCATCTTCTTCAGCGACACCATATTGATAATGGTAAACACCTAAGTAGTCTTCCAGATTATCAGCTGTAACAATAACCTTCTCTTCAGGGGATTCACTAAGAATTTGTTTAACCAGTTTTCGACAGATTTTCGATATCTCACGCTGAAGATTACGCACACCAGCTTCGCGTGTATAACGTCGAATGATTTCCATCACGGCTTCAGAAGTAATTTCAACCTCATTCGCTTTTAAACCATTGTCTTTTATTGCTTTTGGTAACAGATACTGTAATGCAATATTCAGTTTTTCATCTTCGGTATATCCCGCCAGACGAATTATTTCCATCCGGTCGCGTAACGCATCCGGAATATTCAGTGTATTTGCCGTACAAACAAACATCACGTCAGACAAATCATATTCGACTTCAAGGTAATGATCGGCAAAGGTCGAATTTTGCTCAGGGTCAAGCACTTCCAATAATGCGGAAGCCGGATCACCACGGAAATCCTGTGCCATTTTGTCAATTTCGTCTAACAGGAATAGTGGATTACGCACGCCGGTTTTAGAAATATTCTGAATCACTTTACCTGGCATTGAACCGATATAAGTCCGACGATGACCACGAATTTCCGCTTCGTCACGTACACCACCCAATGCCATGCGGCTGAATTTACGGTTTGTTGCACGTGCAATAGACTGAGCAATTGATGTTTTACCGACACCCGGTGGTCCGACTAGACACAAAATTGGACCTTTCAGTTTTTTTACCCGTTTCTGGACAGCGAGATATTCAGTAATACGTTCTTTTACTTTTTCCAGACCATAATGATCTTCATCCAGCACTTGCTGAGCATGGTCCAGATCCAGGGTGACACGTGAACGTTTTTTCCACGGCACTTCCAGCAGATATTCAATATAGTTACGAACCACTGTGGCTTCAGCAGACATTGGCGACATCATTTTTAATTTTTTCAGCTCAGATTCGGCTTTGTCGCGTGCTTCAGGGCTCATGCCCGCTGTGGCAATTTTCTCGGCTAATTCTTCAACTTCATTACCCGTGTCATCCAACTCGCCAAGCTCTTTCTGTACGGCTTTAAGCTGTTCGTTCAGATAATATTCGCGCTGACTTTTTTCCATCTGCTTTTTAACGCGATTACGAATGCGTTTTTCAATCTGCTGAATATCGATTTCCGATTCCAGAAAAGCCATTAATTTTTCAATGCGATCTTTTACATCCGCCATTTCCAGTAACAGCTGCTTATCTTCGAGCTTTAAAGTCATATGCGCAGCAACGGTATCCGCCATGCGCGCAAGGTCTTCAATGCTCGATAAAGAAGCAATAACTTCTGGTGGTATTTTTTTGTTGAGTTTTACGTACTGCTCAAACTGACTTAGCAACGTGCGCATTAATACATCGGCTTCACGCTGATCAGGATGTTCATCGATAAAACTGGCAACTTCTGCTTCACAAAATGCATTGCTATTATCATACAAGGCAACTTTAGCGCGTTGCGTTCCCTCAACCAACACCTTCACGGTACCATCAGGTAATTTTAATAATTGCAGAATATTGGCAAGCGTGCCGGTTTCATAAAGATTCTCGGGTGCAGGTGAATCTTCACCGGAATCTTTTTGAGCGACCAGCAGGATTTGTTTGTTTTCATCGGTAGCATGTTCAAGTGCTTTGATGGATTTTTCACGTCCAACAAACAAAGGAATAACCATGTGAGGATAAACAACAACATCACGCAGAGGCAGCACAGGCACTTTTTGCAGTGCATTGTCATCAGTTAATGTAGTTTCAAATTCTTTTTCCATCAATGCGGACCTCTTAAGGGAGTCAACTGACACAATAATTGTGTGTTCGTGAAAACAATATGGGGACAGGCATTAAGAAATCAAGCGTCCGGAAAAACCGGACGCCTCGATATCAGCCAAAAATTTAAAGATCCATCAGGTGGAAATTATTTATCACCTGAAGCGAGATCAGCAGGATGATCTTCATAAATCAAAATAGGCGTGTTTTCACCGTTGATAACACTCTCATCAACAACCACTTTGGTCACATTGTCCAAAGATGGCAGGTCAAACATGGTATCCAACAGTACATTTTCAATAATGGAACGCAGACCGCGTGCTCCTGTTTTACGCTCCATTGCTTTGCGGGCGATAGCTCTTAGCGCGTCCGCTCTGAATTCCAGCTCACAGTTTTCCAATTCAAACAGTTTTTCATATTGTTTGGTCAGCGCATTTTTCGGTTCAGTTAAAATCTGCACTAAAGCTGCCTCATCAAGCTCTTCAAGCGTAGCAACTACTGGCAAACGACCAACAAATTCAGGAATCAAACCGTACTGGATTAAATCTTCAGGTTCTACTCCGCGTAATGCCTCACTTGTAGGTGAGTTGGCATCGACACTCTTAACATCGGCAGAAAAGCCAATTCCACCTTTGTGAGTACGATTACGGATAACTTTATCCAATCCGGCAAATGCACCACCACAAATAAACAGAATCTTGCTGGTATCAACCTGCAAAAACTCCTGTTGAGGATGTTTCCTGCCACCTTGAGGTGGTACAGAAGCAATAGTACCTTCAATCAACTTCAATAAAGCCTGCTGGACACCCTCACCTGAAACATCACGTGTAATGGAAGGGTTATCTGACTTTTTGGAAATCTTGTCGATTTCGTCGATGTAGACGATACCGGTTTCGGCCTTTTCGACATCGTATTCACATTTCTGCAGCAGCTTTTGAATGATGTTCTCAACGTCTTCACCCACATAACCGGCTTCGGTCAGTGTAGTGGCATCAGCCATTGTGAAAGGAACATTAAGCTGTCTTGCCAGAGTTTCAGCCAGTAGCGTTTTACCACTACCAGTGGGTCCAATTAGCAGGATGTTACTTTTGGATAGCTCCACATCATCATTTTTGGTGCCGTGACGGAGACGTTTGTAATGATTGTAAACTGCTACCGATAACACCCGTTTAGCTTTTGCCTGACCAATAACGTAATTGTTTAGCGCTGAATCGATCTCATGAGGTGATGGCAATCTGGAATCAGCTGCCTCATCGGTTTTTTCTTGTAGTTCTTCACGAATAATATCATTGCAAAGTTCAACGCACTCATCACAGACAAATACTGAAGGTCCAGCGATCAGTTTTTTAACTTCATGCTGACTTTTACCGCAGAATGAACAGTAAAGTAATTTGTCGTCATTTTTTTTGTCATCGCTCATCGCACTACTTTCCTAACGTTTGTGATTGCTCAAGACTTTTCTTCAGGTCGGCTTTTCATAACAGAATCAATTAAACCATATTCTGCTGCCTGTTCACCATTCATGAAATTATCACGGTCGGTATCACGTTCAATCTTCTTAATATCCTGACCAGTGTGATGGGCCATAATTCCATTCAGCCGATCACGAATACTTAAAATTTCTTTTGCATGGATATCGATATCCGATGCCTGCCCCTGAAATCCGCCTAACGGCTGGTGCACCATAATCCGTGAATTTGGCAAGGCAAATCGTTTGTCTTTAGCACCGGCAGTAAGCAATAATGCGCCCATGCTGGCAGCCTGACCAATACACAAAGTGCTGACTTGAGGTTTAATAAACTGCATTGTGTCATAGATTGCCAGACCTGCGGTCACTGCACCACCCGGTGAATTGATATAAAGATGAATATCTTTGTCCGGATTTTCAGATTCAAGAAATAACATCTGGGCGACAATCAAGTTCGCCATATGGTCTTCAACCTGTCCTACTAAAAATATAATGCGTTCTTTCAGCAGGCGGGAATAAATATCGTAAGAACGTTCTCCACGTGAAGTTTGCTCAACGACGATTGGAACCAATGCATTTTGAACTGGATTGAGTTGCTCAGAAAATTTAGTGCTCATAGCGGTCCTGTTTTAATGCCAAATAAAAAATAACCCGTGCCCAAAAGTTTGAGCACGGGCTGTCTTTGTAAAAAAACTTGCTAGTGCCTTTAGGCTACAGCATTCATCACTTCAGAAAATGAAGATGCTTTTTCTTCAACTTTAACATTATCGTAGATCCATTCAACAACAGTGTCTTCGACAACCATCATTTGTATTTCAGATAATTTATCCTGATTTGTCATGTAATAATTCATCACGTCTTCAGGATCTTCATAACTGGCGGCAATAGCTTCAATGGCTTCACGAACCCGTTTTTCTTCGGGTTGAATGTTGTTATCAGAGATAATCTTACCGATAAGCAGGCTCAGTTTGACACGTTTTTCAGCGTTTTCCTTGAAGTTGCTTAATTCAAAGGGTAGACCTTCAACGTTAACCCCCTGATTACGCAGATTATTCTTAGCCTGCTCCATCAAATAATTGGCTTCGCGCTCAACAGGTGCTTCAGGTAAAGCAATCTCATTATTGGCTGCAACACTATCCATTGCTTTGCGCTTGTTCACATTTTTAAGTGCCGCTGCAAGTTCACGTTCCATATTTGAACGGACTTCTTTTTTCAAAGCGGCTAAGCCACCTTCAACGCCACACATTTCAGCAAACTCTTTATCAAGTTTTGGCAATTTCTTTTTGGCCACCTGTTTAACAGTGACAGCGAAATCGGCTTTTTTACCACGCAGATGCTCAGCGCGATAGTCTTCCGGAAAGGTCATTGAAACAGTCAGTTCCTGGTTTGGTTTGACACCGACCAGTTGCTGTTCAAATTCAGGCAGCATACTACCGTTACCAATAACAACAAGAACATCCTGGCCTTTACCGCCCTGGAATTCCTCGCCATCAATACTGCCAACGAAATCAATGGTGACCCCATCTTCTTCTTTAGCAGCACGTTTCAGAGGTTCCCATGTCATGCGCTGCTCACGCAAAGTTTCAAGCATTTTATCGACATCTTCGTCGTTAACTTCTGCAACAGTTTTTTCCAGCTTGATATCGTCAACTTTTACCGCATCGATTTCTGGAAAGATTTCATAATTCAACGTATAAATTAACGTTGAATCTTCTTCTTTCATGCTATCGATATGAGGAGGACTTGCAGGGTTAACATTTTCTTGAGTGAACGCTTCGCGCATGCTGTCTTGAACAATCTGATCAATTACATCACGGCGTGCTGAGGGACCATGCGTTTTAACCAGCATCTTCATCGGAACTTTACCGGGACGGAAACCAGCCATTCGAACAGTCGGGCGGATAGAAACCAAGCGTTTTTCAACGGCCTGTTCAATATTTGCATCTTCCACGGTGATGGTCATTTTACGACCGAGTTCGCTGACATTTTCTACAGTTACTTGCATTCTTTAAACCTCAAACACGGGGATTAAGCGCATTGCTGGCGTCTTAACGCCGACAATTGTAAATGGTACGAGAGGAGAGACTCGAACTCTCACAGGTTACCCTACTGGAACCTAAATCCAGCGCGTCTACCAATTCCGCCACTCTCGCAAATCGTTATTAATATGCATTCATATCAAATCAAGTCGGCCATTATAGCCAGATAAACTAACCAAAACTAGCCTTGTATTGTCAAAAAGGTGAATGCCA
>DELT01000021.1 GCA_002354555.1 Methylophaga sp. UBA2689
ACTGCATTAGCGCTTATTACTGCCAAGTTAACTGCCTGGTATATTTCTGATTCCATCAGTATTCTGGCAAGTCTTATTGATTCCAGTCTGGATTTATTGGCCTCTCTGGTTAACCTGCTGGCCATTCGTCATGCACTGCAGCCAGCAGATAAAGAACACCGTTTTGGTCACGGTAAAGCCGAGCCTCTTGCTGCATTAGGTCAGTCCATGTTTATTACAGGCTCTGCAATAATGCTGCTGTTTCAGGCCAGTGGTCGCCTGATAAATCCTCAACCTTTGACTACCGGTATTGAGTTGGGAATAGCAGTGATGGTGTTTTCCATGCTAGCCACCATTGGTTTATTGTTTCTGCAACGCTTCGTTATCATTAAAACCAATTCGTCTGCCATTCGTGCCGACTCTTTGCATTATCGATCTGATTTATTAATCAATTTCAGTGTCATTATCGCGTTGTTTTTATCCCATTTCGGACTGATTTGGCTGGATCCGCTCATGGCGATTTTTATCGCTGTTTATGTTTTGTTCAGTGCCTGGAGGATATTAAGAGATGCTGTTGATCTACTAATGGATCATGAAATTACTGATAAAGAGAGACAACAGATAATCCAGACAGCCTTAACGCATTCTCAAGCAAAAGGTGTACATGATTTACGCACCAGGCGCTCGGGCACCACGACCTTTATACAATTACATCTGGAACTGGATCCCGAACTAAGTCTGCAACAGGCCCATGATGTCAGTGTGGCAGTAAGTCAGGATATTCAGGGGTTATTTGATGAGGCAGAAGTTATAATTCATCAGGATCCAATCAACGATCAGTCAATTGAACAAAGCCTGGCTTAATCGCCGTATAATATAAATTTCGGGAGTACTATTCATTTGCTTGAAGAATTTTCTGTAGAGGTGGCCGTCGGGCTAAGCATTGTTGCAGTAATTGTTATCTCTTTACTCTATCGGCTTTTTTTTCGTAGAAGTCCTTCACAGCTCCAAATCGAGCAAGTGTTAAAACCTTATAAACAGGATGAACTTAACAATGTCATTCTTCCTGATGGGGTCGGCGGCATACTGGAAATTGAAAAACTTTTTCTGCTGGAACAAGGTATTTTGATTTTGCGTGATTACCCGATTAGCGGACATTTATTTGGTGCTGAGCAAATAGAACAATGGACACAAATTGTAGATGGTCGCAGTTATAAATTTATAAACCCACTGCATCATCTTGAAAATGCCCGACAGGCCATTCGTTCGTTGATTCCAAAAATGCCAGTGTTCTGTCATGTAGTTTTTACTGCAGATAGTAATTTCCCTAAAGGTAAGCCTGCATCCGTTTCGGTATTGACGAGTTTTGAGCAAGATATGCAGAGGTTATTTAATAGCCCGAAATTGCCAGCAGAAAGCCGAGAAAAAATGTGGAATGTGATTAAACAAAATATACGCAACGACGCTCAATCATTGATCAGGGAGTAAACGTGGACACGGCGACAAAACCATTGGTAGTGGCTATTTCATCACGTGCTTTGTTTGATTTGGATGAAAGCCATCGTATTTATGAAGAGCAGGGCACAGAGGCCTATTGCCGCTTTCAGATAGAAAATGAAGATGTGCCTCTGGAACCAGGTGGTGCATTTAATCTGGTCAAAAAATTACTTGCCTTGAATGACAATAATCCCAAAACACCGCGGGTTGAGATTATTTTATTGTCACGTAACAGTGCGGATACCGGATTGCGGGTTTTTAATTCAATTCAACATCATAATTTAGGCATCATCCGCGCCGTGTTTACCTCCGGCAGCAGTCCTTATCGGTACGTTGCGCCATTTAGCGCCAACCTGTTTTTGTCTACCAGCCCTGAAGACGTTCGGATGGCCCTTGAGGCTGGTATTGCGGCTGCGACTATCCTGCCATCAAACCTGGGACATAACTCTGAATCAGAACAGTTACGCATTGCCTTTGATGGTGACGCTGTCATCTTTTCGGATGAATCTGAAAGAATATTTAAAGAACGTGGTCTTGAAGCTTTCACCGAAAATGAACAGCAAACTGCAAGGCTAGCTCTATCGGGTGGTCCCTTTAAAGACTTTTTAATGGCTTTAAATAAAATTCAAACTGAATATCCAGAAAATAGTTCACCGATTCGTACCGCATTAGTCACCGCACGTTCTGCTCCGGCTCATGAACGGGTCATTCGCACATTGAGAGAGTGGGGCATTCGTATTGATGAAGCCATTTTTCTTGGTGGGATGGAAAAAGGGCCTTTCCTTAAATCATTTGGTGCCGATATTTTTTTCGATGATCAGGAACGTCATTGCATATCTGCAAGAGATCATGTGGCAACAGGCCATGTTCCGCATGGTATTGCCAATCAGCTTATATTGAAAGATAACGACGAATGACACCAATTCCAGTTGCCGCACAACGGTTTATTCAACAGCTGACCAATAAACATATGCCGGTATTTCCAAATACCATGTTGGAGATTAACCAGATCCTGGAGCAAGAAGATAGCGCGGCGGTTGATGTTGCTCAGGTAATTCTTCGTGATGCAGCATTAACCAGTCGTCTGCTAAAAATGGCCAATAGCGTTTACTACAATCCACAGGGACATCATATCAATACTGTATCGCGGGCATTGATGCTGTTGGGCTTTGAACAAGTTAAAGTCCTTGCACTGACACTGGTTTTGATTGACTCCCTAAAAGCCACCAAACGTCACGACAAAGTGCTTAAAGAAATGGCTGTTTCTCTGCATGCAGCTGTTCAGGCACAAAATATGGCAACCCTCTGTCATTTTGAAACGCCTGAGGATATCTTTATTGCTGCATTATTATCTCGTTTGGGGCATTTAACTTTTTGGGCGTTTGCTGATGAAAAAACCGTAACCGCTTTTGAAAGCAGAGATTGTAATGCTACTGCCGAAAGTGATGTATTGGGCTTTACACTTCAGCAACTTACGCAGGGCCTGGCAGAAGCCTGGTCGTTAAATGATTTATTAATCGATAGTTTTCGGCCGAATGTGAAGTCCGAATCCGTTCTGATAATTAGACATGCTGGTCAATTAGCGATTGAAACCAGTAAAGGCTGGAATGCCGACAAACTTGATCCATGGTTTGAAAAAGTTGCGTCATTGACACACCAAAAACTGGAAACACTAAAGCCCTCTGTACATGAGAGTGCATTGTCGGCACAAAAGTTACTTAACCTCACCGGTAGTGAACGTGTGAGAGGTTTGATTCCGCTACCTCCAGAAGTAAAAACTGAAGGGGAACCGCAAGATTTTTCCAGCGATTTAGAACCAGCAGCAGATTATCCAGCACCGGATCAATCCATGCAGTTACGCATTCTGCAAGACATTTCCCAAGCCATCCAGGAACATTGTGGCATCAATCTGATATTGGAAATGGTGATGGAGGGGATTTATCGGGGGGCAGGAATGGATAGAGTGATTTTTGCCGTATTATCAGCAGATAAAAAGCAACTGAATTGTCGTTATGTACTTGGCAACCAGAATGAACAGTTCTGCGAATTGTTTCAGATATCGATTGATAGCAATGCACAGACACTTTTTAAAGATTTACTCGCAGCAGAAGATGCCGTATTGATCGACAATTCACAGCCTTCGCTGTTAAAAAAACTGCACAAGGAAAGTAATCAGCTAATGGCGGGCAAACCGATGCTGGCTATGCCGTTGAAAAAATCCAACAAACCGGTAGGTTTATTTCTGGCTGATAGACAAGCTTCTGACCGGGGATTAAATCGACAGGATCTGATTGCTTTTCGTCAATTTTGTCAGCAGGCATCCCTGGCATTCACCTTTTTGACAATA
>DELT01000007.1 GCA_002354555.1 Methylophaga sp. UBA2689
AGCCCTTCGGGTTGTGACTGAAAGAGCAACAAGCCCTAGGTCATTAAAAACTGGCGTTTTTCCTGCTCGCTTCGGAGTAGCTTGGCAAATTTTCGTGTTTGCTTGGGCAGGTATATGAAATCATCCACCAGTGATTTTTTCCGACGCTTTTTGGTTAGCTCTGCAGGCTCAAAAAAATGCTTGGCATTTTCATAAGATAAGACAAAAGGTGAATAACCTTCCCGCATTAACACATAGCTCATAATTAATGAGCCAGTACGGTGGTTTCCTTCTAAAAAAAGCTGCGGCTGACTGAGGATGTTGGTGAAAATACCAGCACAACGTTTCCAGACATTCGTATTCTGATTTAATGCCAGCCAATCCATTAACTGACCAATTCCGCCGTCTCTCACATCATAAAAATGTGCCTGAGTGGCTTCAAACTGGGAGTGTTTCTCTATAGATGATGTGGTTGAATGCTGATACAACACAATATAGTTCAGTTCGAGCAGTAACCCCGAATTCCCATAGGCAAATAAATCGATGCCATTGATCAGGTACTCGTCTATTTTTGCATAACCCGCTATCAGGTTTTCGAGCACCGTATCGCTTGGTGGTGTTCGTTTGACCTTGAGCGAGGCGTTAATCTTTTTAAAGTTGAGTTGCGTATCTATCAGGCAGGATCTGATGGCAGCAATATCAAGTCTTGCAATATTGTCCATCAAATCAAACCCGATAATTCATCATGTCGTTCCGTAACTATTCTTAAAAAATGACAAAGCCAGGATTAACTAAACTCACCACGGACATATTGTTTGGTAAGCAATTGCTGTGGATCTTCAAAAATTTTCTTTGTGTCATCCATTTCCACCAGATAGCCGGTGCGGCCGCCATTCGAAATATCCACCCCCAGAAAGGCAGTGACATCAGCAACACGCATCGCCTGCTGCATATTGTGGGTGACCAGCGCCACGCTGTAATGCTGTTTTAACTCAACCATCAGCTCTTCAATCTGACGTGTGGCAATGGGATCCAGAGCAGAGCAGGGCTCATCCATTAACAGTACATCAGGCTCAGTTGCAATCGCTCGTGCAATACATAAACGCTGCTGCTGACCACCGGATAGTGAAAGCCCACTGTTTTTAAGTTTATCTTTAACATCATTCCAGATGGCCGCTCTTTTCAGCGCTTTGACCACCATCTCTTCTTCATCGCCCTTATAACCATTCAACCTTAAACCAAATGCAACATTGTCATAAATGCTCATTGAGAAGGGATTAGGAAGCTGGAAAACCATACCGATATAGCGGCGGACAATGACTGCATCCACTTTTTTACTGTAGATATCATGATCATGATATTGAATGTGACCTTCAAATCTGAACGAGTCAATCAAATCATTCATCCGATTCATACTTCTCAATACAGTACTTTTGCCACAACCAGATGGGCCAATAAAACCAGTCACTTTATTTTTTTCAACCGGGATAGTGGTATCTCTAACTGCTCGGAAATCACCGTAGTAAATGTTTTTGACATAGCAGTCTAAAACGACAGGGCCTTTTGGCTCATATTTTTTGGCGATGAACTCACCTGTTTCGGTTTGCATATTCATAGTTATTTCCTTGGTTATTCTCTAAATTTTGTTCTGCCAACGACACGGGCAACGATATTGAAAAACAATACAAGTAAGACCAGTGCCAGCGAAGCAGTCCATGCCAGTTCAATTTGATTCTCAAACGGCATACCGGAAAAGTTGTAAATCAGAATGGATAGCGAGGCAGTTGGTTCTGCCAGCTCGGACATGTAGTAATTGCTGAACAAGGCTGTGAACAGTAATGGAGCAGATTCACCCGCCGCACCGGCAACTGCCAGAATGACCCCAGTCATAATCCCGGGTAGGGCGGTCGGCAAGACCACTTTAAAAATGACCTGGGTACGGGTACAACCCATGCCAAAGGCTGCATCTTTCATTCTTTGTGGCACCTGCTTCATGGCTTCCTCAGCAGCTAGAGTAACGGTTGGCAGCATTAATACTGCCAAAGCCACACCACCAGCCCAGGCCGAGTAGGTGCCTGTGGTGATAACGATGACAGCATAGACAAACACACCAGCCAGAATAGAGGGGAAGCCGGTCAGCACTTTGGATAAAAATCTGGAGACAGTCGCGGTTTTACTGTTGGGGTTAAGTATGGCCAGATAGAGTGCCGCCATGGTTCCAATGGGAATACTCAGTGCGGAGGCAATACCTACCATGGTCAGTGTTCCCACGATAGCATTACCAAAGCCACCGCCGGTCTCGAAGCCGGCTGGTGGCAATGCTGTAATAGCCTCAAAATCAAGTCTTGCACCACCTTCCATGATGAGCATGTAAATAACCGATATCAGAGGAATACTGGCTAATATGGCTAATCCCCAAACCAATCCTGTCAGGAAGAAATCTTTCAAGGCTCTCAGTTCGAGCACATTTTTCTCAAGACTCGGTAAATTGATCCTGGGTGGCAGAATCTGTTCGTTAATCTGACTCATTTTTTACCCTCAAATTTACGCATGGTGTATTGCTGAACGGCCAGACCGGCAACATTGACCACAAAGGTGATAAGCAGCAGGACCAGAGACGCATACATCAGTGCCTGAATTTCAATTTGGCCTGCTTCAGGGAAGGTTGAAGCCAGCAGGGATGCCAATGTATTGGCAGGGGCAAACAGTGAGACACTGATGTCATTCACGTTACCGATTAACATGGCCAGTGCCATGGTTTCGCCCAACGCGCGACCAAATCCCAATACCAAACCTGCCAGAATCCCAGAGGAGGCTGTTGGTAGCATGACTTTAAGAATCACTTCCCATTTTGTCGCCCCCATACCATAGGCTGCTTCTTTTACTTTGTAAGGAATACGACGGAAGGCATCGGCTGAAATGGCTGCTACAGTCGGAAGAATCATAATGGCGAGCACCAACGCCGCGGGAGCCAAGCCTGGACCACTTAAATCGGTACTGAACAAGGGAAACCAGCCAAACGTTTCATGCAGCCAATGGGCAGCCGGCCTGATTAACGGGATAAGCACATAAATACCCCATAAACCATAAACTACTGAAGGAATAGCCGCTAACAGCTCAATGATGGTTCTGAACATCACTTCGACTTTGGCATGCATGAAGCCCTGAGTCAGGAAGATGGCAATAGCGACTCCTAATCCACCACCAATCAGCAATGCGAGTAATGAACTGTACAGCGTTCCCCAAATCTCAGGTAACACGCCAAACTCATTCTGGTTGGTATCCCAGGTAGTACCGGTGATAAAACCTAAACCATGATCCTTAATTGCAGGTAATGCCTGAGAACCGAGTTCAAAAACGATATAAGCGACTAAAAGAATGATTGATAAAGCACAGAAGTAAGCAAAAGATCTGAAGATGGAATCTTTCATGTAATCAGTTGGAGAAGGCGGCGCGGACAGTGTATTGCCACTCGCGGAATCTTTAAAAGGATCGTGAACCATTTGTGTTCCTATCAATCGTGAATATTTATAGTAAATATTGCTAACATCTTATTTTCAGGCGCTTGAACAGATAAATGCTGCAAGTGTTTTAAACACTTGCAGCATTACATTTATCAGACAACCAAGCGTGATTACTGAATCATGCTGGCCGCGTTGCGAACTTTCTCAACAACATTTTCTGGCAGCGGGATATAACCCATTGCTTCAGAAGATTCCTGACCAGTAGTGATCATGTATTCAATAAGGTCTTTTAATGCTTTGGCTTTCTCTTCACCTTGATTTTTGTAAACAAGTAACCAGGTGAACGTTGCGATAGGGTAAGCATCATCGCCCGATGGATCAGTTGCCCATGCACGTAAATCCGGTACATCACTATTTGGCAGATTACCTTCTGGGAAAGCGGTCGTTGCTAAGGCTGAAGCACCGGTTTCGCCACCGGCTTCAATAAAGTTACCTTTTTGATTTTCCAGCAGGGCGGTAGGCATTTTGGTCAATTTGGCAAAACCATATTCAACATAACCAATTGCGCCAGGCGTTTGTTTGATAGTCGCTGTTACACCATCGTTTTTAGGTGCTTTGACGATGGTGCCAGCACTTGGCCAGTTGGGTGCTTTTGCACCACCAACCTGTTCTTTGAAATTATCGCTGATTGCTGCCAGATGATTAGTGAATACATAGCTGGTACCACTTGAATCAGAACGAACAACAACAGTTATGTTTTGGTCAGGAAGTTTTACACCAGGATTAGCTGCCTGGATTTTCGGGTCGTTCCAGTTAGTAATGTTGCCCAGAAAGATTTCCGGATAAACATCACGTGGCAGTTTTAATTCTGTAACACCATCAAGGTTGTATGAAATAACCACTTCACCCGCCGTTACTGGTAACAGGATAGTACCTTTCTTGACCTGGGCAATTTCACTGTCTTTCATAGCAGCATCACTGCCTGCAAAATCTACCGTTTCGTTAATGAAATCCTGAATACCTGCGCCACTACCTTTTGATTGGTAGTCAACACGAACGCCATCAGTTTGCTTGCTGTAGTCTTTAAACCACTTGTTATAAAGTGGTGCTGGAAAACTTGCACCAGAACCATTCAATTTAAGATCAGCATATGCAGCTGTTGAACTCATGGCACCAATAAGCGCGCCAATGACAAAAACTGACTTTGCGCTCTTCGCAAATAGTTTCATAAAAACTCCTGACTAATGAAAAAGTAAAACACTCGATTTACAATTCGCTAAGTCTATTGGCGGTTTGTTAAACATTTATGACAAAGACTGAAAAGTTGGATTTATCGCTAGGACTTGAGGATTAACTTTGGCGGATATCAACAAAGGCGAAAATCAGACATAAGCTATGTTTTATCAGCTGTTCTGATATTAATTTCTGGTGTTTTTTGTATGCCGTCTCATGCAGCTGACACTAAAACATTAACAACTTGTTAATCTTTTATTCATTCAAGCTTAATTCCTTGTCGGCTCTGCTTTCATCTCTTGCAAATATCATGGCTCTCAGGTTAACAACAGGAGAGACCAACAATGAAAACAACTTATCTTGCAAGCGCTTTCAGTCTGATTTTTACCACCTCGGCATTTGCTCAGATCGATAAACTCGATAAAGAAGCTATTCATGCAGCACAAAACGCCTGGGCCGAAGGTATTGTGGAAATCGGTCAGGCAAAAACTGACGGTGAAGATGCAGAGGCAGTCGCCAGTGAATTGCTGGACAGCTTGTATGCATTCGAAGACAAAGTGTTATTCAAACCAACCAAAGCAGTGGATGACCCTTTCCGTAACAGCTATGAAGAAGCGCTTTCATATTTTGTAGGCGGCATGCTTGAGGAAGATAAAGGCTTTGCACTGCAACCGTGGACTGCCGTTCGATTTGAGAATGAAGATCTGCTGATTCGTGACGACCATGCCCTGGCTATGGGGCTTTACTACTTTACCGATACTGCTGGTAACGAAACCAAAGTTGAATATACATTTGGTTATCGATTGAATGACGATGGCAGTGTCAAAATCGAGTTACATCACTCTTCCTTACCTTTTAGTAAGTAATTAATACAGCCTGCACAGGAGATCTTGTGCAGGCTTTTTCCCATTTATTAAAGAGTCTGCTTAATATGAAGAAATATTCGAGTGCACCTTTGTTTATGCTGCTGGCCGGGTTTCTTGGTCCGGTCAGTTATGTTCAGGCTTATGAGGCTGGTGACTGGTTGATTCGTGGAAGGGTGATTAACGTTAATCCAAACGATTCAAGTGGAACGGTATCAGTCAATGGAGTTGATCAAGGAACGGAAGGTGTCAGTGTTGATAGTGATACTGTACCGGAACTGGATATCACATACATGATGACACCCAACTGGGGTATAGAGTTAATTTTAGGTTATTCCGAGCACACCGTGGATGGTAGCCAAAGCTGGGATTTTCTGGGACCGGTCGCTGAAACCAAAGTTCTGCCACCAACCCTGACTTTGCAATATCATTTCCGCCCAAATGCCAAACTCAAGCCGTATGTTGGAATGGGAGTGAACTACACCTATTTCTTTGATGAAAAGGTTCCTAACAGCTCTGGTCTCAGTAATCCCGGTGATTCGGTCAAGCTTAAATCATCATGGGGACTGGCCTTTCAGGCAGGCGTTGACTATGCGCTGGACGATGACTGGTTTGTAAACCTCGACCTGAAATACATTGATATCGATACCACAGCGACTTATCGGAATACGGCGGCAGGCTCGGTGTCTGTCAGTACTGATATTGATCCAGTGATCTTCGGTATCGGTATTGGCAGACGTTTTTAATCACAACAACCCGGTAAAAGATAACCCTGAGATGGTGATGACTTTAGTAATCTGCCTGTACAGCTTAATGTTGATATATGCTTAGGTTTTGCAGGCGACGCCATAATTCACTAGGTTAGATTTTATGTATCGGAAAAAAATTATTGCTTTTGCTGTTATTGCTCTTGCCATGGTTTTCCTGGCAGGAGCGCTGGCTATCTGGTCCACAAGACTGACTGCCCAGAACATTGTTCAAGTGAACATGGCAAATGCATTACTCACAGAGCATTGGAAATTATCCAATAACAGTTATCGTTTATTCAAACAGATTACCGATGAATTATTATTTGGCAAAAATGCTAATCAGGCGTTAGTTCGTAACAAGCGAGAGTTGATTGCCAATGCCATTTCCACAATAACGCAACTTGAACAACAACAACGACTGGCTCTGGG
>DELT01000095.1 GCA_002354555.1 Methylophaga sp. UBA2689
GCTCGCAAATGTCACTTTTACAGCTTTGTTTCCAAAGCTGCCCATCACAGGTTATTCAATGTCCACACCAGAAAACGATTCAACACCCTCATTCGCTGAGTTAGGGTTAGCTGCTCCAATTTTACAAGCTGTACAACAAGCCGGTTATGAAACACCTTCGCCAATTCAGGCGCAAAGTATTCCACCTTTACTTGCTGGTAGAGATTTACTTGGTCAGGCCCAAACCGGTACCGGTAAAACCGCTGCCTTTGCCTTACCGCTGTTAAGCCGTATTGATGTAAAAAACAAAGCCACCCAAATGTTGGTGTTAGCACCGACTCGTGAACTGGCCATTCAGGTTTCAGAAGCGATTCAAAGCTACGCTCGTCACCTGAAAGATTTCCATATTCTGCCGATTTATGGCGGACAAAGCATGGGCATCCAATTACGCTCATTACAACGTAAACCACAGGTCGTTGTCGGTACGCCGGGGCGTATTCTGGATCACATTCGTCGTGGCACATTGAAGCTGGATAAACTTGAAGCATTAGTGCTTGATGAAGCTGATGAAATGCTGCGTATGGGCTTTATTGATGATGTAGAAACCATCCTTAAAGAAACACCGGAAAAACGTCAGGTAGCTTTATTCTCCGCCACCATGCCCGGACCTATTCACCGTGTTGCACAGAAATATCTGAAAGATCCAGTGGATGTTCGCATTCAATCCAAAACATCGACAGTCACCACCATTAACCAGCGTTACTGGCAAGTAACCGGTATGCACAAACTGGATGCATTAACCCGCATTCTGGAAGTCGAAGACTTTGATGGCATGATCATCTTCGTGCGCACCAAAAACGCTACTGTTGAGCTGGCTGAAAAGCTGGAAGCTCGTGGTTATTCCGCTTCGGCGATTAACGGCGATATGAATCAGGCATTGCGTGAAAAAACCATCGAACGTATGAAAAAAGGCAGTATCGATATTCTGATTGCCACCGACGTTGCTGCACGTGGTCTGGATATTGAACGCATGAGCCATGTGGTCAACTACGATATTCCTTACGATACTGAATCCTACGTGCATCGTATTGGTCGTACCGGCCGTGCTGGTCGTAAAGGTGAGGCTATTCTGTTTGTCTCCCCTCGCGAAACACGCATGTTAAGTGCCATCGAGAAAGCCACACGCCAGGTGATTACCAAAATGCAATTACCGAGCAGCGAAGATATTGCTGATCGTCGTGTATTGCAATTCATGGAACAACTAAGCGAAACCATTGAGTCTCAGGAACTGGCTTATTTCGAGACCTTAATCAGTCAATATCAACAGGAACATAATGCTGATCCGATTGAAATTGCTGCTGCATTAGCTTTTTTGGTACAGAAAGACCGTCCGTTAAAACCAGTTAAACATGTTACACAGCGACCAGCTCGTGAAGAACGCGAACGCGGACCTCGTCAGGATCGTGGTGAACGTCCGGCCCGTGGCAGCCGTGAAGACCGTCCACCAAGAGAAAAACGGGCTCCACGTCCTCATCCAAACGAGCCGGATATGGATACTTATCGTGTTGAAGTCGGTCGTGCAGACAAAATTGAACCACGTAATCTGGTAGGCGCAATTGCTAATGAGTCAGGTATCGAAAGTCAATTTATCGGTCGTATTACCATTAATGAGGATCATAGTCTGATTGACCTGCCACAAGGTATGCCAAAAGATATGTTCCAGCAAATACGGAAGGTTTGGGTCAATAACAAACAACTGAATATGAGCCTGGCCACTGATGAAGCTGTTGCGGAAAGTGTTGCAGCCCGGCCTTCACGCCGTAACTTCAGTAAAGATCGTAAAGACGGTCCTAAAAGTAAACCCGCTAAGAAGTTTAAGAAAAGTTAAAACTTAATTAGTACACTCAATAAAAAGTCACTGTTGCCAGTGACTTTTTTTTTGAGCATGCCACAATAGCGTTCATGCTGAATATCATCTGGGTCGCCTTTTTTCTGATTGCCTTTGCAGTGGCTTTATTTAAGCTGCTGGTGTTAGGCGACACCGAAATTTTCAACCAGATCATGCAGGCAATGTTTGCCCTATCCAAAACAGCTTTTGAAATTGCACTTGGCCTGACCGGTATTCTTGCCCTGTGGTTGGGTATTATGAAAATTGGCGAGCGCAGTGGCTTTGTCGAATTATTGACACGAGGATTATCCCCGCTTTTCACCCGGCTGATGCCAGAGGTACCGAAGAATCATCCGGCACTGGGAGCGATGGTGATGAATATATCAGCCAATGCGCTTGGGCTGGATAATGCCGCGACCCCATTGGGTATTAAAGCAATGCAGGAACTGCAAAAGCTTAATCCGTTAAAAGATACCGCCAGTAACGCACAGATCCTGTTTCTGGTAATTAACACCTCTGCGGTTACATTATTTCCGGTCACTATTTTTACCTATCGTGCACAAATGGGCGCTGCCAATCCAACAGACGTTTTTATCCCGTTGTTAATTGCCACTTATTTTTCCACATTGATTGGTTTAATCACTGTGGCCGCAGTACAGAAAATAAACCTTCTGGATCGTGTCGTGTTGATGTATCTGGGAGGATTCAGTGCCTTGGTATTTGGTCTGTTAGCCTATTTTTCCAGTCTGGAACAATCACAGATGCTAGTGCAATCCGCCATTATCAGCAATGTTGTAATTTTTTCACTGGTAATCGCTTTTATCGTTGCGGCCGCATGGCAACGGGTTAATGCCTACGAGGCATTTATTGAAGGTGCCAAAGAAGGTTTTTCGACTGCAGTAATGATTATTCCCTATCTGGTGGCCATGTTGGTGGCAATTGGCGTTTTCCGTGCCAGTGGCGCGCTTGACTTAATTGCGGATGGTATTCGTGCTGGTGTGCTGGCGTTGGGAATGGATGATAAGTTTGTCGATGCATTACCCACCGCGTTAATGAAGCCTTTCAGTGGCAGCGGTGCCCGTGCCATGATGATCGATACCATGGAAGTTCATGGGGCAGATTCGTTTGCCGGGAGACTGGCTTCAATAGTTCAGGGCAGCACTGAAACCACTTTTTATGTATTGGCGGTTTATTTTGGTGCAGTTGGTATTCAGAAAATTCGTCATGCTGTTGCCTGTGGCCTGGCAGCAGATGTTGCCGGCATCACCGCAGCCATTCTGGTCGCTTACTGGTTCTTCGGTTGAAAGATTATTGCCTGGTTACTTTGCTACCAGCAATAACGTCATCACCACAAAATAATCCTTCAAAGAAAATCAAATTCTGCTACATTCTATCGCCCGTTCAAGGGCTTAGCTATGTCAATTGACCATAACAAAGTCACTCACTCTTCTGGAGAATCGCTTCTTTGAATGCTCAATCTGTTGTTGATTATGCCGTATTTGATCTGATTGCTGATGCCCTGACCACCCACGGTTATTGCATCCTGCCACAATTATTGCCTCCCGCTTTAACCCATGATCTATACCGCAGAGTTGCCCGCCTGGATGAGCATAATGACTTAAGTCAGGCCGGGATAGGCCGTGAACAACAACATCAGCTAAATGAGAAAATCCGCACCGATGAAACCCGCTGGCTGGATCCCTCGAACAGCATTGATCAAGCCTATCTTACTCATATGTCAGATTTCCGGCTGGCAATGAATCAACGGTTGTTTCTTGGCTTGTTTGATTATGAATCACACTACGCCCATTACCCTTCAGGTGCCTTCTACAAACGTCATGTCGATGCATTTAAAGGTCAGTCCAATCGTGTATTAACTACGGTGATGTATTTAAACCCATTCTGGCAAACCCTGGATGGTGGACAATTGCAGATTTATGACATTAATAATGATAATCTGATTGTATCTATTGAGCCTGAAATGGGCACATTTGTTGTTTTTTTAAGTGAGCAGTTTCCACATGAAGTTCTTCCCTCGAAACGGGATCGCTACAGTATTGCAGGATGGTTCCGCATTCAGGATCCATTGCAGGCACCGATGATATGAACACTCCTTTTAACATTCTGGAATTAGGTGAAGCTGATTTACGTCGAATTGCCCCGCCGGTAGCCGATATAAATGACGCTGTATTACAACTACAAATTGATGATCTGATAACCTTTGTTCAACAGCGTCGGGGTATGGGGATTGCCGCCACGCAAGTTGGTATTAACCAACGTTTTTTTATTATGTCGAGTCATCCTAATGAGCGTTATCCCTATGCACCCGAGATGCTGGCAACCTGTGTCATTAATCCAGAAATCGTCTGGCACTCATCGCATACAGAAAAAGATTGGGAAGGCTGTTTGAGCGTCCCCGGTCTTAGGGCTCTGGTACCACGTTATCAGCAAATACATGTGCGCTACTGGTTGCGTGATGGTACTCAGGTTGAAACGGCATATGAGGGCTTTATGGCGCGATTATTTCAACATGAACTGGATCATCTTGATGGAAAAGTTTTTGTTGATCGGGTGGAATCGACCCTGGACATGATGACCGAATCCAGCTGGCGTTCAATGCTGGCTGGAAAATCCAAAGGCAGAGACAATAATGGCACAGCAGTTTGATTCACTGTCTGATCGTTTGATTGAGTTTATTCATCAACAACATATGTTTTTTGTTGCAACCGCAACGGCCGACAGCCGGGTAAATGTTTCCCCCAAGGGCATGGACTCGCTAAGAGTGTTAAACAGTAATCGTTTATTCTGGCTGAATGTGACCGGTAGCGGCAATGAAACGGCTGCGCATGTTGAGGAATCACCTCGAATGACCATCATGTTTTGTGCATTTGAGGGGAAGCCATTGATTCTACGAGTCTATGGTCAGGCACGTGCAATACATCAAAAAGATGCTGAGTGGCAGAGTCTGTATGGCTTATTTGATCCATTACCAGGTGCCAGACAAATTTTTATTCTGGATATTGATCTGGTTCAGACCTCATGTGGAATGGCTGTTCCCTATTTTGATTTTGTCGGTGAACGCGAACTACTGAATAACTGGGCTGAGCGCAAAGGTGAAAACGGCATTAAAGAATATTGGCGTGAAAAAAATCAGTTCAGCCTGGATGGAATTGAAACCGATATTATCAAAAAGAATATTTGAGCCTATTGGCCGAACATTTCCCCAACGGCTTTTGCCAAGGTTTCCGAACGTTTTGGATTACGCAACGCCTGCATAACCGGTTCACGCATTCCCGGTATAAATAACAGATCGGCCAATAACTGACTGAACCCGGCCTGCCCAGCATTGTTTTGAGCAAGTTGCTCAAGATACAGTTCACAGATTGGCTGTTTAGCCAGTGCCAACCAGATTCGACCACTGATTATTGCCAGCACTTCAATTTCGCGGCTGCAACGGTGTTTCAGCACCTGAGTGACCATTCGCTCCACTAAACCACGAGCAGGACTGTTGGAAGCAGCCCGTAAACAGGAAATGATTTTGGCCGTATCCGGTTGTTTTTCCTGTAACTGATTATCTACTTGCTGCGCCAATACTTCGATTACCCCCGCAGCAGGGCTTGCATGCTCCAGCAAAACGCATAAATTATGAAATGGTTCCTGAGGCAATTTTGGCAACGTATTAATCAATCCTAACGTCCCTTCATTGGTATCCAGACGAATGGCAAAATCGGCTAATCCCTGCATCGCCAAGCCAGGCCATTTATCCAGAGGGAGATCACCAGTGAAATACCGATAGGCAGTATCGTAATATTTGGAAGGAGATTGTTTCAGAGCATGAGTAGCGTGGGCATTAAATGCGGCCATTCGATCCTGTCGTGGCTGAAAGGTGAACGGACTGTCCTGAAGAGCTCCCTGAATTTTTTCACCATCGGCAGCCGCCAACATTGCTTCGCCCAGTCTTTCCAATAACATCATCAGAAAAGCATCACGGGCATCTGGAATCAATAGTCCCTGCTCATCCAGTGGAAACTGCAGAAACCAGACATAATGATTTTCAGCCGCATCCGGATGCCAGAAAATAATGCCTATTTGGGCGTGACGTTTGAAAGGGTAAGGGTAAGGCTGCTGGCAATTATCAAAACTGACAAACTGTTCCGGGGTTAATTTACAAACCCGGCGGCCCATATCAAACACCCGGTATTGTGCACCACTTTGCCTGAGAAACTTGCTAAGTGTGTTGAACTGTCCAATATCCATATCCTGCTCCGTATCAGGTACGGTACTCTGCGTTTATCTTGACGTAATCGTAAGAAAAATCACAGGTCCAGACTGTTTTGGCAACTTTGCCTCTACCCAGTTTTACCCGTATGGTTATTTCAGATTGTGACATCACCTGCTGGCCTTTTTCTTCAGTATAGTCAGCTGCTGGCTGGCCCCCATCGACAATACATACGTCATCAAGGTAAATGGCAATTTTCGATAAATCCAGATTGGGTAAGCCACTTCGGCCGACCGCCGCCAGAATTCGACCCCAGTTCGGGTCAGAGGCAAACAATGCGGTTTTTACCAGTGGTGAATGAGCGATGGTATAGGCTACCTGCCGACATTCGTCTGGATCAGCGCCCTGTTGAACATCAATACTGATAAATTTGGTTGCACCTTCGCCATCGCGAACAATGGCTTGGGCCAGGAAGCGGCTTAAATTATTTAAAGCCTCGATAAACTGATGTGCATCCGGGCTATCAATATCTTCAATAACTGAGTTCCCAGACTTACCGGTTGCAATAAGAATGCAGGCATCATTGGTTGAGGTATCGCCATCAACGGTAATACTGTTAAAAGACTGCTCCATCGAAACGTCAAGCATCTTTTGTAATATGGAGGGACTTATCGCCGCGTCAGTGGCGATATAAGACAATAAGGTCGCCATATCTGGCCGAATCATGCCTGAGCCTTTAGCGATGCCTGTCAGCGTGATTGGCTGTCCATTTAACGACAGTTCCACTGAACGCGCTTTGGCTATGGTGTCTGTGGTCATGATGGCGTGTGCTGCAGCAAACCAGTTATCAGCGGCTAGTGTGCTAAATGCCTCCGGTAACGCGTTGGTTATTTTCTCAACAGGTAACGGCTGCCCTATAACCCCGGTGGAAAATGGCAACACCGCACTGGTATCACATTGAGCTTGCTGAGCCACCGCCTGACAACATGCTTTTGCTGCTGCCATACCTGTGTCACCAGTGCCAGCATTGGCATTTCCAGAATTTATCAGGAGATAACGTGTCGATGATTGTTGCTGATGCTCTCTGGCTAATAAAACCGGCGCTGCACAAAATGCATTGCGAGTATAAACCGCTGCGGTATGACTTCCGGGTGCCAGTTCAATTAACACTACATCCTGACGACCCGGTTTTTTTATGCCAGCGCTCGCAGTGGCGAGGCGGATACCTTTTACAGGCTTTAATTCTGCAGCAACCGGTGCAGATAAATTTACTGCCATTATTTGATAGCGCCGTGGCAATTTTTGAATTTTTTACCACTGCCACAAGGGCAAGGATCATTACGACCTACTTTTTTACCATCACGTGTTAGCGGCTGATTGGCAGTAGGATGTTCTGCCTCTGCTTCAGCCGATGCACTTTCATGCTGATATTCCACATCAGCTGATTGACGACGTTGCTCATCGACCGCCGCGACATCTTCCGGCGCACGCACTTTAACACGGGAAATCAGACTGATAACTTCATGTTTCAGACTGTCCAGCATGGCAGTAAACAACTGGAAAGCCTCACGTTTATATTCCTGCTTGGGATCTTTTTGGGCATAACCACGCAGATTAATACCCTGACGTAAATAATCCATCTGAGCCAGATGTTCTTTCCACTGTGTATCCAGGGTTTGCAGCATGATGGCTTTTTCAAAATGCCGCATCAACTCAGCCCCGACAGTAGCTTCTTTTGCCTGACAGGAAGCTTCGGCTTCCTCGATAATTCGTTCACGCAAGCTTTCTTCGTGCAGATTGTCATCTGCCTCCAACCAACCGCTGATATCTAATTCCAGAGCGAAATCATCACGTAAAGCCTGTTCCAGACCACTGACATTCCATTGTTCATCAATACTGTTAGGTGGAATGTAAAGACTGATTACATCATTAATGACGCTGCTTCGCATTGATACAATGGTTTCTGATACATCATCTGCCGCCATTAATTCATTGCGCTGCTCATAGATTACTTTACGTTGATCGTTGGCAACATCATCAAACTGCAGCAACTGTTTACGAATATCAAAGTTGTGTCCTTCAACCTTACGTTGCGCATTTTCGATGGCTCTGCTGACCCATGGATGCTCAATGGCTTCACCCTCTTCCATACCCAGTTTCTGCATCAATCCTGCCATGCGTTCAGAAGCAAAAATCCGCATCAGGTTATCTTCAAGCGACAGATAAAAACGGGTTGAGCCCGGATCACCCTGACGACCGGAACGACCACGCAGCTGATTATCGATACGGCGTGATTCATGACGTTCGGTACCGATAATATGTAAACCTCCCGCTTGCAAAACCAAATCATGACGTTGTTGCCATTCGGCTTTCACTTTAGCTTTAGCAGCTTCATCAGCCTCTTCACTCAGCTTGTCCATCTCTGCTTCAAGACTACCACCAAGCACAATATCTGTACCACGACCCGCCATATTGGTTGCGATAGTAACTGATCCCGGTTTACCCGCTTCAGCGATAATATGAGCCTCTTTTTCATGAAATTTTGCGTTCAGAACTTCGTGGGGAATTTTGGCTTTGGTCAGCAATTTATCCAGATATTCTGAGCTTTCAATCGAAGCTGTACCAACCAGAACAGGTTGTTTTCGCTGCACACAGTCCTGAATATCAAGCAATATCGCATCAAACTTTTCTTTTGCTGTCAGATAAATTCTATCGGCTTCATCTTTACGCTGCATTGGACGATGTGTCGGAATAACCACAACTTCCAGACCATAGATTGACTGCAATTCATACGCTTCGGTATCGGCTGTACCGGTCATACCGGATAGCTTTTTGTAAAGACGGAAATAATTCTGGAAAGTAATGGAAGCTAGGGTCTGGTTTTCGTTTTGAATCTTGACCCCTTCCTTGGCTTCAATAGCCTGGTGCAAGCCTTCTGACCAGCGACGCCCGGGCATGGTACGGCCGGTAAATTCGTCGACAATGATTATCTGATCATCCTGGACAATGTATTCAACATCCCGATGAAATAATACATGTGCACGAAGTGCTGCAGTTACGTGATGCATCAAACCGATATTGGCCGCATCATACAGACTGGCATCTTCATCCAGCAGACCGGCTTCGGTTAATAACTGCTCGATTTTTTCATGACCAGCTTCGGTAAAATGCACCTGTTTGTTTTTTTCATCAATGGTGTAATCACCCGGTACAGTGATATCTTCATCTTCACCTTCCTGCTGGGTCAGACTTGGAATCAATTTGTTTATCTGCAGATAACGCTCAGAACTGTCCTCAGCCGGACCGGAGATAATTAGTGGAGTACGGGCTTCGTCAATCAGGATGGAGTCAACTTCGTCGATAACAGCAAAATTTAATGGGCGCTGTACTCTATCTTCCAGTCGAAAGGCCATGTTATCGCGCAGATAATCAAAGCCAAATTCGTTATTGGTACCGTAAGTAATGTCTGCGGCATAAGCTTCACGGCGTTCATCTCCACTCAGTCCACTAACAATTACACCGGTTGTTAGGCCAAGGAAACCATAAAGCTTGCTCATCCAGGCCGAATCACGTTTGGCAAGGTAATCGTTGACAGTAATAACATGGACGCCTTCACCGCTTAAGGCGTTCAGATATACCGCGAGTGTGGCTACCAGCGTTTTCCCCTCGCCGGTTTTCATTTCGGCAATTTTTCCGTCGTTCAACACCATACCGCCAATCAACTGCACGTCAAAATGACGCATTTCCATAATCCGTTTACCGGCTTCACGAACGACAGCAAATGCTTCTACCAGAATATCATCCAGCGTTTGCCCGTCATCCAGGCGTTGTTTGAATTCTATGGTTTTGGATTTTAAAGCGGCATCGTCAAGCTTTTCATATTCGCCTTCCAATTCATTGATGAGGCTGACCTGTTTTTGCAGTTTTTTGATTACACGATCATTACGACTGCCAAAAACCTTACTGAAAAACTTGCCTACCATGACTAAAACTACCTGTTGAATGTGTCGAATTGACGACAGTTTGATTAAACGCGTGATTATAACGCGTACTGTTGGGAAGATCGAAGACTCACCGCATTTTTTTAAGTGGTGTCAGATTTTTCAAATACAAGAGGAATTATTCGATGTAATTAAACGGATTAACGGATTTACCGTCTCTTACCACTTCGAAATGAACATGTGGACCAGTTGAACGACCGGTTGATCCCATAAGCGCAATAACATCTCCCTTGTTAACACGGTCCCCGGTACTGACATTGAGTGTTTTGTTGTGCGCATAACGAGTTACATAGCCATTTCCATGGTCAATTTCAACCAATCCACCGTAACCTCCACGCATACCTGCCCAACTTACGATACCATCCGCCACCGAAATGACCGAGCTACCGGTTTTTCCGGCAAAATCGAGTCCATCATGGAAAGCCTTTTTCCCATTAAATGGATCAACACGATATCCATAGAAAGACGATACCCAGCCATCAACCACTGGACGACCACTGGGTATGGCGCCGGCGATATTCTCATTAGTAATCAGAAACTCCTGTAATGCCGTCAAGGTATCCTGTTGATCAGCAAAATCCTGTGAGAGACGAACCAGACTTTCTTCAAATTCAGCGTTTGATAACCAGTCACCAGAATTTTCAATACCGCCCATCCCGGGAGCAAATTCCAAATCAAAATCAGAAAGTTCAAACCCTGCAATTTCAGCTAATCGCTGACTGAGCATCTTCAGCCGAATTGCCTCTGCCTGTAAGCCTCCTAACTGCTGCGCATAAAAGCCTTGAATGGCTTCATTAGCTGTTGTGTCATCACTGATAGAGAGGGGATCGGTTTGGGGGGTGAGGAGTCGAGCGGTTGGGAAAAATTTTGAGTCTACTGTATCGTTGATAGCTGTCTTTTCTTTTATATAATTCATAGTAGAGACAGTTATCGCAATCGTTATGGATAAAAGAAATGCGACTAACAGCATCAATTTCGTTCGGCTTA
>DELT01000042.1:0-2095 GCA_002354555.1 Methylophaga sp. UBA2689
GGGATTGAAATCAGACAGGTTGAAGAAAATGAGACTATTCCCGGCAGTTTTTTTGGCGAACGTGAAGCCGGCCTGCTAGGCAATCAATTATTGTTACGTCTTGATACGCCTGTTCACTCTGCTCTTCATGAAGCTGGCCATTATATCTGTATGGATAATCAACGCCGCACAACGTTAGATACCGATGCCGCTGGTGATTATGATGAAGAAAATGGCGTATGTTATCTGCAGATCCTGCTCAGTGATTTTCTGCCCGAAATGGGTAAACAGCGAATGATGCTGGATATGGATAGCTGGGGCTACAGTTTCCGCCTCGGCAGTGCCGAAGCCTGGTTTGAACAGGATGCGGAAGATGCCCAGCAATGGTTAATCAAGCATCAGATTATTAATGAAAACAATCAGCCTACCTGGAAACTCAGAGTCTAAACCTTTCATTGCAGTGCCCGGCAGAGATGCTTATAATGCCAGCTGTCTTAGGGGAGTAGTCTACCCACCTTAAGGCCTGCTTACTTCCCATCAACGATGAGAAACGAACAAGCCTTAGTGCGTGAATCTGTCAACATACTTGTGTCCTCAAGACACATGGCAGGTTCGTGTCATTCTGACGAGTGGCATTGGCAAGACCTGAGGCAAATAACAGCTCCATAGGCGGGTAGCTGCTATTTGCCTTTGGTTTTTTATCCCGCCTGAGTAACTAAATCATGGAAGCTTTTCTAGTTTCAACTTCAACCGTCGCATTGGCGGAGATCGGCGATAAAACCCAACTTCTTTCGTTATTTCTTGCTGCCCGTTTCCGCGCCCCCATTCCCATTATTTTCGGTATTTTAGTTGCTACGCTGCTTAACCATGGTCTTTCAGCATGGCTGGGGGTGTGGATCACCGAGTTTATCTCTCCGCAAACGGGTCGATTACTGATTGGTATCAGTTTTATTGCAGTCGCATTATGGATATTAATCCCAGATAAAGAAGAAGATGCTTCTTCAAATCTCAATCGTTACGGTGCCTTTATTGCGACTATGGTGTTATTTTTTCTGGCTGAAATCGGTGACAAAACCCAAATCGCAACGGTCATTCTGGCAGCACAATATCAGCAATTCCTGCTGGTAACCCTCGGCACCACTGTTGGCATGATGTTAGCCAACGTCCCAATCGTTATTTTCGGACATCGCTTGATGCAGAAACTACCGTTGAATGCTGCACGTTATGCGGCGTCAATTGTATTTATGTTGCTGGGGATACTGACATTGTTGCTTTGACAGTTTGAGTGATTAATTCATAAAGTAGCTACTTTTAACACCATCTTTGGAGAATCCATGAGCCAGACTATCAGCTCTCCGGTCACTGAGTTATTGGCAAGCAACGCCATTCATTATGACGTGATTGAAATTCCGCTCAGTGAGGATAAAAAACCTATCCGCAATCTGGAAGAATTACTCAGTGGTCAGGGGCGAGATCCCAATTCTGTGGTGCGCAGCTTATTATTTAAGACTGGCTCGGATAAATTTGTGCTGTTAGCCGTAGCCGGCGGTGGTCGAGCAGATTGGGCAGCGCTTCGCAAACAGCTTGGTGAGAAAAAACTGCGCATGGCCGAGTTTGATGAAGTCTCAGAAGCAACTGGCTATGTCGTTGGTGCAGTGCCTCCCATTGCTTTGCCTGAAACAATTACAGTATTGGCGGATAACAGCGCATTTCAATTTGAGCAGGTGATCATAGGCAGTGGCGTTTTAGGCTATGCGCTGGCCTTAAACGCTAGTGACTTACAAAAAATTATGTCGGACGTGCCGGTCGGCGAATTCGTCAAACTATAAATTAACACTTTTCAGCTGGTGAGTTGCGTGAATACTCGCCAGCCTTTTCTTATTAAATCCAAAATAATCTACTCCTTGCTAATTAAACAGTAATTACTAAATTAGAATTTACTAATTTAGTAATTACTGATATTGTTTGTGGACGTATTTTTGTAGGGACTGTCCATGAGCACACCATCTCCGTCTTTTTCTGACTTGAACGACATGCAAACTCATGCCAAAGCAGCAGCAGATTTACTGAAGCAAATGAGTAATGAACACCGGTTAATGATTTTATGCGCTTTGGG
>DELT01000042.1:2265-5046 GCA_002354555.1 Methylophaga sp. UBA2689
AGTTATTCCATCGAAAAACCAGCAAATGTATTTACCAAAAATACACCCGCCGATTTGTTTATTGTTGATGTCAGAACAGCTGCCGAGGTGAAAGCGAAATCCTTACCGAGTGCCATTCATTTACCATTACAGAACCTCACAGTAGAAGCATTGCAACAGGCAATTAATCAACAAACAGTAACACCGGACAAGATTTTCCTGTTATGTCACTCAGGACGACGCGCCGAAACGGCCGCCAAACAATTAGATGGACAGGTTTCCCAATCACTTATGGTGATTGAGGGCGGCATCCAGGCGGTTGAAAAGCTCAATGCTGACTGGGTGGTCACGCAAGGTAGCGCAGTATCGATAGAACGTCAGGTACGTATTGCTGCGGGTGGTTTGGTGTTAGCCGGGGTAATTCTTGGATTTGCTCTGCATTCAGCCTGGTTTGCCTTATCAGGATTTGTCGGCGCAGGGCTGATGTTTTCCGGCATCACCGATAGCTGTGCAATGGGCCTGATCCTCGCAAAAATGCCATGGAATAAATAATCTAGATGTTGCTGTTAATTGGCATTGTAATTGGCCTGCTGCTTGGCCTTACTGGAGCCGGTGGCTCGGTGTTTGCTGTGCCCTTATTGATATTGCTGGGTGACGTTTCAATTCATCAAGCTGTGACATTATCATTAGCCGCCGTCGCTACGATTACCTTGTATGGCAGTGTCCGAAATTTCGGCAATCAAACCATTTTATGGAAACCTGCAGCTTTATTGGCCGGAAGCGGAATGCTGGGTGCGCCGTTAGGTCAGCTATTCGCCTCAATATTAAGTGAGGTGCTGCTGGTGGCAGGATTTAGCTTACTGGCCGTCATCATCGCTATTCGTATGTGGTTAACGGCCACAACGATGCCGGAAGCCAGCAAAGTGGTGCGAAGCAGTCATTTATCACTGGATAATGCAAAGGGTGTTCTGTGTAAATTCAGTCCCAACGGTGAATTTCAGCTGCGTCCAAGATGCATGGGTGGTTTATTGCTGGGTGGATTTTTGGTCGGCATATTATCCGGCTTATTCGGCGTGGGCGGCGGTTTTTTAATCATTCCCCTACTGCTGTTACTGAGTCAGGTCAGTATGGTACAGGCTGTCAGTACGTCTTTAGTGGTTATCACGCTGATTAGCAGTATCGGCTTTATTTCACATCTCGCATTCGGTGAAGTCAATTATTTACCTTTTACGTCACTGGCCTGGCTCATTGCTGGAGGGTTGACAGGTATGTATGTAGGACAACTGATCAGTCACAGAATTGCGAATGCTAATCTGCAGAAAATCTTTTCTATTGGTCTTTTACTGGTGGCAGTAACACTGTTTTATCTGCAAACAACATAGGAGCATTCATCAACATGTTATTCAGACAACTTTTTGAAAAAAACTCATCTACCTACACTTATTTGATTGCAGATAAACTTTCCAAACAAGCGGTATTAATTGATCCGGTGATTGATGAAACAGATGGTTATATTCGTTTATTAAATGAACTTGGTTTAACACTGAAAGTGGCAATGGACACCCATACCCATGCTGATCACATTACGGCACTTGGTAAACTGCGGGAACTCACAGGTTGTGAAACCTATATGGGACAACAGGCAAACTCTTCCTGTGCCAATGACAGCTTTCATGATGGCAGTAAAATTAAGGTGGGCAATATCGAACTCACCGCCTTACACACTCCGGGGCATACCGATGATTCCTATTGCTTTCACTTAGAACATAAAGGGCAACAATACCTTTTTACCGGCGATACGCTATTGATTCGCGGTACAGGTCGTACTGATTTTCAAAATGGCAGTGCCACCGACCAATACAGCAGCCTGTTCGACAAGTTATTAAAATTGCCTGAAGACACCTGGATTTATCCAGCACATGATTATAAAGGCTGGATGGTCAGTACGATAGGTGAAGAACGCGAGCATAATCCTCGCTTGCAAGTGAAGGATGTTGTTGAATATAAAAACATTATGGACAACCTGAACTTGCCCAATCCTAAAATGATGGATGTAGCCGTACCGGCTAATCGCGCCTGCGGTAATCTAGTTTAAGCCGATTGAATGCAGTTACGCCCTTTCTGCTTGGCCTGATAAAGCTGTTTATCTGCCCTGCTGATTAATTCATTATGCTCATCATCTTGCGATGGAATCATCGTACTGACTCCCAGGCTGATAGTGAGTAATTGACTCACTTTCGACTGTTCATGCGGTATTTGTTTTTTAAATAAAGCCTGACGACAACGCTCTGCTATCGACCACGCGGCATTTTCATCTGCTTCTGGTAGTAGCATGATAAATTCTTCACCGCCAAATCGCCCGAAGAAGTCACGCGAGCGTGCTTTAACGTTATTCAGGGTTTCAGCCACCTGTTTTAAACAGTCATCGCCCTGTAAATGCCCGTAAAAATCGTTATATTCCTTGAAAAAATCGATATCAATAATAATCAACGACAATGGCTGTTTATTTTGCCGGGCTTTAAGCCATTCCGTTTCGATAACAGAATCAAACATCCGGCGGTTAGCCACGCCGGTCAGGCCATCTTTGAAGGAAAGCTCTTCCAGTTCCTTTTGCAGCTTTATCAGTTCCTGCTCGGTCTTTTTGCGCTCACTGATATCAAACATAAAACCGATTAATGAGTCGACCTCACCATTTTCCTTGCGCACCACATGCACCACATCGCGGATCCAGACATAGTTACCATCTTTTGTCAGTGCGCGATAATCCGCTTCATGATCGATTCCTGACTTGGATTGGGAAAC
>DELT01000056.1:0-11739 GCA_002354555.1 Methylophaga sp. UBA2689
TTAGTCCACATAATCATTCTCCTAAAATTTGATATCAGCTTTTGCTGACTTAGGTATAGATTAGCGTGTTCAAACAACTTAAACCTCAGTGATACACCCGAAAAGACTCAGGATTTTCCTGATCAATCACTTATAGGAGTGCGCATGGTGACAAATTCTTCCGCAGCCGTTGGGTGAATGCCAATCGTCGCATCAAAATCCGTTTTGGTGGCACCGCATTTAATCGCGATGGCTATGCCCTGCATAATTTCCCCTGCCGAGTCTCCCACCATGTGTGCCCCTAAAACTTTATCAGTATTACCGTCGACCAGCAATTTCATTAAAGTACGTTCCTGCGAGCCACCCAGGGTATGTTTCATCGCACGAAAGTTTGAGCGAAATTTCAATACATTTGAATATTCCTTACGTGCCTGTTCTTCCGTCATACCGACAGTACCGATATTGGGCTGACAAAACACTGTGGTGGCAATATTGCTGTAATCCACTTTACAAGGTTGCTTATCAAACAGATAGCCAGCCAGTGCCATCCCCTCGGCTAACGCCACAGGTGTCAGTTCAATACCACCTGTTACATCGCCCAAGGCGTAAATACTGGGCTCGGACGTCTGAAAGGTTGTATTCACATCGATATGTCCGCTTTTACCAAGCTTAATATCAACATTTTCGAGTCCTAACCCATCCAGGTGTGGTTTTCTGCCGGTGGCAAATAACACAGCATCAACCGTTAAATGATGACCATCCGACATGGTTAAATATAAACTGTCATCTTTTTGTTTCTTAATTGATTTCACTTCGGTATTAAAGTGAATATGCACACCATTTTGTTGAATCTGCTCTGCAGCAAATTCAGCCGTCTCTTTATCAAAACCGTTCAGTAATCCGCCACCACGGACAATTTGTGTGACTTGGGACCCTAAGCCATGAAAGATACCTGCAAACTCCACGGCAATATACCCCCCGCCCACAACCGCCAGACGTTTAGGGAATTCTGCCAAATCAAATATTCCATTGGAATCTACAGCATGGGTTTTACCGGGAATATCCGGGATAAATGGCCAGCCGCCGGTGGCAATCAAAATTCGTTCTGTGGTGAATTGTTTACCATTTACTTCCACCGTATGAGCATCGATGATTTTGCCTCTGCCATCGATAATCTCGACGCCGGCACGATCCAGAATGCCTTCATAGACACCATTTAAACGACTGATTTCATCCGTTTTGTTATCACGCAATGTTGCCCAGTCAAAAGCCGGTTTACTGACTTTCCAACCAAAGCCTTTGGCATCGTTAAAATGGGCAGAATATTCAGAAGCATAAACATAGAGTTTTTTAGGTACACACCCAACGTTTACGCAGGTGCCGCCCAGATAACGATCTTCGCATACTGCGACTTTTGCACCATATGATGCCGCCATACGGCTGGCTCGAACGCCACCTGAACCGGCACCAATAACAAATAAATCGTAATCGTATTGCATCTAAAAAACTCCTGTGCGCCACTGAACTTTACAAAAAAATACCGGACCTGAATGGCCACAGGTCCGGTGTATTATGGCTAATGCAGCATTATTATTTGTTCAAATAATCCAGCATGGTATCGACGCCGCTTACTTCAAATGGATCATCAGGGCAGTTGTCCATCTGACCTGGCTCAGCAAAAAGTTTTTTCACTTCACCATCAACCACATGCATTGAATAACGCCATGAACGCTCACCAAAACCCAGATTTTCTTTTTTCACCAGCATGTTCATGCCACGCGTAAATTCACCATTACCATCTGGCAGCAATTTAACTTTATTCACTTCCTGACGCTTGCCCCATTGGAACATAGTGAAAGCATCATTAACGGACAGGCAATAAACTTCATCAATGCCTTTTGCCTTAAGCTCATCATAGTGTTCTTCGTAACCTGGCAAGTGAGTACTTGAACAGGTCGGGGTAAACGCACCAGGCAGAGCAAAGACGATGACGCTTTTACCTTTGAAAATTTCATCAGTCGTGACATCCTGCCAACGGAAAGGGTTGTCGCCCCCGATGCTTTCATCTCTTACACGGGTTTTAAAAACGACATTAGGTACTCGTTGAGTCATGTTGTTAATCTCCTTTTTTGGGGGTGTTGTATCCTGAACATTTATTCAGTTGCGAGCAGTGTAGCGGAACACTTACGATTAATAAAACAAGTTATTCCGGTTTTTTTAATCGGGAAAAACGATTAATCCTGCGACTGACTATTGATATCAATCGCCATATTCAGTTGTTGTCCACTACGCTTGTTTCTATACATTGCTTCGTCAGCCAGCGTGTAAAGTTGTTGTAAATCGTAATCGCTTAATGCTTTCGTGGTCGTGATACCAAAGCTGTAATGTAAGCGAATATCACTATGGATGGACTGGTTGTAGGAGTCTACCGTGTTGGAAAGCCGCTGCAGAATGGCGGTTTGATCAGTATCGTTCTGATTGACCATCAACACGACAAATTCATCTCCCCCAATACGACCGATTAAATCTGAATCACGAAAGGTATTGTTTAGTAACGTTGAAAATTGCAGTAAGGCATTATCGCCAGCTTGATGACTATGACTATCATTGATTTGTTTGAAGTTATCCAGATCAAAATAGATCAGCGACGCTTCACAGCCCTGGTTTCGGCACATTTGTAGAATATGATTGGCCCGAAATTCAAAACCTCTTCTATTGAGCAAACCCGTTAAATGATCTTCACAAAGCAGCTGATTGGTGGCGATTTCTTCTTCTACCATCAACGCGAGTTCACCTAATAATCGTGAATCCCGTTCACTGATATATCGTGGTTTATGATCAATCAGACATAACGCCCCCAATCTTTCGCCACCGGGTGCCCGGATCGGAAAACCGGCATAAAACCTTATAAAAGGAGCATTCAATACCAAAGGATTATCATTAAAACGAACATCAATGGTTGCATCATTCACAATAAAGCTTTTTTCCTGCTCGATCGTATAGTTGCAAAAAGCCTGTTCTCGAGGAGTTTCAGAGGCATCTAAACCAAATTTTGATTTAAACCACTGTCTTTCTTCATCCAGTAAGGTAATCAGCGCGATCGGTACATCGAACATGCGTTTTGCTAAACGGGTAATTCGATCAAATCGCTGTTCAGCAGGGGTGTCCATAATTTTCAATGATTCAAGCGCTTTTAGCCGCTGGTGTTCCAGTGCCAGTTTGCGCTGTTGCAGCCACTGGTTAACCTGATCGGCGGGGACCGGTCTGCCAATAAAAAATCCCTGGGCTTTATCACAACCTTGCTGTTGCAGGAACTGTAACGTGGCATAGTCTTCAATGCCTTCAGCGATTACTTTCATATCCAGACTGTGGGCCAGTTCGATAATCGCCTGAATGACAAGTCTTGATTCTCGTGACTGTTGTGCCGTCATCACAAACGATTTATCGACTTTTACTTCAGAGAACGGCATTCGTACCAGTTGCAACATCGACGAAAAACCCGTTCCAAAGTCATCAATGGAAAGTTGAAATCCTTTCATTCTTAAACGGGTCAGAATATCCAGAGAGGCAACGGGATCATCCATTGCACCGGTCTCTGTGAGCTCAAGCATAATGGTGTGCAGTTTTACTTCATGAGCGTCACATAATGCTTCAATCTGATTAAACAGCGTCAGGTTACGAAGTGATAATGCAGAAATATTCATCGAGCAAAGAAGTTTATGAGACTGAGGTGTCACCGGGTTTACTCGTTGTTGCTGGCAAAACTGCCTAAACCAGGGTAATGCTTGTTCGAAAACCAGTATGGTTAAATCATCAATCAGATTGTTCTGCTCGGCAATGGCTATAAACACATCCGGAGCAATAAATCCATATTCCGCATGATTCCAGCGAGCCAGCGCCTCAAAACCCATTAAGTCACCACTGGTGCAGTCCACTTTGGGTTGATACGCCAAGGTAATTTCCCGGTTGGTAATTGCTTGAGCCACATCTGCGGCTGTAATCGCGGGGACACTGGCAGATGATTGCAGATGATGGCCATCAAGCAAATCGGTAGGATTAAGTGATGGCAAATCAATCATTTCACGGAAAGCTTTTGGATTAAAGGGTTTTGGTAAAATCCCGACAATGTTTAATCCATGAGCCGCCGCTGACCGGGCGGCGGCCTGTAACACCTGATGGCCAACCCCGCTGGTAATAATGATTTTTGCAGTAACCAGTTGCTCTCCCAGAGCCCCCAGAACTTCTACCCCATCCATATCGGGCATGATCAGGTCTAGCGCAATATGGGTAGGCTGCCACTCATTGAGTAAACTGAAAAAACTTATTGCATTAGTGGTCACTTTCACTGACATACCGGCGTATTCGGCAACATTACGGATGGTCTCTCCGGTCAGTTCGTCGTCATCCAGTATCAACAGTTTATGATCCGACATTTATTAATCTCTCAGGTTTTGTAGGTCAGCATTTGTGCAACTCTGTTCAAAAGTGCTGCACGATGATATGGCTTATTTAAAATTGGAATACTGCCATTTTGTTTTTCTTCGTCAGTCAATACTTTCTCCGTGTAACCCGAGGTATATAGCACGGGAAGTGTTTGTCGAAGCTGTTTTGCCTGTTTTGCCAGTTCATGTCCGCTTATACCGCCGGGCATAAGCATGTCAGTGAACAGTAAATCAATTTGCTGTGCCGACGCAAGCCAGTTTAAAGCCTGATGGCCATCGGCTGCTGCAAGCACCTGATAACCTGCATCCCGCAGCTGTGAAATAGCATAATGTCTGACCAGATCATTGTCTTCTACAACCAAAATGGTTTGTGTGGAATGATGTACTGTTGTCGGAGAATCAATCTGCTGCAAAACGGGTGCTGGCGACACCATTTCATTATGAGGAAGAAACAACTGGAATCGTGTTCCCCGACCGGGCTCAGACTGTACCTGGATATGACCGCCAGACTGTTTGATGAAACCAAATACCATGCTTAATCCCAGACCACTGCCTTTTCCTGCGGGCTTTGTGGTGAAAAAAGGTTCAAATACCTTGTCCAGCAAATCCTGAGAAATACCTTCGCCATTATCCATGACATCAATTTTGACGTATTCACCTGCCTCAAGTTCGTTTGGTGAGGTTTGTTGATGGTTGAGCAGGGTAAATCGTTCAGTGCTGATCATTAGTTTGCCACCCTCAGGCATGGCATCCCGAGCATTAATGGTCAGATTTAATAAACTGCTCTCCAGTTGAACGGGATCAATCATAACTGGCCAGATATCGCTATTAAGGTTCAGATCCAATTCGTATTTTTGGCCTAAAGAGCTTCGTAATAAAGCCTCAATATTACGTATCAACATGTTGATATTAACTGCTTCTGGGGATAATGGCTGGCGTCTGGCAAAAGCCAGTAGATTACTGGTTAAGCGCGCACCTCGATCGGCGGCACTGCTGATAAGTTTTGCCAGAGGCTGCAAAGCGGGTTTATCGGTCAGCTCATCGATCAATATCTCGGTATTCCCGGTAATAACGGTCAATAAGTTATTAAAATCATGGGCAATCCCCCCGGTTAACTGCCCAATGGCTTCCATCCGCTGTGCCAATTGTAATTGTTTCTGTAAATGCCTTTCTTCAGTAATATCGCGCTCAACTGAAACCCAGTGGGTATACCAGCCAGCAGTCAGGCCAATGGGAACACTGTTCAGCTCCAGCACGATTTCACGACCACTTTTATGGTACTGGGTTAATTGAGCGCGAAATGGCTGCCAGGTACTGTAAGCCGCTTTTATTTTTTGAAGTTCTTTTTTTTCGGTTTTTGGGCCATGCAAAATTTTCAGGCTTTTGCCGATAACTTCCTGACGGCTGTAACCGGTTATCCGTTCAAATGCATTGTTCACAAAAACGATATTTGCCATTTCTTGGGCAAAACGTGAGGCTTCAGTAATAATCACCACATCGTTAAGTTGTGATACCGCACTTCTTAATAACTTTAGTTCTTCAGCTTCCCGACGTTGTCGAGTAATATCGCGCAGATATACAGTAAGACCTTTTGTTGAAGGGTAAATCCTGATATCCAGCCATAACTGTTTTGCTTCGTACAGATGTTCAAAGGACATCACCTGTTGCTGCAAGAGTGCCAATGACAATTTTTTTACCAGCGAACCGCCTGGGTCAATATCAGTATTTTCGATACCTTTGTGATCCAGCAATTGTGAATGGGGAATATTAAATAAAGCCACCGCCTGATTATTCACATAGTTAAACTGCAAATCAGTACTTAAGGTGAAAAAGGCATCGGTGATACTGTCCAGCGTGTTCTGCAGTTGCTGTGATAGGGCTTCACTCTGTTGTTGCAATAGTTTGGTTTGATGGATATTGATACTCGATCCGTACCATTTTGTGATTTTTCCCTGTTCATTGCGAATCGCACTGGCTTGAGCCAGAAACCACATATATTCATCATCAAACCGCCGCAATCGAAACTCATCAGAATAGGCAATACCTGTTCTCATTGATTGAGACCATCGTTCACGCGCTGCTGTCTGATCATCCGGGTGCACCAGTTCAAACCAGTTGTTGAGAATATAGGATTCTGGTTTGCCAAAAAATTCAATGGCAAAACGGGAAACTGAGTCAAGCATCCCTTCCGCTGTCACCGTCCACATAAACTGGAGCGTTGTTTCAGCCATATAGTGAGAACGCCGCTGTTCTTCGATAAGATTGGCTTCTACCAGTTTACGATCATGCACATCCTGGATGACACCCTGCACCTGAAAAGGTAAATGCTGGTCTGGATAGGCCATTATTCGGAGCCGTCCAGGGTCGTTCTTAAGGGCGAGTGAGAATTCACCATCAAGCGGATGTTTAGAGTTCAGCGTGGCATTTATCGCCTGATTCAACGCTGCTTGTTGATTATCTTTAAACAGGGAAACAAATTGCTTCTGTGAAAGCTGGCAGGGGTATTTTTGATTTAACAGAATGGCTGCTTCTGCGCTTAGTTGGATAAGTCCCGTTTTATCCAGCTGCCAATAACCCAGTTTCGCGATGTCTGCAGCAAGTTTGAGTTGTTGTTGATTTTTAGTCTGTTGTTGGTGTGAACGAATGGTATAGCGACTAAGTAGAAAAATCGCCATTAATGCCAATGATGCCAACGTCCGGTTTGCGACAAACTGAGTTTGTAAAATGGTCTGCTGACCCTCCGGCATGATCACTATGCCCCACCAGACGAATAGTAAACTGAGCAAAAACGTTATGCTTAATCGGCGGAGACTGCCGCCAGCATTAGCCAGCATAAGGATGGGGGCATATAGAATACCGTGCGCAAAACCCGGGGCCGTGAAACGATCCGCAAATAACACCAGAATCAACAAAAGAAAAAGCAGTCCATCAAATATCGAACTGTTTAAAAAACGGCTAAGATTCTGACTCATAAAATAGATGACTCCAGTCATCCAGCGCTGGGTGATGAAAAAGCAATTAATCTACGAATATACGTTAATAACGTTCAACGTCACATGTTTTATGGTCTGTTTATTATTCATCACTACCACTGGAGTGAGCTGAAAAAGCATAAATTAAGGTAACGATGAGTAAAGTTTGTGAGATACATCCAAGTACTTCAACCCTATTGGGCTAACGCTCAAAAACACTCCAGACGTTTTTGTAGTTATTCTAAACAAGCCAAAAGCAAAGCAGAAAGTCTTATGGAAAGATTTTTTCTTCTGTAACAATTCTATCCATCGGCACATCATGTGGCTGAGCTTCAATGCTGTCGAGCAACATCCATTGGAAACCAATACCAATACTGAACGGTTTTACAGGTTTGGCAAGAGTACGATCATAAAAGCCACCCCCATTACCTAAGCGATGTAAATCAGTATCAAATCCAACCAATGGAATGATCAGTACGTCTGGCTCCACGATGGCGGTATTTTGAGGCACCGGAATGTCCCAGACTTCAGCCTGCATAATGGATTCCGGACGCCATTGCCGAAATTCTAAAGCCTCTTTAGTGCCAATAATCTTTGGCAAGGCGGCTTGCCACCCTTGCTCGATAAGACCACAAATGAAATCCCGGCAATCTATTTCACCGCGAACCGGCCAGTAAAAGCCAATTGTGCCCTTGGGCAAGGGGTCAATAATTGTCTGTAAGTTATCAAATAAAGCTACCTGATGAATCAGGCGAAGATCATTGGCAATGTCTAAACGCTGTTGCGTTAACCGATAGCGTTGTTTATTGCGCCATTCTTGCCAGGTAGTCATGCAGATTCCGGTATTTCCAACAATTCCTGCAGTCTGTCCTTATTGAATACCACATCGGCGAGTGTGTAATCGTCCAGTACGTTCAGGAAGGCGGCCTGAGCTTTATGAAGAGCATTTCTCAAAATGCAGGCAGGTTGAATCGGACAAGCGATTTCATCACCGAAACAGGGAAGTAATTGCAGGTTTTCAGTTTTCCGTACCAGTTTTCCTATACCGATATCATTGATTGGTAAAGCCAGTTTCAAGCCACCCCCACGACCTCGATGGCTCACAATATAACCATGCTGAACCAGCGTTTGAGCGACTTTTGCAAGGTGATTGGATGAAATGCCGAATCGTGTCGCCGCATCCTGAATAGTTGCAGCTTGCTTACCATGATGTATTGCAAGATAGACCAGTAATCGAAGCGCATAATCGGTATGCGTTGTAAGTTGCATTATTCGTTGACTCCTAAAAGGTGGACCAATACTATGTGTTTTTAAATAGGTATGTAAAATGCCTGTTTAGCTAATAGGAGTTTGGCAATGAAGCCTGAAACTTTCGATATTATTCGTCAAACCGTGCCTTTACTGGAGCAGCATGGCGAACAATTAGCAGACTGTTTTTACAAAAATATGTTCCGTAATAATCCGGAAGTAAACGTTTTTTTCAATCCAGCACATCAACAATCAGGTGCCCAGCAACACGCTTTGGCTACCACCATCTGTGCGTATGCCCGGCACATTGATAACCCCAGCGAATTGCGACAAGCGTTCGAGGTTATTTTTCATAAACATGTTTCTCTGGGGATAAAACCTGAGCATTACCCCATCGTAGGAAATAATTTGTTATTAACGCTGCGTGAAGTTCTCGGCGAAGCGGCACCTGCTAAGGTGATTGAGAGCTGGACAGAGGCTTATGGTGTGTTAGCCGGTATTTTTATCGACAGAGAAGATGATTTATATCAGCAACAGCAGAGCAAACATGGCTGGAATGGATTTAAGGCTTTCACCCTGATTCGACGTCACTCAGAAAGCAGCAACATTACTTCTTTCTATCTGCGACCGACTGATAATAAGCCGTTAAAGGCTTATCTGCCGGGGCAATATATTACGCTGAAAGTTCAACTGGCCGACGGTAGCCAGACGATGCGGAATTATAGTTTGTCTTCTGCTCCGAGAGAAGATTACTTTCGAATCAGCGTCAAAAAACATGCTGGTGAGTTACCAGATCATCCTGGCGGGGTAGTCTCAAACAGACTGCATGATAACGTGCAGGTAGGTGAACAACTGCTGCTGGCACCCCCTATTGGAAATTTCATATTAAGGCTGCCCGAAGCGGTCAATAGGCCATTGGTGTTTATTGCTGGTGGAGTGGGAATAACGCCTTTACTTGCAATGCTGCACTCTGGCTTAGCCCATGAACCAGAGCGCTCATTTACTTTGATTCAATTAGCCAGAAACAATAACGTTCTTCCATTTTATGAAGAACTCTCAGTGCTAGCGCATACCTATCCAAATTTCCAATGGCACATTCGTTTAAGCCAATCTACCGGCTTTCAATCCCAGTATTTGATCGACAGTGAAGGCTATATAGACAAAGCGTTGCTGGAGCGCTTAGTACCAGAGCCTGAAGCGAATTATTACCTGTGCGGTCCTGCCGCAATGATACAAACCACAATGACCATATTAAAAGAGCGTGGCGTTGATAGTTCATCAATAGCTGCAGAATTTTTCGGGCCTTCCCAATCCTTAACAGACTGAAACCCTGATATTTATTCAGTAGGTATCCGCTTTAATGGTAATGAAGCCTCTAAGCGGGATTATTAATCCAACATAGAACATGACCAAGCAATGAAGCTATCCGACAGGCTGCAAAGATGGCAGCACCGTTTATTACAAACTCACCCAAAACTTAAAGAAAAACTAAATGCCAGTTTAGGAGCATTTACGGCAATTTGGCTGCTGATGACCCTCATCAGTCAATTACAAATGACAATGGAAATGGAGTTGCTGGTGCTTGCATCAATGGGCGCCTCTACATTCTTATTATTTGTAGTGCCGCATAGTCCAATGGCTCAACCCTGGCCGTTAATGGCAGGTCATTTGATTGCTGCTGTAATGGGGGTGAGTTGTAACTATTGGATAGCTGAGCCGGTGTTGGCCACTGCCACAGCGGTGGGCTTGTCGGTGTTTTTAATGCATTTTCTGCATGCCCTTCATCCGCCCGCTGCCGCTACAGCCATGATTGCGGTTATCGGCATACCGGAGCACAGCAGCATTGCATGGTTTTTTGTTTATGCTGTTGTCACCATTAACGCTGGCAGCCTGCTTATTTTGTCTTTACTGATTAATAATCTGTTGCCAGGCCGTCATTATCCGCACCGTGATAACCATCATAAACACCATGATCAATTCATAAAGCAGAAAGATAAGACAACGCTATTAAATGAAGAGGATTTTCACTGGGCGCTTTCCCAAATGGAGGCCGTTATTGATGTCTCAGAAACAGACCTAGTTGATTTATATGAGTTTGCTTCAGAGCACGCAGAGAAAAGACATTTAAAACAGAAAATGAATAATTAATTTTATTCAGTTTGATTTAAGTTTGGTTTTGTAAAGTGGGCACACCTTAATCGGAAAGGAGTACCAAAAATGAAAAACTTAAATAAACTTACTTTAGTTACATTCCTTGCGTCAGCGTTCACATTCTCTGCAGCGAACGTTATGGCAGATGATGATATGGCTACTATGCAGATGCAAGCGGAAAAATTCGGTTTAATAAGTGCTGACGAAGCTAAAAATATCGCACTGAAAGAAAAGTCTGGCGTGGTTACTGATATTGAGTTAGATGATATTGATAACGGCGGTGGTTGGGAATACGAAGTCGAAGTTGTTCAGGAAGATGGTACTGAATGGGATATTGATGTTCATGCCAAAACCGGTGAGCTCCGTAAAGTAGACCGTGACTAATAGGGTTTTATCCTAGCGTAAAAAGCAGCGGCTCGCCTTTGGCGGGCCGTTTTTTTGTAAAAGCTAAAAATTAATTTTAAGCATTCAGTTTGATTTAATTTTTATTGAATACCATTGATTAATATAAATTAAAAAGAGGAAAAAAATGAAAAAATTCATACTGATTACGTTAGCTGGCTCTGCTTTAAACTTTCCAGTTTTAGCAGACGATATAAATGAGATGAATGCAAAAAGTGAACAGTTAGGTTTGATTGGTGTTGATGAAGCAAAATCAATTGCGTTAGAAGCCAAACCAGGCATCATTGATGATATTGATTTGGATAATCGCTCTTTTGTTGGAGGCTGGGACTATGAAATTGAAGTGCTAGGTAAAGATGGCAAGGAATGGGGTGTTTATATCAATGCAGAAACCGGTGAGGTCAGAAAAGTCAGTCGAGATTGGGACTTGTTCTAAAGGATTTTTAGGGCTTTTTGATCTTTGATCTCCGCCTCTGTTGTGAGCTGAAAAAGCGCCACTTATGTCCACGGATGGACTGTATGCCGGCGCGCCAGGGAGGTGCGCG
>DELT01000056.1:11971-14667 GCA_002354555.1 Methylophaga sp. UBA2689
CAGCTCACAACAGAGGCGGAGATCAAAGATCAACATGTCCCAGGAAATCCGCCAAGGCGGATTCCTTAAACAATTAACGGCAGTCGTACTTCCACTTTCAATCCACCCATCGCAGATCGACTGAACAACATTTCGCCGCTATAACTTTCCACGATGTCAGACACTATGGCTAAGCCAAGCCCACTGCCAGGTACCGACTCATCTGCCCTGAAGCCTCGTTGTGGTAATTGTGACAATTTATTTTCATCACAGCCCTGACCATCATCTTCAACCACAAAATAACAATAATGGTTTTGATAAACAGTGATGTTGACGCGTTTACGGCACCATTTACAGGCATTTTCCAGTAAGTTACCCAGCATCTCCAGCAAATCTTCACGATCACCAAAAAACAGTAAATCGGGTTCAATTTCCCAGTCGATAACCGGTGATTTATCTCGATAAAGTAACTGTAAAGTCCGGCTCAGCTCGGCTATTTCATGTTCCAGATCGACTTTTTGACCCGGCATCGGCGAACCTAATAAACGGGCACGTTTTAATTCTCTTTCGATGGTTTGCCCCATGTCACGGCTGACCTGATGTAATGCCTTTTGCGTATTCGGAAGCGTTTTCAGTTCAGCACTTTCGGCGGTTTGATTCAAGAGCGTCAGACGTGTTTTTAGAGCATGTGCCAGATTACCTAACGCGGCACGTGAGCGCTGCGTTTTACGCGTCATGGTGACTAATAGACGATTCAGCTCTTGTATCATGGGCTGAATTTCATCAGGCCCTTGAGTTTCAATTTTTTCCGTTTCACCTCTGCGTAATCTTGAGAGTTGTTGCTGGAGACGCTGTAAAGGCTGTAATGCTTTGCCAACGATCAACCACTGAATTATCAGCAATACAATCAGACCAATACCTGATACCAGTGAATACAGCATCTGGAAATGCAATATATCTTCATCCAGTTCACTGATATTTTGCCCCACCATAATAGTCAGGCTTTGTCCTTGCTTGAAATAGCCACGCTGCAGGCTGAATAGTCTTTCATCATTCGGGCCATCGATTAATGTTTGGCGCTTCTGTCCACTGGCAAGCTGTTCGATGGTTAATGATTCATCCCATAAAGATCGCGACTGTTTACAGGTTTGTTCAGTACATACTACGTAGTAATGACCAGAAAAAGGTCGTTGATACAAACTGCTGAGACGAAGCGAGCTGAGGTCGAATGAACCGTCAGGATTAATTTCGACGCTGGCCAGTAGCCCTTCAGTTTCGCTTTCCAGCCGTTCCAGAAGTTGTGTTTCAGTAACACGTTCAATAACCAGCGTTATAAGTGCCCATTGCAGCAAAATTAACAGGCTGAGAGTAAACGTCAGACCAATCGACAGTCGGCGTTTTAGTGAGCTCATACCGATCCGAAAATATAGCCTTGCCCACGACGGGTTTGAATCAAATCTGTGCCTACCTTCTGACGTAGTCGGTTGACATAAACTTCAATAACATTGCTATCTCTATCACTGTCATATTCATAGACATGTTCTGTCAGTCGGCTTTTTGAAATCACCTGTCCTGGATGTAGCATAAAGTAACGTAGCAGTCGGAATTCCGTCCCAGTTAAATTAAAAAAACGGCCATCTTTTAATTTAACGGACTGGGCATCTTCATCAAGCAATAATCCGGCAACCTGTAATGGTCCTCCGCTGGTACCTGAGCTACGCTTGAGCACCGCACTGATCCGAGCCAATAACTCTTCTGTCTGAAACGGCTTAGCAACGTAATCATCAGCGCCCGCTTTAAACCCCTGCACTTTTTCTTCCCAGCTGCCTCTTGCAGTGAGAATAACCACGGGAACATGATTATTACGATTACGCCAGTTTTGCAGTACTTCCATCCCGGATCGTTTGGGTAACCCCAGATCCAGAACAATCAGATCATAGGGTTCAATATCACCCAGGGCTTCAGCATCAATACCATCGACAGACAAATCAACGGCATAGCCTGCTTGTGATAAGGCATTCTGTAGCGTTGGGCCCATCTGCACATCATCTTCAACGAGCAATATCCGCATGTTTAATCGTCCAGTTCGAGTTCGAGCAAGTCACCATTTGTTGCATCAAATTCAAGTTCCCAAACCCGTCCCTGATCATCCAGTATTTCAATTTCGTAAACCAGCAAACTGTCATCCCGCTCAAGCTCCGTATCAATAACTTCGCCTTTACGATAGTTATTGGCGGTTTCAAGAATGCTTTCTAATGGCAGAATCTTTCCGGACTCACGCAGCATTCGTGCTTCAGAGTGACTGACATCTTTAGCCATCACCGGGCTTGCGAGAAGCCCTGAAACAAGCGTCAAGCCTATTAAATGAAGTACTAAAGAAAATGAACGTTGCATAATTTTCCCAAAAAAGTCTTTATGGTTAATCCGTATGGTATCGAATCAGCCTTAATTTAAGCTTAACTGCTTTCATCTGTTAGGGCTTGTTGAACTTTCATCTCCACCACTGCTGGAGGCTATTTTTGTGTCCTACAAGGCGGAAAGCACGCCATGTAGCTTTCCTAAATAAGTGTTTGACAACGCAGGCGGTCGCAAAAATAGTCCCAGCCCTTCGGGTGGTGACTGAAAAAGCGCCACTCTGCGTGGCCTACATGGATGTAGGTCAGGGGCGTGAGCAGGATGCGGAAGCTTTGCTCGTCGCTTATTTAGAACAACTAAAA
>DELT01000056.1:14780-16721 GCA_002354555.1 Methylophaga sp. UBA2689
TTTTTCAGCTCACAACAGAGGCGTAGATGAAAGATCAACAAGCCCTAGTAACTTACCCCTGCTGGAAACGTTTAATCATATCGCTCATATGATGTGATTGAGTTGAAAGACCATTGGCAGCGTTATCGGCTATCTCAGCACCATGTGTTACCTGAGCTGCACTTTCATTCACCTGCACGATATTTCGGTTTATATCCTCACTGACACTGCTTTGCTCCTCAACTGCAGTGGCTATCTGCGTATTTAATTCATTGATATTGCTGACTTCATTAGCGATGGTTTCCAGCGCCTGAATCGAGGATTTAACATGGAGCTCACTGGTTTCACTGGTTTGCTGGCTTTGTTCCATAACTACAACTGCCTGTTTTACCGCGCCATTAAGTTTGCCGATTAAATCCTGAATTTGCTGGGTAGAAAGTTGCGTTTTGCTGGCCAGTGAGCGGACCTCTTCAGCAACGACAGCAAATCCGCGCCCATGTTCTCCAGCCCGGGCTGCTTCGATGGCGGCATTCAATGCCAGCAAATTGGTTTGATCAGCAATACTGGTAATGACCTCAATTATCTGACCGATATTACGAGTGTCTTTATCCAGCTGAGCAACCACGGAAGAAATATTACCAATGGCTGTACTCAGATCGCTTAACGAGTTCACCGCTTTAGAGGCACTGCTTACGCCATTTTTGGAGAGTTCATCTGTTTCGCGAGCTTTGGTGGCAGCATAGGCGGCATTATTGGCTACTTCCTGAATACTGGCTGTCATTTCAGTCATTGCGGTGGCGACTTCTTCCATGCGCATGGATTGCTGGCGAATAGCTGTTTGTATGTCAGTCACTGAACGGGCGCTTTCATCCGCTTCATGTTCAATACTGGATGCGGAATCGCGGATCCGACCCAAGGTCGTTCCAAGCCGGCCACGTAAGAATTCGGTAGGTAGTTGAATTTGGCCAATCTCGTCTAAACGACCGGTATAGATTAATGCCATCAGTGGATTATCTATCTCCTGTCGAGCCTTTTCTGCAGCTTGCTTTAAAGGTGAAAAAGCCCAGATGGACAATATAAAAAATACCGATAAGGCAATGATTAAAGCGGCGGTCATGGCATAAACAGGAGAGGTGCTAAATAATAAACCTGCTACAACACTAGCGCTCAACAAGGCCAGGGTATGCGCGAGCATAAAACGTGTTTTCAGGTCCATCCTTGCCAGGAAGCTGCCATCCCGAGCTGAACTGCCATTATTGACTCGTTGGTAAACTCTTTCAGCCCTGGCAACACGTTCTCGACTCGGCTTGGTGCGAACCGATTCATAGCCGGTGACATCACCGTTTTCAATAACTGGGCTTACATAGCCATCCACCCAGTAATGATCGCCATTTTTGACACGATTTTTAATAATGCCCATCCAATGATGATTGGATTTCATTGCTTTCCATAAATCATCAAATGCAGCCGGGGGCATTTCCGGATGTCGAATGACATTATGATTTTTGTTTAATAACTCATCGGATTCAAAACCGCTGATTTTCTGAAAGGTGTCGTTAAAACTGGTAATAATGCCTTTTAGACTGGTGGTAGATATGATTTCTTCCCCTTCGGGGAAAGTAACCTCGTTATTGGTAATAGGTAGGTTTTTCTTCATGATCTTGCCCTCTGTGGCCTGATTCTTTTATTTTTGCTCAGCACTTAATGCGAACTGCCGTTTTTTTATTTTTATTGTTATCGGCATTTTTATTGTGGACTTTAAATGAACTGAGGTGAATGGTTTTGTTAATTCATTAAAAATTTTAAATTCTTTATCAGAGCAAAAAAATAAGCTGAAAAATCAGTAATTACCTTATACAAATCATTTTATTTTTCAGCTATGGTAGGGCTATAAACCCGGAAGAATAGAGGAGAAATACCGTCTATGACTGAATCCACTTCAAAAGTGCCTCACGTAAAGTT
>DELT01000056.1:16959-18708 GCA_002354555.1 Methylophaga sp. UBA2689
CTGTATTTTGAAATCTTTCGCCAGAACCTGTTCAATCGCCAAACCAGCAAACGGGCTTATGAAGTAGGCAAAAAACATTACGACACCGGTAATGATATTTTTCAGGCGATGCTCGACCCTACAATGAGCTATTCCTGTGGATACTGGGCAGAGGCGGATAATCTGGCCCAGGCCCAAAAGCATAAGTTGGATTTAATCTGCAGAAAACTCATGCTTCAACCCGGTGAGCGGGTGCTTGAAATTGGCTGTGGCTGGGGCAGCTTTGCTCAATATGCTGCAGAGAATTACGGCGTAGAAGTTCATGGCATTACTATTTCAAAAGAGCAGCAAACCCTGGCCCAGGAGCGTTGTGCCGGTTTGCCTGTGACCATTGAGTTGATGGATTATCGCGATCTGCAGGGTCAATTCGACAAAATTGTTTCAATCGGCATGTTCGAGCATGTTGGACCCAAAAATTATCCTGTCTATTTTGACAGTGCTATGAAATTGCTCAAACCGGAAGGATTGTTCCTACTGCATACCATCGGCATTCACGCCACATCGTTGAAAGTGGATCCATGGATTGATAAATACATCTTTCGTAATGGCAAATTACCTTCGGCAGAAGAACTGGCATCAGTACTTAACAGCCGTTTTGTGATTGAGGACTGGCATAATTTCGGCACCGATTATGACAAGACCCTAATGGCTTGGTGGGAAAATTTCGATAAAGCCTGGCCCGATTTATCCACCCATTATGATGAAAGGTTTTACCGTATGTGGAAGTATTATTTGCATAGCTGTGCCGGTTTCTTTCGCTCTAAACAAGGCCAGTTGTGGCAATTAGTATTAAGTAAACGGGGGCGTGAAGGTGAGTACCGCTCTCTGAGATAAGTTGCATCGTAAGTTTTGTTTATCGATATAAACGATTAATGTTATTGGTATTATTTGTTTTACCGATTTGTCTGTTTAGCCTATAGTCATTGAAAACTCACAAAGATGAGTTTTATTTAATGCCCTCAAGGAGGCGAACATGGCAGACAAACAAAAACTCACCACAATTGGTGGTGCACCGGTTGTAGATAACCAGAACAGCATGACAGCTGGTCCTCGTGGCCCGTTACTAATGCAGGATGTCTGGTTTCTGGAAAAAATGGCTCACTTTGACCGTGAGGTGATTCCAGAGCGACGGATGCACGCTAAAGGTTCGGGTGCTTTTGGCACGTTTACTGTAACCAACGATATAACCCAATACACCCGTGCAAAAATCTTTTCTGAAGTTGGCAAAAAAACGGAATTATTTGCCCGTTTCTCAACTGTTGCCGGTGAAAGAGGTGCTGCAGACGCAGAGCGGGATATTCGTGGTTTTGCCGTTAAGTTCTATACCGAAGAGGGTAACTGGGACATGGTCGGTAATAATACGCCGGTGTTTTTCCTGCGTGATCCGTTGAAGTTTCCGGATTTGAATCATGCCGTTAAACGGGATCCCAAGACCAACATGCGCAGCGCGCAGAACAACTGGGATTTCTGGACATTATTGCCAGAAGCGTTACATCAGGTCACGATTGTGATGAGTGATCGGGGGCTGCCGAAAAGTTACCGGCATATGCATGGCTTTGGCAGTCATACCTATAGCTTTATCAATGCCAATAACGAGCGCTTTTGGGTGAAATTTCACTTCAAATGCATGCAGGGTATTGAAAACCTGACCGATGAAGAGGCGGCCAGAGTTGTCGGCGAAGATCGTGAAAGTCATCAAAAGGATTTATT
>DELT01000056.1:18830-19335 GCA_002354555.1 Methylophaga sp. UBA2689
TAATGGAGCTTAATCGTAATCCAGAAAACTACCATGCAGACGTAGAGCAATCAGCGTTTACACCGGCTAACGTTGTGCCTGGAATTAGCTTTTCGCCAGATAAAATGTTGCATGGACGGTTGTTTTCTTATGGTGATGCCCACAGATATAGGTTAGGGGTGAATCATCATCAGATACCGGTGAATACACCTAGATGTCCTTATCACAGTTATCATCGGGATGGGGCAATGCGAGTTGATGGTAATTACGGAAGTACCAAAGGCTATGAACCTAATAGCTATGGAGAATGGCAGGAACAACCTGATTTCAGGGAACCGCCGTTAGCCATCAATGGCGCTGCAGATCATTGGAACTTTAGGGAAGATGATGATGACTACTATTCACAACCCGGTAATTTGTTCCGTTTGATGACGCCAGAGAAACAGCAGGTGCTGTTTGAAAATACTGCTCGGGCAATTGATGGTGCTGATGACGAAGTTAAAAAACGTCATATTCGCAATTGTCT
>DELT01000056.1:19468-24494 GCA_002354555.1 Methylophaga sp. UBA2689
TCACGGCAGACTTCGAATTTTATCAGGAGGTAAATGTATGAGTTCGATTGATATTGGTATTAATAAGAAAGACAGAGAAAAGGTCGCCGAAGGTTTGAAAAAACTATTGGCAGATACTTATACCTTGTATTTGCAAACCCATAATTTCCATTGGAATGTTACGGGCCCACGCTTTCGTGACCTGCACTTGATGTTTGAAGAACACTACGTCGAGTTGGCTACAGCTGTCGATGATATTGCGGAACGAATCAGAACACTGGGTGTGTCAGCTCCAGGAACTTATAAAGCGTTTGCTGATTTAAGTTCGATCAAGGAAAAAGACGGTGTACCGGATGCAATGGAAATGACCGAAATTCTGACGCATAACCATGAATTAGTGGTGAAAACCTGCCGTGAAGTATTGAAACTGGCAGAAGCAGCAGATGATGAGTCTTCTTCAGCATTAGCATCTGACCGTATGCGAATTCATGAAAAAACGGCCTGGATGTTACGGGCAATGACACAGTAGCAAAACTAAGTTTCTCTCTCATATTAAGACCGCCTTCGGGCGGTCTCTTTTTGTCTGCAATATGAGGATCTTTAGCTAATTACGGAATGCTCTTGGAGGTGAGTACTATCATCTTGTCTATCTGCATATCTTCCATACTGTAGGCAATACCGCCAGTACCATGACCTGAATGTTTAAGACCTGCAAAGGGCATCCAGTCCACGCGAAACGCGGTATGTTCATTAATCATTACAGCAGAAGCATCAAGCCTTTCTGCAACATACATGGCATTATCAATATTCTGGCTATAAACCGAAGCCTGAAAAGCAAAATCAAGACTATTGGCCTCAGCAATCGCTTGATCCACATTCTGATAAGGATAAACACAGACCACCGGTCCGAAAATTTCGCTTTTTGAGACTTTGGCATCTGCTGGCGGATCAAATAATACAGTCGTGGCATAACAGTTATTTGCCATAGATTCACCGCCGGATAATAATTCTGCGCCCTGGCTTACTGCTTCCTGTACCCAGTCATTCACCCGGGTCACTTCACTGTTACGGATTAATGGCCCAATTTCCGTTTGATCAGATAATGGGTCGCCAATCTGCATTTTATTGCCTACCGCTGCCAGTTTTTCAGCCAGCTCACGTGCAATCGAATGATGAGCAAAAATACGTTGAACCGACACACACACCTGACCGGCATGGTAGAAGCTGCCTTTGGCCAAACCAGGAATAGCTGCATCAATATCGGCTTTTTCATCGACAATAACCGGTGCCACGCCACCATGTTCCAATGCACAACGGGTTCCAGCCGCCAGTTTGGAACGTAAATACCAGCCTACTTTGGCACTGCCGATAAACGTTAAAAAAGCTACCCGGTGATCAGTGGCGAGTTGCTCCGCAACCTGATGATTTTCTGTCAGTAAAGCCTGGCACCATTCAGCAGGTAAACCGGCCTTATGGAAAATTTCGACCAGACGAAAACAGGATAATGGAGTGTTTTCAGCCGGTTTGACAATTACCGGACATCCCGCCGCAATCGCCGGTCCCACCTGGTGAGCAATCAGATTTAACGGATGATTAAAAGCACTGATGGCAACCACAACACCAATTGGCTCTTTGTGCAGCATGGTTAAGCGATGCTGTGAAGCCGGATTAACGCCCATCGGAACCGGGTGTGAAGTTTGATGACGCAAGGTGTCCATACAATGCCGAATGCTATCGATACAACGCACCATTTCGACTTTGGAATCAATTAATGGCTTGCCGCCTTCTTCGGCAGCGCCTTTGGCCAGCTCATCAGATTGTTGCTGCATTAATTCAAGCGATTTTTCCAAAATAGCCAGACGCTGAGGAACAGAAAGCCATTTGCTTCTATCGGTAAATAAACTATGGGCTGTTTGAAGAGCGGTTTCGACGGCATCACTATCTGCTACCTCAGCAGTAGCGATAAGTTGATCATTGTATGGATTGGTCACATCAATCTGTGCCCATTGTTTGGCTGCTACGCCGGGTAATTTCAGGGCGAAATGAGGTGCGCTAGACATAAAGCTTCCTTATAGAATGCAGATTTTTTGTTTCAACCCCTCATTGAGTATTGAGTGGTTGAGGGAATAATCAATGGCAACATCAATCAAATGTACACCAGGGGTATTGAGGGATTCGCGCAGCATTTTATCGAACTCAATGTAGCTGGAAGGCCGATGGCCGATGGCGCCATAACTGTCAGCATATTTAACAAAATCAGGGTTATCAAAGCTTAAACCAAAGTCCTTAAATCCCATGCCTTGCTGTTTCCATTTGATCATGCCGTAGGCATTATCGTTCAAAATAATCACCACCAGATCCAGCTTGAGACGAACAGCGGTTTCCATTTCCTGCGAATTCATCATAAAGCCACCATCGCCACAGACCGCAACCACTTTACGCTCGGGGTTTATCAGTTTGGCCAGCATTGCTGTGGGTAAGCCAGCGCCCATTGTTGCCAGCGCGTTATCCAATAATAGGGTGTTATTCTCATAACATTGGTAATTACGGGCAAACCAGATTTTGTATAGTCCATTGTCCAGCGCCAGGATATCTTTTTCACCAAGTGCTGCACGAATGGTGGTAACTGCGCTTTGCGGTAAAATTGGAAAACGATCATCATCACTGTAGAGCCCAAGGCGCTGCTGAACTTCCTGTTTAACACGATAGAAATACGAGAAATCCCAGTTTGACTGGGGTGACAAGGCATCTGATAAACGATTGATGGAGGTGGCAAGATCGCCGATAACATCCAGCTGTGGGAAATACACTGGATCAACTTCTGCTGGCTGGAAATTAATATGAATAACCGGTGCCCCACCATCTTTCATAAAGAAAGGGGGCTTTTCAACCACATCATGACCGACATTGATGATCAAATCTGCCCGTTCGATGGCACAGTGCAGATAATCGGATTCGGACAATGCTGCTGTACCGAGATAGCTATCATGACGTTCATCAATTACCCCTTTACCGAGTTGAGTATTGAAAAAAGGAATCCCGGTTTTTTCGACAAAGCGGGTTAATGCTTTGCTGGCACGTTTCCGGTTTGCCCCGGCACCAATCAATAACAGCGGCATATTGGCCTTACGAATCATTTCCAGCGCATCTTTTATCGCCGTGTTATCAGCATCCGGGCGCCGAATATTTTCCACCACATAAATTCGGTCCTGAACTTCTTCAGCGGCAATATCTTCAGGTAATTCGATATGCACCGCACCGGGACGTTCCTGAACCGCAAGACGGCAGGCCTCCCGCACCACGGCGCCAATTGTATTTCCATGCACCACCTGCTTGGTGAACTTGGTAATTGGCCGCATCATATTAACGATGTCGACAATCTGAAAGAGTGCCTGTTTACTGGCCTTAATCGGTTTTTGACCGGTAATAATCAACATCGGCATGCCACCCAACTGGGCATAAGCGGCTGGCGTGATGAGATTGGTGGCGCCAGGTCCCAGGGTAGACAGACAAACACCGGGTTTGCCGGTTAAACGTCCATAATTAGCCGCCATAAATCCTGCGCCTTGCTCATGGCGGGTAATAATCAGTTTGATGGATGAATGTTGTAATGAATCAAGGAAATCGAGGTTTTCTTCGCCAGGGATACCAAAAATATATTCGACCCCTTCGTTTTCTAACGCTTTAACCAGTAGATCAGATGTTTTCATGGAGTATTCCTAGGTCCTCTGGGATGGCGGAGCAATCATTGCGTCGTTGCTTGGTTGTACCATAAATAATCGAGGCATCACAGCCCTTACTGTGTGAGGACAGCTATTTCTACCCTTCGGTTGCGTGCTCGACCTGATTCAGTGTCATTTTCTGTAAGCGGACGTGTATCAGCATAGCCTTCAACACGAAAACGTTCGGCTTGATATTGTGGATAGCGAAGCAATTCATGTACAACGGAAGTGGCCCGAGAACCGGATAACTCCCAGTTGGAACGATATTGTGATGTACTCAATGGACGATCATCAGTATGCCCTGAAACGACCAGAGGATCCTCAATATTTGCCAGGGCATCTGCAATAGTCTTCAAAACAGGAACAAAGGCCGGTTTTATTGAGGCCAGACCGGAAGGAAAGGAGGCTTGCTCATCAATAGTGATGACCACCCGGTCCTCTCGCGTTTCGACCTGTAGTAGTCCCTCATCAATTTGTTGCTTTAAAGCTTGTTTGATTTCCATCAATTGCCGTTGTTGTTTGGCTTGCAAATATAAATTGAGATCAGAGGTTTCAAGGATAGGGTTATTAGGATCAGCATCCTGTCGGACTTCCTGAATGACAGTCATATCAGAAGGATTTGGCGAGAAGGTTTGCTTTACGATTGATGTGCCTTTTGGGATGGGGTCGGGGTCTTCCGTTTGCTCAACGCCAAAAGCATTATGCATGGATTGGGCAACCATCTTTAATCGAACTACATCCAGCTCAGACATTGATAGAAGTAACACAAAGAAACATAACAATAGCGTCATCAAATCAGCAAAGATAGCGATATAAGCAGGAATGGCTTTGCGTTTTACCATGCGATTCGAAGCACCCGGCGTCTGTTGTTGATTGGTCATTTGTCCGTTCACCAATTCATTCAGATTTTCATAATTGGCTGATGGGATTAAGACAGTATTTATTCGAGGTTTCATTGTTACCGTAACTGTATGATAAATCAAGATTTTGCCGTAGCATCAAGTCGCTTAATAGTAATCCTGTTGGTTAGAACAGGTTGTGACCGATAACACATCGTTCAGCAATCACTTTTTTATCATGTTGTTCCAGCTGTAATATGTAGTATTTATCAGCTATTTCACGGATTGCAAATGCGTCCCTTTATTGCAACTAAACCGGTTTTCAACAGCATGATTGCCATAATCGCTTTACTGATTCTGGTCGCTGCAATTTATCTTGATCATGTTATTCAGGATCGGCATAAAAATGCCTTGCTGGCGGAAACTCAGCAGCAACTGAGTATTTTGCATAACAATCTGGTTACAAATTTACAGAACCATATTCAG
>DELT01000056.1:24640-85908 GCA_002354555.1 Methylophaga sp. UBA2689
CACACGCAACTGCGAAATATTGCTGCTGCCCCCGAAATGGTTATTCGTTATATGTACCCGATAGCAGGAAATGAACAGGCTATTGGTCTGAATTACCTTCGGGAGCCCACACAAAAAGATGCGGCTGAACGTGCGAGACTAAATCGAAAACTGGTACTGGCTGGTCCTCTTGAGCTTAAACAGGGTGGGATCGGATTGATTGCTCGTATTCCTGTCTATCTTAACGATGAGAAAGGAGATGAATATTTTTGGGGCATTATTTCAGCCGTTATTGATGTTGAGGCGTTTTTTGAGGCCTCAGGCCTTAAGGATAAGACGTTACCAATTGATATAGCCATTCGGGGGAAGGATGGTCTTGGTACCGCTGGCGAAGTATTTTTTGGTGACGCTTCCCTTTTTAAAGAACCGGTCTTAACCATGCCGCTGACCTTACCGGACGGCTATTGGCTGCTGACAGGACAACCTGAAGGTGGCTGGAAAACCATTAATAATGATGTATGGCAATCCAGAATTCTGGTGTTTGGTGTTGCATTGGCCATTTTTGCCTTGTTGACTGCTTTTGTTCGCTTCATGTTTACAGCTTCTCTGGCCAATCTGAAGTTTCGTCAGGTAATAGACTCATCTCCCATCCCCTACATTATGGTGGCAATGGATCGGAAAGTAAGTTTTATTAACCCCGCTTTTACCGAACTCTATGGCTATAGCACTGCCGATCTGCCTACTCTTGCTATTTGGTGGAATAAAACCGATATCAATCAGGAATATTTGAGAAAAATAAATGCCTGGTGTGATTCGACCATTGATGCCGAGGAGTTACCTGAGCACTCTGTTGAGATCAAAGTTCACTGTAAAGATGGCACACCGCGCGATGTATTGCTTTCAGTCTCACCGCTGGATGATGCTGTGAACAGAGAGCTGTTACTGGTGGTTTATGACTTAACCAGCCGTAAACTGGCAGAACAGAAAATTCACTTTTCTGAGCAGATTTTCAGTCAGGCACATGAGGGAATAGTGGTAACCGATACCCAGGGACGTATTTTGGAAGTTAACCCGGCTTTTACTGAAATTACCGGCTTCACCGCTCAGGATGCGTTGCAAAATACACCGGCCATAATGAAATCAGGCAAACATGATGATGTTTTCTTTGAGGAAATGTGGCGGAAGCTGGAAAATCACGGACATTGGCAAGGTGAAATATGGAATCGGCATAAAGATGGACATTTGTATGCATTGCAACTGACCATCACGGCGATGACTAATCCCCAAGGCCTCAAGCAATATTACGCAGGCTTGTTTTCCGATATTACCCAATCAAAAACGCAGCAGGAAAAGCTCGAACTGATGGCACATTACGATGTGCTGACTCACTTGCCAAACCGGGTGTTATTTGCTGACAGATTCAGTCAGGCTGTGTCTCACAGTCAGCGTTTAGGTACCTGGTTAGGGATTTGTTTTCTGGATTTGGATGATTTCAAACCGGTCAATGATACCTATGGCCACAATGTGGGTGATTTATTGCTGATTGAAGTGGCTGACCGGCTACGTGCCAGCGTCAGGGAGGAAGATACTATTTCCCGCTTCGGTGGTGACGAGTTTGCTATTTTATTTCGTGATATCAATTCCTATGAGCAGTGTGAGCAGCTGCTCATCAGATTGCATCAGACCCTTGCAGAGCCTTATTGGATAGATAACCGAAGCATTACGATCAGTGCCTCCAGTGGTATCGCCCTGTATCCAATGGACAATGTGGATTTGGATACCTTGCTGCGTCATGCTGATCAGGCAATGTATCAAGCCAAGATCACTGGGCGCAATACTTCCAGAATGTTCAATCCTGAACTAAACCAGCAGGTTATCCAAAAGCATCATGTAGTACAGCGGTTACGTGAGGCGTTGTTAAACGATGAATTTGTCTTGCATTATCAACCGGAAATAAATATGCGAACCGGCGAAATAATTGCAGTAGAGGCTTTGATTCGCTGGCAGCACCCGGAGCGTGGATTGTTGTTCCCTGGCGACTTTTTATCAGATATGGAAGGCTCTGAGCTGGAGTTTGAGCTGGGCCTGTGGGTTATCAATTCCGCTCTGCAACAACTTCAGTACTGGCAGCAGGCCGGTTTGGATATTGTGGTAAGTGTCAATATTGCAGCAAATCATCTACATGCCAATAACTTTATTCAATCTTTACAACAGATTTTAAATCGTTATCACGATATTCGGCCGGCATCGTTGCAACTGGAAATCCTCGAGAGCAGTGCATTGGGTGATGTGCCCACACTCAGTCGCATTATTGATGATTGTCGTCATCGAGTAGGTGTTTTGATTGCACTTGATGATTTTGGTACCGGCTATTCCTCGCTAACCCATCTGCGACATTTGGCGGCTAACTCGGTGAAAATTGACCAGAGTTTTGTACGGGATATGCTGGAAGATGACAGTGATTACAATATTGTTGATGGTGTCATTAGTCTGGCCAAGGCATTTAATCGGCAAGTGATTGCTGAGGGGGTCGAGACCGTCGAACATGGTTTGATGCTGTTATCGATGGGCTGTGATCTTGCGCAGGGTTATCAGATTGCCCGTCCTATGCCGGCTGAACATATTTTGAACTGGTGTCATGAGTATCAATTGCAGGAGGAATGGAAAGCGTTTCACCAAAAATAACGTGTTAAAGAGATACAGCACACATTTTATTTTCACATTGCGTTCACAATCCACACTTTATGTAGGGTTTTTATTTTATAATGAATTTATAATTTAAATTTGATGCTTATTTAAATGACATTGACCTTAAGGGATAAAAGTGGAAGCTAAAGAGATAAATCAGGATGGTTTGCAAGGCATTGATTTTAATATTCCGGCAAAACCGGAAATTTTGCTTGAACTGGAGTTGGAGCAATGCAAAAAGTACCCTTCCATGAGTGGCATTGCGGAAGTGATTGTAAAAGACGTTGCGTTGGCTGGGAGTGTTATAAAGATCGTCAATTCCGCCGCCTATGGTCAAAAGCGTCATATCAGTAATATCAAAACCGCAGTCAATATGTTGGGTATTGATTCAATTTTGCGGCTGGTCAGTTTCTTTCAATTACGAAAGGTTTTAACCGCAAAAGCTTCCATTTCTCTGGAGAAATTCTGGGACACCAGTATGCAAACAGCCAATATGATGGCTATTACGCATTCCTACTTCAATAAAACTGAGCATTGCAGCCGTGAAGATGCCTACTCGTTTGGTTTATTCAGGGATTGTGGCATCCCGCTAATGGCTATCAAGTATGACAACTACAAAACGGTGTTAATGGAGGCTAACAGCTCCCCACAACGCAAATTTACCGATATTGAGGAAAGCTACTTTCCCACCAACCATGCCATTGTCGGATATTTCATTGCCAACACATGGCAACTACCTAAATTTCTTCCTGAGCTGATTTTGCGCCACCATGAGCAAAACTTTACCCATGATAAAGACGTGACTTATGCACAAAAGGCATTATATGCATTGAGTAAGATTGCCAGTAATGCTCTTAGTAAACATAAGTACAATCATGATGACTGTGAATGGCTTTTGGGAAAAGAGGCGGCACTTGGCTTTTTCCAAATGAGTGACCTGGATTATCAGGAATTAGAAGCGGATCTGATTGATGCCTATTGTGTCCTTTATGGGTAACAGCCTATATAAATTCGTTTGAAAAATAATCAGGATGAAATATGTCTCGAGATTTAACCAGATGGCTCTTGATTACATTGATGGTATTACCGGTTATCACTGCCTGTGCATCACGTACTCAGAGTAATTACTACCGAGATGAAATTGGCGAGATTATGGCGGTTGAAGATGTCTGGATCATCTCATCACGGATGGTCAGAATTGAAGGGCTCGGAGATAAACGTCCAGGTTGGGGCGCTGCAGTTGGTGCAACAGTTGCCGGAGCTTCAGCTTACGGAATTACCCAGGCGGATAATCCTGCAGGAGTTGCCATTACGATTGTGGCGCTGGTGGGCGGAGCATTGGCTGGACAGTTCTTTGATGAAAAGATTAAGTCTGAGCTGGGGGTTGAATACATTCTGGATAAACCCGCGGGCAACAAAATAGCAATTGTTCAGGCGGTCGAAAGTGCTGAAGAAATGTTACCCGCTAGAACTCCGGCCTTATTGATACGTGGGAAAAGTGGTTACTATCGCGTTATTCCCCAGTAATTCTTTTTTTCAACTAACTTTAAACCGTTTAACTCTGATGTTTGAAACGGAAGATTTTTATGCCAGACCAAAGTTTTATCATTCAATCGAGAAAACAATGGAGCTCTGAACCGGCCTTTATAGCATCGATGGCAGCAGCAGCTGTTGGGCTAGGTAATCTGTGGCGGTTTCCTTATATTGTGGGCGAAAATGGTGGTGGCGTCTTTGTCATCGCTTATTTACTGGCCTTATTTATCGTTGTGTTACCCATTATGATGCTTGAAGTAGCAGCCGGACGTCTTACCCATGGGAATACCGTTGCCACATTCAGACAAGTCAATCGTCTGGGAAGCTATTACGGCTGGTTGGTTGTGACCATTACTATTGCGATTACCAGTTATTATTTAGTTATTACCGGTTGGACCCTGGGCTATGCCATTGATGCCAGCCGGGGTGAGTTAAGAGTATTTGATCAGTTTACCGAGGGGTATAACAGCTTCTGGTATTTTCTGGTCATTATCGGGTTGGCCTCTATCGTCCTGATTAACGGTTTGAAATCAATTGAGCGATTATCAAAACTTCTGATGCCGTTGCTTTTGACGGTAATGATCTTTTTGGTAGTGATGGCCAGTAAAACCTCTGGCTGGGAACAGACCATTAATTTTTTCTTCAAGTTTGACTGGTCTAAAATGACCAGCGGCGAATTATGGGTTTTTGCCTTCGGCCAGGCTTTTTATACGCTGGCAATTGGCCAAGGCTATCTAATCACCTACGGAAGTTACATTCCGCGAAAAACCAACCTTCCCAGAGCGTGCATTATCGTCGCGGTATTTCAGACCTCAATTGCCTTGCTTGCCGCATGGATGATCTTTCCATTTGTGTTCAGTCAGGGCTTGTCTCCAGAAGAAGGTACCCAATTGGCTTTTGCAACAATGCCTAAAGTGTTTGCAGAAATGTCAGCGGGATGGTTCATTGGCATTGTTTTTTTTGTCTTGTTTTTTGCCGCTGCCTTCACCTCCACGCTGGCAGGATTAAAGGTCGTCGTATCAGCTTTTGCCGAGGAGTTCGGCATCACTAATTTTAAAGCGGTTATGCTGGTGGCGTTGGTTATGTTGATTTTTGGCTCGGCCTCCGCTCTGAGTTTTACCCCAATGAATTTACAGATAGCGGGTGAACCGGTGCTCGACATGGTCGATAGGATTGCCGGGGGCAATATTATTATCCTGTCTGGCATCATCGGCGCTGCATTGTTTTGCTGGTTCATACCTCCGGCCAAAATTCATTCGGTTTTGGGGACGTATTCACATTGGTGGGAATGGCGAATATATCTGGTTGGCCGTTTCCTGCCGATATTCATGTTAATCACTATTCTCATGAAGTATTTCAGTTGATCTTTGAACAGATTATTGATGAATCAGATGTGATAACCACTTTTGGGTTAACCTGAGTAAATTTGTTTCAAGCATTGCTGTGCTAGGCTTGACGGGTAATTAATCATTGCAGGGAGCTCATTCTGAATATGCATGATAAAAAAATTATCCGTCCGGAAGAAAACTGTTGGCGTTATGTTCAGGCTGACAGAGCCTCCTTGTTGGTGGATGGAGAAAACTACTTTCGTACCCTGCATACTGCAATTTCACAAGCACAATCTGCCGTTTATATTCTTGCCTGGGATATTGATAGCCGACTGAGACTGGTGCGAGGGGAAACCCATACGGATTTGCCTGCGGAATTAGGAGAGTTGATTAATGCCGTTCTCAAGCAGAAGCCGGAGCTAAATATTTATATCCTCAACTGGGACTGGGCAATGCTCTATACGCTGGAGCGGGAATGGCTACCCCTGTTTCGCCCCGGTTGGAAAAAGCAGCCCCGATTACATTATCAGCTTGATGGTGAGTGCCCATTTGGTAGTTCTCAGCACCAGAAAGTGGTTGTTATCGATGATAAAATCGCTTTCTGTGGAGGTATTGATCCGGGTAAACATCGCTGGGACAGCAGTGAACATGCACCGGACGATCAGCGTCGTATTGATCCGGATAATGAGCTCTATCCCCCTTTTCATGATATGCAGATGATGGTTGATGGAGAAGCGGCAAAGAGCCTGGCAGAATTGGCGCGGCAACGTTGGCAAAAAGCAACGGGTCAGCATCTCGATCCCCCCTCCCCAAACCAGGATGATATTTGGCCTGACGATATCAACGTTGATTTTCGACAGGTCAATATTGCTATTGCCCGAACCCAGCCGGAATTTAAGGGGAACAGGGAGATTACCGAAGTTGAAATACTTTACCTGGATGCCATTGCGGCGGCCCAAAAACTTATCTACATAGAAAATCAGTATTTTACCTCCTGGAAATTGGCGGAGGTTTTAGCCCAGCGACTTACGGAGCAAGATGGTCCGGAGGTCGTTATTATCTGTCCCAGAATGACCGGTGGCTGGCTTGAACAACACACAATGGACGTGTTGCGTTCAAGAGTAAGCCGAAAGCTGTGTGATGCCGATAAATATGACCGTTTGCGGATCTGTTACCCGCATTACGAGGCATTAGGCGATACTTACATCAGCCTGCACAGCAAGATGATGATTGTTGATGATGTGTTTTTGCGAGTGGGCTCAGCAAATTTAAGTAATCGCTCCATGGGGCTTGATAGTGAATGTGATTTGGCGATTGAAGCAGAAAATGCAGAACAGTCTGATGCGATAAAAGCTTTTCGCCAGCGATTGCTGAGTGAGCATCTTGATGTTTCAGCGAATGAACTTGAGGAAATGCTAGCAGAGCATGATTCGCTGATCTCGTTAATTAATTCTCGTGAACAGTTTCCACGAACCTTGAGAAGGTTGGATTGTGAAATTGACGAAAGCATCGATGAATTAACCCCCACAGCTGATTATATCGATCCTGAACGCCCGGTAGACTCGGTTGAAATGAGCCGGAAGCTGGTACCAATTGACGAGCCAAAATCACCTAAAAAACAGATCATTATCGCCGCATTAGTATTATTGGCCGTCATTGCAATGACGGCTTTATGGAAATGGACACCACTAAATGACTGGTTAACGGCTGAAAATCTTCAACAATTGATCGAGACCCTCAACGACTATCCTTTTACCCCCCTTATTGTTATCACCGGTTTTGCTATTGCAGGCCTATTCGCAGTGCCGCTGACCTTACTGGTCGTCGCCGTTGCGATAAGTTTTGGTGCCTGGCCGGGAAGTATCTACGCTATTCTGGGGTCAATGCTAAGTGCGATTTTGGGATATATCGTTGGCGAGTGGCTGGGTCGGAGAAGTGTGTCGCAAATGGCCGGATCAAAATTAAACCGACTGTCCAAACGCTTGGCCAATCATGGTGTGATGGCTGTTATTACGGTTCGGATTATTCCCGTCGCGCCCTTTGTGTTGATAAATCTGGTCGCAGGTGCTTCCCATATCAAATTAAGAGACTTTATCTGGGGAACGCTGCTAGGGATGTTGCCGGGGATTTTAGCAATAACCGTTTTTGCGAATTCGCTGTTAAGAGTCGTTCAACAGCCTGAACCATTAGAAATTACTATTTTTGTATTGGTGGTTTTAGGGATTGGTAGCTTGATGTACGGTGTCAAAAGATGGCTGAACAGAATTTCGACAGACACGTGACCCAAATAAAACAACCAATTACCCTCAAGATCGCTACTTATAATATTCATGCCTGCATAGGGGCGGATGGACAATTTGATCCTGCCCGTATCGCTGCCGTTTTAAAAGAAATCGATGCCGATATTATTGCTTTACAGGAAGTAGAACACCATTCGATTGATGAGCTGGACTTACTGGAGTATCTGGCCTATCAGACGGGGCATGAAGCTATTGCCGGTCCGACATTGTTTCGGGAAACCCGTCATTACGGTAATGCCCTGCTAACAAAATTACCATTAAAGTCATTCAAACATATTGATTTAAGTGTTGCTGGTTTCGAGCCGCGAGGAGCTATCGAAGCTACTTTTGATGTCGCCGGCTATGAACTACAGGTGATTGCAACCCATTTAGGGTTGAAGTCGGCAGAGCGACGTTGGCAGGTGAAGCAGTTACTGGATGTTAAATCACAACAGGAAGCCGATATCAGCTGTTTACTGGGTGATGTAAATGAATGGTTGTTATGGGGGCGTCCATTACGTTGGTTACATAGACACTTTAGCGCCCCACCACACTTAGCCACTTTTCCGGCACGCTGGCCAATTTTCGCTCTGGATAGAATCTGGATTGCTCCGCAACGCAGCAAAATTAAACTCTCAGTTCATAAATCTGTTTTAGCAAGACAGGCATCAGATCATTTGCCGCTGGTTGCCGAGATTGTTTTCTGATCGCTATCAGGCACATTAAATAACCCGTCTTAGGCATTGCTCTGCAGCTAAATGTCGACTATCTTTGTTAAGATAACTTCAGAGGCATGTATGACCTATTGTGTAGCCATTACCTTAGATGCAGGATTAGTGCTGACATCCGATTCCCGAACCAATGCCGGAATCGATCAGGTGAGTACCTACAGTAAGATGACCCGGTTTGAGACCCATGCTGATCGATGTCTGGTATTAATGAGTGCAGGTAATCTGGCTACTACGCAATTTGTGGTTGAACAGATTCATCGCGATATTCGCGAAACTCAGGCGCGTAATTTAAATACCTTAAGTTATCTTTCCGATACCGCCGATTACATTGGTGAAATCCTCAGTAGTCGAATCCGCCGTTATTCTGAAAATGAAGCATCTGGCTTTGCCCCGGAAGCCACGTTATTGCTGGCGGGTCAGATTCAGGGGGGGCCTCCGCAGGCATTTATGATTTATCCGCAGGGTAATCACATTACCAGTTCCAAAGAAACGCCTTATCTGCAGATTGGCGAGAGCAAATATGGCAAGCCGGTATTGGATCGTTTTATCCGTCCGGATACTTCTTTACTGGATGCAGCCACCTGTTCACTGATCTCAATGGATTCGACCATGCAGAGTAATGTCAGTGTCGGCCCACCCATTGAAGTGCTGATGTACAAAAAAGACAGTTACAATGTTAGCAATCACTACCGGTTTGGAGTAGAACATCCATACCTTATTGAATTGAGGAAGGCGTGGGGTGATAAGCTTCGTCAGGCCTTTACCGAGATGCCCAGGTTCAGTGAGCAGTAAAAAATCAGTCGTTAAAGGTTAAATTTCATGCATTAGATCATGGATAAATTGCAGCTTTTTCTGCACTGCGGTAGACACCACAAATGGATAGGCATCAGCATTGCCGATACTTCTGTTCAACGCGTTCAACACCAACACCAGCTGCATCCATTCTGATAACCAGACATGAAATTCCCGATCCGTTTCGGGGGGACGAATAACCTCAAATTCCACCGCTGTTTCCAGTGTTTCATGCATCAACAGATAATGTGCCCAGGTTTCAGCCCAGTCTTCCAATGCATGAGCACTGGCGTAGGCTGAAATAAACTCCTGCTGAAAATCTTCAGGAGGTCCAGCCTCGTAATAAGCTGCCAAAGCATGAGGATAATCAATAGTGTCATCACCGAATAATGCTTTAAACGCATCATAAATCGGCTGGTTTTTTATCAGTTTTTCCCAGTAGAAATGCCCGATTTCATGACGGAAATGACCTAATAACGTGCGATAAGGCTCATTCATGGCCTCCCGGGTTGCTTCACGATAGCTGTTATCAGCTTCTGAAGCATTTAACGTGATGATACCTGCCGCATGACCACTGAAAACCTGCTCATGACCGTCAATCGGATTACTTATCTGGTCTTCCAGAAAATGAAACTGCAGTTGCTGTGTATCAGTGGATGGCCATTGATCTATTGGTAAACCCAACCGGAGCAAGCCATACAGCATTCTCCTTTTAGCCGCTTCCAGTACCGACCAGCGTTTAACGTTATACGGGTAGTTCTGATTAGGTATGACACGGGTTAACCGACAGGATAAGCATTGCGTAAAGTTATCATCCGCCTGCAGCAACCAGTTGCACTGCATCAAATGTTGATGATGTACACAGCGTTTATAACGTTTGTCCGGATTTTCCACCGAACGGAACTGGCCTTTGTAAGGCTCGATACTGAGGATACTTTGCTGTTCGGTATCAAATCCTAAAATGCTGTTACAGCTGTTGCAGTAGGTATTATCAAAAAAAACTTCTTGCCCGCAATGACAATAAAAACGTTTCATGCGACAGATCTATCGGGATGGAACCATTTTTGACTTATCTGAGAACTCAATTCAGCAAGTTTTGCCTGTAATTCATCCATCCGGGTATAAATCATCTCGGCTGGAAGCTCTTTCAGGTTTTCATTAAACATTTCAGACATAATTTTTTGATGATGTTCCAAAGTTGATGCTGCCTGTGGCAATGGCCATAAATACCGTCCAATTGCTTTAAGCGAAAAGAATAAAGAACGTGGAAAAGCCTCATCTCGAATCAGAAAAGTTAATACGCCATCGGCGTTAACGGATGAACTGTAAGTCTGAGTGTACATCTGCTGGGCACTTAATGCGCGTAATAAATGTGTCCATAAAATCCCTTCTGCTGCACGCATTGATTCACTGCGGTTTTCAGCCATCAGTAATGAAGTCATTTCAAGGATGCGACTGGTCATATCGGCGCGTTCCAGATGCTTGGCCGTTTGCATAAAATGATAGGCATGGTTGCGGCTCATATGATTAACCAATATGCCCCACACGGTCTGACAGCGTTCCATAATGGTCAATAGCAATTGCTGACGGCGTCGACGATTACTGATCGCGGCCATTTCATTTTTAACCAATAGATACAGCTCATTTACCTGCTCCCAGGTTTCTTCCGGAAGGATGTCTAACGAGGTTCGGGCATTTTCCCGAACGGCGGATAATGAATTAAGTAACGATATCGGGTTATTGGGTTCCGCCAGCAAAAATTGCATCACATTATTTTCATTAATTTGTTCAAAGTTGGCGTGATAAAACATTTCAGCATCAAAAATAGTGACTAAGGTAAACCAGTCAATTTCGACGTCTCTGGGCAAATCCATCAGCAACCCGGTATGGACATTGATTAAACGGGCGGTATTTTCGACCCGCTCCAGATATCTGGCCAACCAATAAACCCGTTCAGCAACCCGCGACAACATCAGTTAAGCCCTCCAAAATGTGAGTCATCCACTATCCAGGTGTCTTTGCTGCCGCCACCCTGTGAAGAGTTGACGACTAACGAACCTTTGACAAGGGCAACACGTGTTAAGCCTCCGGGCGTGACATAGTTATTTTTACCGGACAGGATAAATGGCCGTAAATCTACATGACGAGGCGCAATATGATCGCCGCAGCTGGTGGGTGATACCGACAATTTGAGGGTCGGTTGAGCAATATAGTTATTGGGATCGGCAATTAATAGCTGGCGAAACTCTTCAATTTTCTCTTCACTGGAATGCGGCCCGACCAGCATGCCATAACCACCAGACTCATTAGCAGGTTTGACGACAAGATCCGGCAAATTGTCGAGAACGTGCTGAAGTTGGTGCGGATCTCGACACATCCAGGTCGGTACGTTGGGCAATAAGGGTTCTTCGTTAAGGTAATAGCGAATCATTGCCGGCACATAGGCATAGATCACTTTATCGTCAGCAACACCGCAGCCGGGCGCATTGGCAATAGCCACTTTCCCTTCACGCCAGGCTTGCATAATTCCGGGAATGCCAAGTGTGGAATCCTCTCGGAACACCAGCGGGTCAATAAAATCATCATCTATGCGTCGATAAATGACATCAACTCGTTCGAGGCCATGAATGGTTTTCATATAGACATAACCATCATTGCCAACGGTCAAATCGGCGCCTTCCAACAAGATCAACCCCGCTTGCTGAGCTAATGCGGCATGCTCAAAGTAAGCTGAGTTATAGATTCCCGGCGTTAGTAAAACCATTTTTGGATGGGATACGTCGTCCGGTGCCAGCGAAGCCAGCATTGCTGAAAGATGTGATGGATAATCATTTACCGGGCTGATATGCAGTAATTTGAATAATTCCGGTAATACCCGTTTGGTGGTTTTGCGGTTTTCCAGCATATAGGCCACACCGGATGGCACACGCAAATTGTCTTCCAAAACATACATCGTGCCGCTGTCATCACGCACTAAATCCGAACCGCAAATATGCGCCCAAATGCCATGCGCCGGTTGCATGCCTTTGCATTGAGGTCGGTAACCTTTGGATTGCAAAACAACATCTTCCGGAATCAACCCATCTCGAATAATATTGCCATCGTTGTAAATATCATTGATGAACATATTTAAGGCACGAATTCGTTGCACCAGCCCCTTTTCGGTGCAGTCCCATTCACCTTTGGGAATGATGCGGGGAATGATATCGAAGGGCCAGGCACGATCAATATTACCGGCGTCGCTATACACCGTGAAGGTAATCCCCCGCTCAAGAATTTCGAGTTCAGAATCAACTATACGCTGCGCGAATGCCTCTTTACGCATGGATTTCAGATAATCCAGCAGTTTATAACTGAAGTGTCTTGGCTGATGTTGGTCGTACATCAGCTCATCGTAGAACTCTCCGGGATCATAATCACGCCACAGCTGCATCATGCTCATTTCCCTTCTTCAGATAGTCATGATAATGGGACTGCAATAGTTATGCCCTAAATCCTGGCCAAGCCCTAATGCATCCCATCACATGATTTGTTTGTCTTTTATATCCACCAGCAGTGGTGGATATAAAAATCAACAGACTCCAGCTTATTCATAGGTAATTACTGCTGTAATAAGGCAGCCCAGCCTTTTTTCTGCATACAGCCTAATAATCCACGGGTAACCAGGCTCATATTCGCTTCAGGCGAGTGTTCTTCACCTAATTCAGCTGTACAGGCTTTACTGTCATTCATTAATTTTTCCGGTCCAGCACCCGCACGCCACCAGGAATTAACCTGTAATTTTTCCATAGGATCCGCAGGTTTATCGTCAATTTCTGCCATGGCATCATCCGCTATCGAAATGGTTTTGCTTTCACCTCGACTTAGCGGAATCAAGGGCTTATCTGCACTAACGACTAACCAGCCTTGCTGTTGCAAGCATTGATCAATTTCTTTTTCAGAACGGAACTCTGTCTCACAGCGATCTTTTTCACTTTGAAAATCTGTCGCAGTCGCGCCCCGTTTATAACTGAATTCTCCCCCACAACCCGAAATGACTAACACGCTACTGAACAAAATCAGCGAACCGATTACCTGAATGCTTTGGGGTTTCATTTTTCCTCCTTAACAACCTGTTATTTGAAAGCGTGTTCTCAGAGTAACTGAAACCCTGCGTAACCCATGTACGCAATTTGACGTATTTAAGCACCAGAGCCGGCTGACTAGTATGGCTCTCGAAATGAATGGTTGATGAGCACCGAGGCGAATTCAACAAAACGCTTAATTCTGGTGAGATTTTCGGGAGAAGAAAAATGAAAAAACTGAACAAAGTTGCATATCTGGTCGCCTTGGCCACAACCACTACTCTGGCCCCAGTGGCGACTACTCATGCTGCTGGCACGATTACTTTTGGTGAAGATCAGTATGTCAGTGTTGGTTTTGGTTTGCGTGGCAGCTATAGCAATCTTGAAGATGCCGCAAATGATGGCGGCAATACTAATGATTTTGAGCTGGACAGTGCACGTTTGTATGTTTCGGGTTCATTAAATAAATACATCAAAGGGATGTTCAACTCTGAAAAATCAGGTGGAAATGATTCTTTCCAGATTATTGATGCGGCCGGTATTTTCCAATTTACCCCAGATATGGCGATTTGGGCAGGTCGTTTCCTGTCACCAAGCAGTCGGGCAAATATGGCAGGCCCTTACTACACATCAGGTGATGGTTATTGGGCAAATATTACTGCACGTTACGGCTGGAATGGCGGCACTATCGGTCGTGATGATGGTGTAGCTCTGGTCGCCACTGCATTTGACCAACGCCTGGCTTATTCTTTCGGCGCTTTTGAAGCTGACAAGATTTTTGAATTCAGTGGTGTTGGAGACGTTACCAATAATGCCAATCAAGATGATGACCTCATGTATGCCGGGCGCTTGCAATACAGCTTCTGGGATAAAGAGCCTGGATACTACGGCACAGGTAACTATCTAGGCACCAAAGATATATTCACTATTGGTTTAGCAGGCCGTCATAAAGGCGATGGTTCAGCTTCAGCAACTGAAGTAGGTGATTACTCACAGTGGACAGTTGATTTGCTCATTGAGAAGAAACTGGCAGCAGGTGCTGTATCGCTGGAAGCCGCCTATTTCGATTATGACACTGATGATGTCTTCCTATCAGAGCAGGGCGATGCTTATTACGTAAGTACTGGTTACATCTTTAACCAAAAAGTTGGCTGGGGCCAATTTATGCCATTCGTTCGCTACCAAAGTTTTGATTCTGATGCTGGTGAAACCGAGCGTACAGATTTTGGTGTGAACTACTTCATTGATGGCTATAACGCATCTGTTACCGCAGTTTATCGTGATCTGGAAAGGGATGGCTTAGCTGATCAAGATCAATTCGTCGTTTCAATGCAGCTGCAATTTTAATCCAAATATTACCTAGAAAAACGTTTCTTCAACGTAGGAGATACCGATGAAAACATTAGTAAAACTTGATTTAGATAAAAAGCCCTGGGAACAGGACGGTCAAATCCATAATCGCTGGCATCCTGATATTCCGATGATTGCCATGGTCAAACCGGGCGATGAATTCCGTGTGGAATGTATGGATTGGACTGGTGGCCAGATCGGTAACAACGACAGTGCCAATGACATTCGTGATGTGGACTTGTTACAAGTCCATTATCTCAGTGGCCCGATTGGGGTGGAAGGTGCAGAGCCTGGTGATTTGATGGTGGTCGACATCTTAGATGTCGGTACTTTTGAAGATTCACAATGGGGTTTTAACGCCTTCTTTTCAAAAGAAAATGGCGGTGGGTTTTTAACCGATCATTACCCTGAAGCACGTAAATCCATCTGGGATTTTAGCGGTATTTACACCACTTCACGTCATGTGCCGAACGTTAAATTCGCAGGCATTATGCACCCCGGTTTGATTGGTTGTTTGCCATCGAAAGAGATGTTGGCCGAATGGAACAAACGTGAAGCAGAATTGATTGCAACCGAACCGGATCGGGTTCCACCTTTAGCACTGCCACCAAATGAACAGGCTGCAGTAATGGGGCGTTTAAAAGGTGATGAAGCATCTAAAGCAGCAAAAGAAGGTGCCCGTACCGTTCCCCCACGTGAGCATGGCGGTAACTGCGATATCAAGGATTTGACCAAAGGTTCAAAAATCTACTTCCCGGTTTATGTGAAAGATGGTGGCTTGTCCATGGGCGACCTTCACTTTTCACAAGGTGATGGCGAAATCACTTTCTGTGGTGCTATCGAAATGGCCGGTTATCTGGATATCAAGGTTAGCCTGATTAAAGACGGTGTGAAGAAATACGGCATTAAAAACCCACTGTTCAAAAACAGTCCTTTAACACCGACTTACAGTGACTTCCTGATGTTTGAAGGGATTTCAGTTGATGAGCAAGGTAAACAGCATTATCTGGATGTACATGTTGCTTATCGTCAAGCCTGCCTGAATGCCATCGAATATTTGAAGAAATTCGGTTACACAGGTGAGCAAGCACTATCGATTCTAGGTACCGCCCCGGTTCAGGGTCATATTAGCGGCGTAGTGGATATTCCGAATGCCTGTGCCACGTTGTGGATTCCGACCGAAATCTTTGATTTCAACATCAACCCGACGGCAGATGGCCCATCACAATTTGTCACCCAGGGCTTTGACTTAAGTTCGACTTCTTAAGACGGGACATCACGTTATGCCGATATATGACTACCGATGTGAGCATTGTGGCGATTTCAGCGCGCTTCGCAAAATGAGTGAAGCCGACGAATCGGTGGAATGTGTTGAATGTGGCGAGACGGCGGTACGAGTTATCAGCGCACCCTATCTTGCCCTGATGGACCGTAACACGCGAGTTGCAAACGAGCGCAATGAAAAGTCAGCTCATGAACCAAAACAAGTGCGACGTTCCAGCTGCGGTTGTTCAGGAACCCACACGTGTAAAACCGATACCACTGATAAAGCCAAAAAAGCAGCTCAGGCCAAAAGTAACCCCAACGGCCTGATGATGCAGACCAAGAAAACCGCAAGACCCTGGATGCTCGGACATTGAGCTCCAAGAAAAACCGTTCGGAACAACGCTGTTCACTCTAAATTTGCTAACAGGAGATACACGATGAGTTACTTCAGTCGACGAAAATTTTTAGGTAAAACCGGAGCACTGTTAAGTGCAATGGTGGCTGCTGGATTTATTACCAGTAGTGCGATGGCAGCGGATTATCCGACTGCTGAAGTCAATACTACCGGACTTGCAGTGACAGATGACACTGTAACCGTAGGGATCTTGCATTCATTAACCGGCACCATGGCGATCAGTGAAACCGGTGCCCAGGAAGCCGAAAAGCTTGCCATCAAACAGATCAATGAAAGTGGCGGTATCCTCGGCCGCCAGATTGAGATCATTCAGGAAGATGGTGCCAGCGACTGGCCCACATTTGCTGAGAAATCCAGAAAGTTACTGGTGAATGATAATGTAGCGGCAGTTTTCGGTTGCTGGACATCGGCGTCACGTAAAGCCGCTTTGCCAGTTTTTGAGAAAGAAAACGGTTTGTTGTATTACCCGACTTTCTATGAAGGACTGGAACAATCCAAAAACGTTATCTACACCGGTCAAGAGGCCACTCAACAGATCCTTGCCGGTCTGGACTGGGTTGCTGAAGAAAAAGATGCCAAAACCTTTTATCTGATTGGTTCTGACTACATCTGGCCACGTACTTCAATGAAGATCGCTCGTATCCATATCGAAAAAGTACTGGGCGGTAAAGTGGTGGGTGAAGAGTACAAACCATTAGGTGATACCCAGTTTGGTTCAGTTATCAACAAAATCCGTCTGAAAAAACCTGACGTTATCTTCGCCGCAGTTGTGGGCGGCAGTAACGTTGCCTGGTTCAAACAGCTGAACGCTGCCGGTATCACAGCAGATAAACAAACGCTGTTGACCCTGTCTGTGACTGAAGATGAAGTTTTGGGTATCGGTGGTGAAAACCTGGAAGGCTTCTACTCGGTTATGAAGTATTTCCAAAGCCAGGACAATCCGAACAACGTTGCATTTGTAGAAGCATTTAAAGAAATGCATGGCGAAGACAGCGTTATCGGTGATGTGACTCAGGCCGCTTACCTTGGCCCATGGTTGTGGAAAGCAGCAGTCGAGAAAGCTGGAAGTTTTGATGTGGATAAAGTTGTTGCCGCATCTGAAGAAGGTGATATCGAGCTGACTACAGCGCCTGAAGGTTACGTCAAACTGCATCCTAATCATCACTTATGGAGCAAAACCCGTATTGGTAAATGGAACAAAGACGGTCAGGCAGAAGTGGTTTATACCTCTGATCTGATTGAGCCAAACCCATTCCCAGAAGGTTACCAATAGATCGAAATAGAACGTTCGCAAAAGCAGGCTGGTCCTTGACCAGCCTGCCAAGTGACAGAAGAGCGAAAGGTTGTTCAACCTTTGATTAACGAGTAAATGTTACGGAGTATCCGTTATGGGTGAGTATTCAGTACAGGAATTGACTTCAATTCTAGCCATGCAGGGCTTTGCCGGTATCAGTCTGTTCAGTGTATTACTGCTGATGGCACTAGGATTGGCAATTATTTTTGGACAGATGGGTGTTATCAATATGGCCCATGGTGAATTTATGGCGATGGGTGCCTATACAACTTACCTTCTCTCCGTAGTCACGGAAAGCTATTTTCCAGCGTTTATGAACTACTACTTTTTATTTGCAATTGTAGTTTCCTTCCTAGTGGCCGGGCTATTTGGCTACCTCACAGAATTTGTGCTGATCAGGCATCTTTATAAGCGACCCTTGGATACGTTATTGGCGACCTGGGGATTGAGTCTGATTATGCAGCAGTCGTTTCGTTCAATTTTTGGAGCACGCGAAGTCAGCCCGACGTTACCAGATTGGTTGATGGGTTCCTGGATGCCGACAGAAACGATATTTATTCCAATTAATGGCATGTTTGTTTTAGGTCTGACCACTTTGGTCACTATCGGTGTGTTTTTGCTGATGTATCGCTCGAGCTGGGGGTTGAATGTGCGGGCGACTACACAGAACCGGGTCATGAGTGGCGCCGTCGGTATTAATACCAAACAGGTTGATCGCCTGACCTTCGCGCTGGGTTGCGGTATTGCCGGTATTGCCGGTGCAGCATTTACCACTATTGCTTCTACAGGACCGACATCAGGTTCTTTATATATTGTTGATACCTTTATGGTTGTGGTCTTTGGTGGTGCAGCCAGTCTGTTCGGCACCATTGCCTCAGCATTCACCATCGCTCAGGCGCAATCCATTCTGGAGTTCTTTATCAGCGGCTCGATGGCGAAAGTATTTACCTTGCTGGCTTTGGTCATCATTTTGATGATGCGTCCTGAAGGTTTGTTCTCAATCAAAGTTCGTAAATAACCAGCAGGAGATAAATGATGAATTTTGTCTATGAGCGATTTTTAGGTGGTAAGAGTGGGGCGATTGCCCTTGGTATTCTGGCACTGCTGATTTTAGTGGTATTACCTCTGGCATTAGACTTGTTCCGGTTAAATCTGGTCGGAAAATATCTGACCTACGCTTTTGCAGCGGTCAGTCTGGTGTTGTTGTGGGGATATGGCGGCATTTTAAGTTTAGGACAAGGGATATTTTTTGGCCTGGGTGGCTATGCGATGGCCATGTTCTTGAAACTCGAAGCCTCTGATCCGGAAAGCACCAGTATTCAGACTACGCCAGGTATTCCAGACTTTATGGATTGGAATCAGCTGACCGAGTTACCATGGTTTTGGGTGCCTTTTGAAAGTTTCACTTTTACCTTATTAGCTATTCTTCTGGTGCCGTCGATATTTGCTTTTATCATTGGTTACTCGATGTTTAAGCGTCGGGTAGGCGGTGTTTACTTTGCGATAATCACGCAGGTCATTGCGGTGATTCTGACGGTATTGATTGTTGGTCAGCAGGGATTTACTGGCGGTATTAACGGTATTACCGATCTGAGAACCTTAAACGGCTGGGATATTCGGGATGATTCTTCCAAATATATCCTATATTTCATCAATGCTATTTTGCTATTGGGCGTCATTATGGTGAGTAAATTCATTCTCACCAGCAAACTCGGTCAACTGCTTCTGGCGATGAAAGACAAGGAAGATCGGGTGCGTTTTTCAGGCTATGACGTTTCCAATTTCAAAATATTCGTATTTTGTGTATCAGCCGTCATTGCTGCCATCGGCGGTGCGATGTTTACCTTGCAAGTGGGCTTTATGTCACCGTCTTTTGTCGGCATCGTTCCTTCGATTGAAATGGTTATTTTCGCTGCTGTCGGTGGCCGTATGTCATTGGTTGGTGTGGTCTACGGCACCTTGTTGGTGAATTACGGTAAAACGGCGTTTTCAGAAACTTTCCCTGAATTATGGTTATTCCTGATGGGTGGGTTGTTTATCGCAGTGGTGATGTTTTTCCCAAATGGATTGGCGGGTATTTACAACAAATATGCACCCAAAGTGAAGTTTTTAAAGCCATTATTTGATAAACCAGTGCAATCAGAAAAAAAATCTGCCACTAAGATTGAATCTGAAGCCACCACCGAGGGAGCTAAATAATGACAACTACAACAGATTTTTTGCTGGCAATTGAAGATCTCACCGTTTCATTTGATGGCTTCAAAGCAGTCGATTCGTTAACTATGTATATCGATAAGAATGAACTGCGAGTGGTTATTGGTCCTAACGGAGCAGGTAAAACCACCTTACTGGATCTGATCTGCGGCAAAACCAAATCCAGTTCCGGTTCGATTAGTTTTAAAAACAAACAAATGACCAAGATGGCCGAACATGAAATCGTTCGGGCAGGTATTGGTCGTAAATTCCAAACGCCATCTATCTACGAAAACCTGACGGTGTACCAGAATCTTGAAGTTTCATATCCGGAAGGACGTGGTGTATTTGGCAGTCTGTTTTTCAAGACCACTGATGAAGTGATTAAACGCGTTAATGAAGTGGCCAAAGAAATTCAGTTGGAAAACTTTCTTGATACTGAAGCGGCGATTCTCAGTCATGGTCAGAAACAATGGCTGGAGATTGGCATGTTACTGATGCAGGACCCGGAATTATTAATGCTGGATGAGCCAGTGGCCGGAATGAGCGCCAAAGAGCGCGATGAAACCGCCGAATTGCTCAATCGGATTTGCCAGAATCGATCGGTGATAGTGATTGAGCATGATATGGAGTTTGTGAAGAAAATCGCCCGTAAAGTCACCGTTCTGCACCAAGGCAAAATTCTTGCTGAGGGGACGATGGACAATGTTCAGGCGGATGAAAAAGTCATTGAAGTCTATCTTGGGCATTGATTTTAAGCTGGGAGATTAACCATGTTTGAAGTAGAAAATTTGCAAGTAAGTTACAGCCAGAGCCAGGTTATTCATGACATCAGCTTTAAAGTCGGTAAAAATGAAACGCTGGCCATTATGGGACGTAACGGAATGGGTAAAACCACGTTATTCAAATCCCTGATGGGGATCCTGCCCAGTCAATCAGATAAAGTCAGTATTGAAGGGACTGAAGTCGGCAGTATGGAAAGTCACAACCGTGTTGCCAATGGAATTGCTTATGTACCGCAGGGAAGAATGATTTTTCCAACCTTAACGGTGCAGGAAAATATCGAAACAGGTCTGCAGGTGTCGAAAATGAAACAAATTCCGGATGAGATATTTGCCTTGTTTCCTGTGTTACATGATATGCGGCATCGCAAGGGGGGTAACCTTTCAGGTGGGCAGCAACAACAGTTGGCGATTGCCCGGGCTTTGGTGACCAATCCCAAAGTATTACTGCTGGATGAACCGACGGAAGGCATTCAACCTTCCATCATCAAAGACATTGCCAAGGTGTTGAATGAAATTCGTAAAATGCGTGAAATCACCATTATCGTTTCTGAGCAGGTATTGAGTTTCACAATGGAAGTTGCTGACCGTATTATCGTGATTGAAAAAGGCAAATTTATCCACGAGGATATGCGGGCTGACGTTGATGCCGACACGATAAAGAAATATTTGACGGTATAAGCGTTTGTTATTGGCGCTTAAATATGATGCTCTATGTCCAACATGAAGGAGTGTGTTGGCATGAATGTTTACTCAGAATTAACACAACAAAATGATAAACCCGTAATTAATCAGTTGATGACTGGCTGGGATGCCAGTCTCAAACTGATCTTCGATAGCCGCATTAATAAAACCATCCTTGCCCGTCGACAGCATTATGGGCCGTTGGTGATTCAGAAAATTCTTTACCCTGAAGGTGATAATCCTGCCCATGGCGTGATTATTCACCCTCCCGGTGGCGTGGCAGGTGGCGATAATCTGCAATTAACGGTGCAAATGCAAACCGAATCATCCGCAGTGCTAACCACTCCAGGCGCCACCAAATGGTATAAGTCAGCTGGTCGTCAGGCCAGTCAACAAATTGAAATGACGATTGATGATAATGGTCAATTAGAATGGCTGCCGCAGGAAAATATCGTATTTAACGGCGCTGATGTGGCGCTTAATACTCAGGTTAATCTTAGTGAAACAGCCGTATTTGCGGGTTGGGAAGTGGTTTGTCTGGGCAGGCAGGCAAGTGGTGAGCGCTGGACTAGTGGGCGTTTTCGCCAAAAGTTACTGATTAAACGTGAAGACAGATTAATCTGGAATGAGTCTGCATTACTGGATCCAGATAGCAGAGTGCTGCGTTCAATGGCCGGATTACATAACCAAGTGGTATTTGGCAGTTTCGTGGTGGCCGCTGGCACTGCGCCTGCAGAGATCCTGCAAAGCTGTCAGGACATTAATATTGATTCTTCAGCCGATTATGGCGTTTCAGCACTGCCGGATATATTCACGGCACGTTATATTGGTCCCTGTGCCCAGGAAGCCAAAATATATTTTGAAAAATTATGGCACTGCCTGCGTCCGTGGTATGGCAAGCGATCAGCTGTCCGGCCTCGCATTTGGGCTACCTAGATAAAGATAAACAAGGTTGAAAAAGCAATGGAACTGACTCCTAGAGAAAAAGATAAATTACTTATTTTTACCGCGGCACTGGTGGCCGAGCGACGTAAAGACCGAGGTCTGAAGCTGAATTACCCGGAAGCGGTTGCCTATATCTCGGCGGCGATTATGGAAGGGGCAAGAGATGGCCGAACGGTTGCTGAATTGATGGACTATGGTGCGACATTACTGACATTGGATGATGTGATGGAGGGTATTGCTGAAATGCTGCCGGAAATTCAGGTCGAAGCCACCTTTCCTGACGGCACCAAACTGGTCACCGTGCATAACCCAATTATCTGAGGATACTGACTATGATTCCCGGAGAAATGCGAGTAAAACCAGGCGATTTACAGATGAATGTAGATCGCGAACAAATCACTCTTGATGTCTCCAACAGCGGCGACCGGCCGGTACAGATTGGATCGCATTATCATTTTTTTGAAGTCAACGATGCTTTGCAGTTTGATCGCGATAAGGCATATGGATTTCGCTTAAATATTGCTCCGGGTACCGCTGTCCGGTTTGAGCCTGGTCAAACACGTACCGTCGAATTGGTTGCGTTGTCCGGTTTGCGACAGGTTTATGGCTTTGCTGGTCGTGTGCTGGGAGCTTTATCATGAGTCTGAAAATTGATCGGCAGGCTTATGCCGAAATGTTTGGCCCCACTGTTGGCGACAAAATCCGACTGGCCGATACAGAATTATGGATTGAAGTCGAACAGGACCTCACCACCTACGGTGAAGAGGTCAAGTTCGGTGGTGGAAAGGTCATCCGCGATGGGATGGGGCAGTCACAGAAAGTATCTTCTGAAGTCGCTGATACAGTGATTACCAATGCCCTGATAGTGGATGCCGTTACCGGCATTATCAAAGCCGATGTGGGGCTCAAAGATGGACATATATGGGCCATTGGCAAAGCCGGAAATCCAGATATTCAACCTGACGTAACGATTCCTTTAGGTGCCGGCACCGAGGTCATTGCCGGCGAAGGCATGATTCTTACCGCGGGTGGTATCGACAGTCATATTCACTGGATCTGTCCTCAACAAATTGAAGAAGCCCTGATGTCGGGGATAACCACCATGCTGGGCGGTGGCACCGGACCGGCAACCGGAACCAATGCAACCACCTGTACGCCAGGACCTTGGCATATTCACCGGATGCTGGAAGCCGCTGAAGCCTTTCCGATGAATATGGGGTTTTTTGGCAAAGGAAATGTCTCCCAACCAGAACCTGCCAGAGAACAGATTGAAGCTGGCGTTATCGGCCTGAAATTGCACGAAGACTGGGGTACTACACCTGCTGCTATCGATAATTGTTTATCCGTGGCCGAAGAGATGGATGTTCAGGTGGCGATCCATACCGATACGCTCAATGAATCAGGTTTTGTAGAAACCACGCTGGCTGCCTTTAAAGGCCGCACCATTCATACTTTTCACACCGAAGGTGCTGGTGGTGGTCATGCGCCGGATATTATCAAAGCTATCTCAGCCGAAAATGTTATTCCTTCGTCCACCAATCCCACGCGACCATTTAGTATCAACACTATAGATGAACATCTGGATATGTTGATGGTGTGTCATCATCTGGATCCATCGATTGCCGAAGATGTGGCGTTTGCCGAATCACGTATCCGCCGCGAAACCATTGCCGCTGAGGATATTCTTCACGATACCGGAGCGTTTGCCATTATGTCTTCAGATTCCCAGGCGATGGGGCGGGTAGGTGAGGTGGTCATTCGCACCTGGCAGACCGCGCATAAAATGAAAGTACAGCGAGGACCTTTGAAAGAAGATGCCGGGCGTGGCGAAGGTGATGCAGATAACTTCCGGGTAAAACGTTACATTGCCAAGTACACCATTAATCCGGCGATTACCCATGGCTTTTCCCATAAAGTCGGTTCCATTGAAGCCGGTAAATTTGCTGATTTGGTGTTATGGCGTCCGGCATTTTTCGGGGTGAAACCGTCGCTGATATTAAAAGGCGGCATGATTGCCGCAGCGGCAATGGGCGATCCTAATGCGTCTATCCCCACACCACAACCGGTGCATTATCGGCCGATGTTTGGCAGTTTTGGTAAAGCCTTAAAAACCTCATTAACCTTTGTTTCCGAAGCGGCTTTGGCCAATCCTGCGGTTGCAGCACTGGATTTGCAGAAACCGCTGGTAGCAGTGAAAAACTGCCGAAATATCAGTAAAAAAGATATGGTGCTGAATAATGCCACGCCAAAAATTGACGTGGATCCTGAAACCTATCAAGTCATGGCCGATGGCGAGTTTCTGATTTGTGAACCTGCCACCGAACTGCCAATGGCCCAGCGTTATTTCCTGTTTTAGCAATTTATAGACAAGGGTCAACAATGTTATCGATTTCGACCAAACTGGATCATATTCACAGCGATACGGAGATTGCTGATGTGGTCAGTCTGAGTTTTGATTTAAGGCAGAAAAGCCGGATTCGCGTGACCTTGCAGTCAGGCGTAGAAGCCGCGTTATATATGCAGCGCGGCACAATTTTACGTGGTGGCGATTTTCTGCAGGCAGATAGTGGTGAAATCATTGAAGTGATTGCTGCCGATCAGGCCATGATGAAAGTAACTGCTACCACTTCAAAGGCTTTAACTCGAGCGGCTTACCATTTGGGGAATCGTCATGTTCCGCTGGAAATAGGGGATGGCTGGCTAAAGCTGGAAACTGACTCAGTTCTCAAAGATATGTTGCTGGGGTTAGGTGTGCAGGTTGAAGAATTACAGGCACCATTTGAACCGGAATCCGGAGCCTATGCTGCTGGTGGCGGGCATCACCATCATCATGACGATGAACATTCACATGATCACGTTCATGCACACGGACATAGTCACTAAGATGAGCTCTACCTCGCTTTCCCGTCTGTTACAGCTTGCCAGTCCGATGCTGCCGGTAGGTGCATACAGTTATTCACAGGGACTCGAATGGGCAATTGACTCCGGTGAGGTGATTGATATTGAATCATCGAAGCAGTGGATTGGCGATGTGCTGTCGATTTATTATGCCAACTTTGAATTACCGGTATTGCTAAGGTTATATAAAGCCTGGCAACAAATGGATGGTCCACTAATACACTATTGGGATGAGTATTATCAGGCAGGACGCGATAGCAGTGAAGCACTGGCAGAAACCCGGCAGATGGCCTATTCATTACTCCGTTTACAACGTGATTTAGCTACCTGGCCACCTCAAATCGTCTTATTAAGCGGCAGCCTGCAACAACCGGCTTTTCCAACCATTTATTCAGTCAGCGCCCTGTGCTGGGAAATTGCGCTTGATGATATGTTGCATGCCTATGCCTGGTCTTTTCTGGAAAATCAGGTCAGTGCGGTGATGAAAACCGTGCCTTTGGGACAGGTGGCCGGGCAACGTATTCTGTCAGAGTTAGCGATGACTTTGCCTGCTTTAGTTGATCAAGCCATACAATTGCCTGATGACGATATTCAGAATTTCTGTCCGGCGCTGAGCATTGCTGGCTGTCGACATGAAACCCAGTATTCCCGTTTATTTCGTTCATGAAGAAGAGAAAAACAAAATGAAAGAACCTTTACGAGTTGGCATAGGTGGTCCGGTTGGTTCCGGTAAAACCGCCTTAACGTTGGCCTTATGTAAAAGATTACGTGATAAATACAATATTGCTGTGGTGACCAATGATATTTATACCAAGGAAGATGCCGAGTTCTTAACCCGCAATGAAGCTTTGTCTGCAGACCGTATTATTGGTGTTGAGACTGGTGGTTGTCCGCATACAGCCATCCGTGAAGATGCATCGATGAATCTGGAAGCTGTGGCCCAACTCAGTAAACGTTTCGATCCGTTGGACATCGTGTTTGTCGAAAGCGGTGGCGATAACCTGGCTGCGACGTTCAGTCCGGAATTGTCGGATCTGACTATCTATGTGATTGATGTGTCTGCCGGTGAAAAGATACCCCGTAAAGGCGGCCCGGGCATTACCAAGTCGGATCTGCTGGTGATCAATAAAACCGATTTAGCGCCTTTGGTGGGTGCTTCGCTGGACGTGATGGATCGTGATTCAAAACGCATGCGTGGCGAACGGCCCTTTGTTTTCAGCAACCTGAAACAGGAAGACGGTCTGGATGAGATTGTGGCGTTTATTGAAAAACAGGGACTGATGTTGAATTAATCGTTTAATCAAGAGGGAAAAGAAATGAAAAAAATGATGTTAACGTTACTGGGTATATTCGCTTTTCCGGCCATTGTTTTTGCCCATCCGGGCCATGATATGGCTAATTTTGCCAGTGGGTTCACCCATCCGTTTACCGGTATTGATCATTTGCTGGTGATGCTGGCGGTAGGTTACTGGGCCGGAAAGTCTTTGTCTTCTGCACGCTGGCAGGTGCCGATGCAGTTTGTGATATTTATGTTGGGCGGTGTGGCACTGGGTGCAATGATTTCCGGATTGGCATTTGTTGAAGTAGCGATTGCCGTCAGTGTTTTGGCAATGGGTCTGGTGATTTTACTCAACACCTCAATTAATCGATTCTGGCAACTGACATTAACCACAGTATTTGCGTTATTGCATGGCTTTGTTCATGGTCAGGAGCTGGTGGCTGCCGGTAATGGTATGGCGGCGGTTGCGGGCATGCTATTGGCCACAATGATATTACTCAGCGCAGGGGTTTATCTCGCGAGCTTTAAAAATCAATTAGGCATAATACTTCAACGCGGTTTTGCTGCGCTTTTAACGCTTAGTGGCGCCTATTTATTGATCATGTAAATGATGTCTAGAGACGGGGGATCGCTCATCCCCCGTCATTTCTAGCTTTAAAAACCTCAATACGCAATATTACGTAGATAAAAACTCGTCAGTCATACGTTATGATGTGACTGGGTAAGCTATGTGTATATAACTCAATTCTATTGAGTGCGCAGATCCATCAAGCCATGGGCTAAATTTATCGGGAAGTAATGCTTTGATGGAGTCATCAGAAAATAATGCACCGCAACGTATTGTTAAAATCCGTCGTGATTACAATACCTGGGTCGCCAACGAAACGCTGGAAGACTATGCGTTGCGTTTTACACCACATTCGTTCAGAAAATGGTCGATTTTCCGTGTCTCCAATACTGCACTTGGTGCCATTTCATTTCTGGTTCTGGAGGTTATCGGCGGTGCTTTGGCCGTTAACTTTGGTTTTGTGAATGCCTTTTGGGCCATTCTGACCATTAGTCTGATTATCTTTCTGACCAGTTTGCCCATCAGTTATTATGCCGCCAAGTATGGCCTGGATATGGATTTGCTGACCCGCGGTGCGGGATTTGGCTACATCGGTTCTACCATTTCCTCTTTTGTCTACGCTACCTTCACCTTTATTCTGTTTGCGCTGGAAGCCGTGATCATGGCGTATGCCCTGAGCATGTATTTCGACTTGCCCATCTATGTCTGGTATCTGATTTCTGCTGTGGTGGTTATTCCATTAGTGACCCATGGTGTGACGTTAATCAGCCGGATCCAGATGATTACCCAGCCGATATGGCTATTCCTTATGGTGCTGCCATTCATTTTTATTTTTGCCAAAGAGCCCGATGCAATTCGTGGCTTAATGAATTTTGCCGGCAGCTCTGGTTATGACAGTACGTTTAATATTTATATGTTTGGTACTGCCATCGCCATTGGTATGGCATTGATCCCTCAGGTGGGGGAACAGGTCGACTTTCTGCGATTTATGCCGGAAAAAACCCAAAAAAACCGTTTTCGCTGGCATTTAGGAGTTATATTCGCCGGTCCGGGCTGGATTTTTATCGGCATGATCAAAATGTTTGCCGGGGTTTTATTGGCTTACCTGGTGTTGAACGGGGCCAAGTCGGTTGAAGAAGCCGTTAACCCCACCTATATGTACCATGTGGCATTTAGCTATGTTTTTTCCAACGCGGATGTGTTGCTGGCGGTCACGGTCTTTTTTGTGGTGCTGTCCCAAATTAAGATCAATATCACCAATGCCTACGCAGGTTCACTGGCCTGGTCCAATTTCTTTGCTCGTCTGACTCATAGCCATCCTGGCAGGGTAGTGTGGTTATTGTTCAATGTCTTGATTGCGACCATGTTGATGCTGCTGGATGTGTTTCAGGCACTGGAACAGATTCTGGGGCTGTACTCGAATATCGCCATTTCCTGGATCACCGCGGTGGTGGCCGATCTGGTGATTAATAAACCCCTTGGCTTAAGTCCTAAAGGCGTCGAATTCCGCCGGGCCTATCTGTATGACATCAACCCGGTAGGAGTGGGAGCAATGGCGATTGCTTCATTGTTATCAGTGCTGGCGTTTGTCGGCGTATTTGGCTTGGAAGCGCAGTCATTTTCATCGTTTATTGCCATGTTTACGGCGTTAATCTGTTCGCCGTTATTTGCCAGGTGGACCAAAGGAAAATATTATCTGGCGCGTCAGCCATATAAGTTTCATCCCGCTAAAACCAAAGAAACCTGCAGCATATGTGAGCGTGAGTACGAAATTGACGACATAGCCTATTGTCCAGCCTATCAAGGTGCGATTTGTTCTTTGTGCTGTTGTCTGGATGCCCGCTGTAATGATGCCTGTAAGCCTCATGCCAAACTGGATTCGCAGTGGCAGGCGACCATGACAAAACTGCTGCCGAAAGCATTATGGGGTTATATCCAGAATGGGGTTGGGCATTACATTCTGCTGATGGGTATGACGGTGCTGTTGCTTGCGTCGATTTTTGGGCTGATTTATCTGCATATCTCGCTGACCCTGACCGAGAATGCGTGGCAGATTTTGCCGGAGATCCAGATTGGCTTCCTGAAAGCCTTTGCAGCATTGGTATTGGTCAGCGGGATTATTGTCTGGTGGCTTATTCTGACATCACAAAGTCGTAATGTGGCCCAGCAGGAGTCCAACCATCAAACCAGTTTGCTGCAACGTGAAATCATTTTGCATGAACAAACCGATGCTGAATTACAGCAGGCCCGTGTGGTTGCAGAACAGGCAAACCAGGCTAAAAGTCGCTATATCACCGGTATCAGTCATGAGTTGCGTACTCCATTAAACAGCATACTGGGCTATGCCCAACTGATGGATAACAATGCCGATGTGACGACAGAAAACAAAAATGCCATCAAAGTGATTCTGCGTAGTGGTGAACATCTACTGTCGTTGATTGAAGGCACTTTGGACATTGCCCGTATAGAAGGTGGAAAGCTGCAATTTGACATCAAATCGCTGCGTTTTCCTGAGTATATCCAGCAAATTATCAGCATGTTTGAATTACAGGCGATTAACAAAGGGCTGAAATTTGAATATGAAATCAGCTCGGATTTACCTCGAATTGTGCGTGCCGATCACAAACGGTTAAGCCAGATATTGATCAATATTATTGGTAACGCAGTGAAATACACTAGTGAAGGTGCTATTTACCTGCGGTTTAATCATGCCCGTGAATTTCTCTCGATAGAGGTGGAAGATACCGGCCCTGGCATCAAGCAATCCGAGCTCGATCATATTTTTGAGCCATTTATTCGGGGCAGTGCGGCACAGGGAATTGGTGGTACCGGATTAGGACTGACGATCAGCAAGTTGCTCACCGAGTTGATGGGTGGTGTTTTGCACGTTGAAAGTAAGGTTGGCAAAGGCACCACTTTTTTTGTCAGACTGTTTTTACCTTCAGTGCGGGTCGAAGAAGATTTACCGCTTATCTCCACCCGAATGCCAGTGGGTTACCGGGGACCGCGGCGTAAATTACTGGTGGTGGATAACGAACCGGTGGATCGTGAACTACTGTTAAATATTCTTGAGCCACTGGGTTTCGAAGTCAAAGAAGCTGCTTCGGGAGCAGAATGTTTACGCATTTATCCGGATTTTCAGCCGGAAATCATTTTTATGGATTTGGCGATGCCGGAAATGGACGGCTGGGAAACCTGTCATCTGATCCGTAATGTGCATAAGTCTGATGTCAAAATTGGCATTATTTCAGCTAATGCATTCGATAAAAACCTGGAAAATTCATCGGGTATTACCGATAAAGACTTTATCCTGAAACCGGTTAATCTCTTTGAACTGATCAACTGGATTGGTGAAAGACTTAATCTGCAATGGATAGAAAATAAGGAAGAACTGATTTCTGAATCCTCCGTGGTGGAATATTCACTGCCCCCGGTAGAGGTGTTGAATAACTTGCTGGAGATGATCAACATGGGCTATCTGGTCGGTGTCCGTAAATTGATTACCGAGATTGATGAACAAGGTCTGTCCTGTGAACAGTTTGTTAGTGAAATACGTCAAATGTCTGAAAAATTTCAATTAGGCACCATGAAAACCTTTATAGAAGAGAAATTAGCTAATGTCTGAAAGCCCGCTTAATGCTGTGGTGCTGGTGGTTGATGACACACCCGATACGCTGGCGCTCTTACATGATGCTTTGGTGGAATCCGGTTATACCGTTCTGGTGGCCGATAATGGCGAATCCGCATTAAAAATCAGTCTGGAAGCTACTCCGGATATTGTTCTTCTGGATGCGTTAATGCCCGGAATGGATGGATTTGAAGTCTGCCGGCTGCTAAAGCAGGATTTAAATACCCGACATATTCCAGTGATTTTTATGACTGGCCTGACCGAATCCGAGCATGTTGTTGCCGGATTTTCCGCTGGTGGTATCGATTATGTCACCAAACCGTTGAGCCCGGTCGAAGTCATTGCCCGTATCAATACGCATCTGAAAAATTCACGTTTGATCAATCAGACCCAGGGCGCACTGGATGCATTCGGCCAGGCTGCCATTGCGGTGTTACCGAGCACCGGCAAGATTGTCTGGCAAACCCCTTTGGCGCGTCAGTTGATTGAAAAATATATGAGTCATGATGACGATCTGTTGATTCAGGATACCCCTGGAGCATTGCAGGATTGGGTGATGCAATTACATCAGGGTGGAGAAAGACGGTTACGTCCATACATCGTACATAAACCAACCGGGCGACTAATTTTTAATCCTGCTGATCTGCAAAGTGAAGAGCAATGGCTGATCCTGTTACGAGAAGAGTCTGAAACCGCACAGATTGAAGCCTTGCGTGCGGTATTTAATCTCACCAACCGGGAGTCGGAAGTGTTGCACTGGGTAATCCTTGGCAAAACCGACAAAAGTATCGGTGAAATTCTCGGTACCAGCCCGCGTACCGTTAATAAACATATGGAACATGTGTTTACTAAACTGGGAGTGGAAACCCGTACGGCAGCAGCTTCGCTAGCGGTTAATAAACTGCGCTCTTTAAGCGGTAGCAACAGTTTTGGCGCTCACGAGTAATTTATCTATCCAAACTCATCTTTAATTTCGTGTATTACAACGGCGTGAACATGAAAAAACACTGAACGGGCATTTATCAATCTGATTGATAATTCAGGAGTATTCATGATCAAAGTTGGAACCGTACAACAAATCTGGCGTTATCCAGTCAAAGGCATGGCAGGCGAAAACCTGAATTATTGTCATTTGGGCGATATGGGCTTACAAGGGGATCGTATCTGGGCGTTGCGGGATGTGGAGCGTCAGGAAATTCAAAGCTGTAAATTCAGGCCCCAGTTATTACGTTGTGTTGCCCGTTGTCGCAGTACCCAGATGACCGGAGCCCATGATCAGGTCGACATCCATTTTCCGGATGGTCGTGTTATAGGCAGTGACGATTCCCAGATCCATAGTCTGTTATCTGAATTAACCGGTCATGAGTCAACGTTGGAGTCGCTAAGGCCCTTAGCCGAACTGGATTTTTATCGACGTCATAAAAAAGATGACCATACCTGGTTGCAAGAGTTAAAAGACACCTTTGATCGTGAAGCCGATGAACCATTGCCTGAGATCCTGGATGATTTGCCATCAGCAGCAAAGGATTTTGTTTCTCTCCCAGGGACTTTTTTTCTGGTGACACCTTTTCACCTGCTCACCACCGCGACGCTAGCTCATATGCAACAACTCAATCCGGAAGCCGATTGGGATGTGCAACGTTTTCGTCCCAATCTGGTTATCGAAACGCTGCCTGGCATGGAAGGGCTGGTTGAGCAGGCCTGGGTTGATAATAAACTGCAAATTGGTCGTGCCACCATTGAATGTAGTAGCAGCACACCTCGTTGTGGGGCGGTGACCCGAACACAGCAATCGCTAGAATCCGACAGCAGCATATTACGAACCATTGTCAAACAAGCCGATCAAAATCTGGGTATTTATGGAGCCATCAAACAAAGTGCAGTGATTCGGTTAGGGGATGAGGTTTTTTTGCAGACATGATCGTCTTGATAGAGATTGTGTGAATTTACATACTTTTGAATTTATAGGCGCATTTCTGTTCAAATGAGTCACGTATTAATCTGAAAACTAAGAAACTTAACGCAATTTAGATTAATCTTATTCAGCAATTATTAATTTGAAGTTGAAGGCCCACATTGCAACGACTAGCAATTTCCCTGTTGTTAATAAGCATGCTTTCTGGATGCGCCGGGTACCAACCCAAGGATATCTTTGCGCAGTCACGAGGCTGGCTAGAAAAAACAAGCGACCAACTTGAGGCTCTCAGCTCCCCTGCAAACAATGTGAACTATGATGATGAGGTAGAAGCATTGTTAGCCCAGCCTTATATCGATCCTCTGACCGATTATATTAATCAGCATAATGACGATGAAGATCGTGCTGAACCCTTGCGTCAGATTAGCGCTGCAAGAAAAATTCGCTGTCAGGAAATCGCCGATAAATATGCCACTCGACCCCTTACCCAGGAATCACTGAATCGCTACCAGGCTGGTTACAATTATTCCTGTCCTAAACAGGTAGAAGCATTTGCGTTGAGGCTGGCAAACGTCAAGCCATCCGGAAAAATAGCTGATTCTGATACGGAAAGCCCGTCACTCCCTGAGAAAACTGTGCTGGATGAAGCCATTGTCTCAAATGTAAATAAACAGCAACTGAACGATTGCTACTTGTTAACAACTATCAGCAATTTTAGAGAAGCAAAAACAGCTTGTCTGTTACCAGCTAATAGAGGCGATGTGCGTTCTCAATTAAATATGGCCATTATTCATAAAGCGCTGGCGAATTATTCACAATCATTAACATGGGCGAAAAAAGTTGAACCAGAATCCCCGCGTGCACGCTATCTGATCGGTGAGCTATATGCTTCCGGGCTGGGCGTAAAGCAGGATGCTCAAATGGCTTTTCACTGGTTTGAGAAAGCCGCAGAAGATGATTACGCCGATGCACAGTATATGACTGCCTGGAGTTATGAGACCGGTATTGGAGTGGAGCAGAACATTGATAAGGCACTTTTTTGGTATCAGCGTGCTGCACTAAATAACAATACTCCTGCAAAACACTCGTTGGGGGCCTTAATGGTTCAACAGAATAAAAATCCTTCAAGTTTTATTAAAGGCCAGAATTGGCTGATAGAGGCTGTTAGAGCAGGATATGCCGAATCTGCTTTAATGATGGGACAGATATTCCAAGGAAATAATAGCATCGAGGATAAAGCCAAAGCCGTTGCCTGGTTTGAGATCGCACAGCAGCAGGGTTCTGCTGAAGCGGCAGAACTGGCTCAAAAACTTCGAAATGGAATTAATCCTGATACGCTCAATAGCGCCCGCCAACAAATACATCGTACGTTGGAAGGACAGGAATAATGGTTTCTGGTAAGGCTGATTGATGCTGCGCTCATTACTGGTCGACTCCTCCAAAAAACTCATCTTGTGGATGTTATTTATGCTGGTAATTCTGTTTATTGCCGGTATGTGGATATTGTCGTCCCTAAATTTGAATTATTCTGAAGATGCCATTGGTGGAGTGCGGCAGAAGCAGATTGAAGAAACCTTTTTCAACAATCTGAATAAAATTGCACAAACACAAAGTGCATTGGAACGTTACACCACGGATTTAGCCCGTATCGGAAATCTGTTTGTTGATTTATATGGCTCGCAAAGCACTAAACAGGACTTTGATACTGAGCTGAATACGCTTTTAAAAACCAAGCTGAATGACTTTAACGGTACTTCAGCCGTGGGCATCTGGTTTGACTCCGAGTATGTCAGTCAGAAAGATCAGTTGATTTCCCGTTATACATTTCGCGACAAAACCAACACCATACAAACACTCACAGAGTCGAGTTCTGATTTAACCGGCCTTAAGCAACAACGCTGGTTCGAACTGGCAGGTCTAAAAGATGCTGAAAATAATGGTATGCAAGGCCGCAAAATCTACTGGACGCCGGTTTATTACAATGAAATCACTGACAGTGCCGTACTGACGCTAATAAAACCCATATTGAACAGCCAACAGCAAGTGGTTGGTTATGCTTCAACAGACTGGGAAGCGAAACAGGTTATTGATCTGGTCAGTCAGGTGAGCATTACCCCAAACACCTTTGCAGTATTGATAGATAAAAATAAACGCAAACTTTCCAGTTTGAGCCGACTTAATAATGAACGTTATGCCCAACAAATTATTGATTCAGTAATGCGCCAGGACTTTATCGGTTTATCAACTAAACATGACATTTCGCAGCTTGAATCGCGTCAGCAAAAAGCTTTGTTGCAAATGCATCAGTTCAGCGTTGAAGACAAAGAATATGTACTTTACGCGGCGGCCACGCCTGCTCAAATGTTATTTGCCGTTGGTATGCCTAAAAATGAAATTGATGCCGTGATCGCTCCGATGCGGATGATTAATCAACGTATCCTCATTGCAACCAGTATTGTCATACTGTTGCTATCAGCTTATCTGGTCTATCGCATTGCTTTGCTGATGCAGGAATTACAGGCTTCCTATACCGACCAACTGACCGGCTTACCCAATAGGGCAAGATTATTAATGGATCTGGAACAGCATCATGACAGTACCCTGATATTGATAAATATTGATCGGTTCCGTGAGCTGAACAGTATTTTTGGTAATGATTGTGGTGATGCAGTTTTACAAAGCCTTGCCGGAAATATTGCTGAATTCTGTCAGGGGTACAATCATGCTGATAGCGCCAGACTGTATCGGTTATCAGGTGACGAGTTTGTTCTGTTGGGATTTGCCTGGACAAAAGAGTTTTTAATCGGCTTTTTAAGACAATTAAGTGATTTCCTGCAGGAACAACAACTGAAATGGCAGGATCAGGATATTAGCCTGACGGCTACCATTGGTGCCGCCGAACAGCACAATACCGACACCGACAGTGAAAGCTCTCCCGATATACTGATTAGTCATGCAACCGCTGCATTACGTATTGCCCGTGAAAAATCGCGAAATTATTCCATTTACAATAACGAGCAGGATGTTAAGCGTGTCTACGAACAAAACCTGTTCTGGGCCAGACAGCTTAAACAAGCCTTGCAACAAGACCGCATTGTGCCGTGGTTTCAGCCGATATTCGATAATCAGAGCGGTCGAATCACTAAATATGAATGCCTAATCCGTATGATTGAGCCGGATGGCAAAGTGATCAGTCCCGGTTTGTTTTTAGCCATTGCCAGTAAATTACGTCTTGATAGCTTGTTGACCAGGGTAATGGTAGAAAAATCGTTCCAGAAATTTGCCGATCTGGATTACGAATTCTCAATTAATCTTTCCTATCATGATCTACTCGACAGAGAGCTTACGCAGTTTATTTTTGAAAAGCTCAAAACCTATCAGGTTGGAGAACGGTTAATTTTTGAAATCCTCGAATGCGATGGCATCGATAATTACAACGAAGTTCGTTTGTTTATCGATAAAGCCAAAGGCTTTGGCTGTAAAATTGCCATCGATGATTTCGGCACCGGTTACTCTAATTTTGAACATTTGCTACGTCTTAATGTAGATCTCATCAAAATCGATGGCAGCCTGATAAGAAACCTCAATGATGATCAGTCAGCCATTATTGTGACCCGTGGCGTAGTGCAATTTGCCCGAAGTCTTGGCATCAAAACCGTTGCGGAGTTTGTTCACTGCGAAGCTGTACAGAAACAAGTTCAGGCGCTGGGCATCGACTTTTCCCAAGGGGCCTATTTCAGTATGCCTAAGGCAGAACTGGTTGAAACACAGAGCTGACCTTAAATGAAGGTATCTTTAGTGGCAGCCTGAAAAACAAACAATTTCAGCCCATTGGTTACGCCCAAGCGTATTATTTCGGTACACTAACTTATCTCTACCTCTGAGATCAGCTATTAGCCATGCAATCTGCCAAAAACACCTTTCTGAAATATCGAAGTCTACTGATCTGGGTCGTCGGTATTTTGGTGTTATATACCCTAATCGGTTTCTTTATACTGCCCTGGGTGGCAGAAAAGCAATTGGTGAAGACCCTGCAGCAGCGGCTTGGCGTCCAGGTCAGTGTTGAACGAATCCAGTTTAATCCCTATACATTTGAAGCGACAGTCGACAATCTGCAATTAACCACCGAGCAGGATGAGCCGCTGGCAGCCTCAGAAAAGCTCTACCTCAATCTGCAACCTTTGCACTTGGTGAGACTGACCTTACGACTGGAAGAAATCAGCCTGGCTGATACGACACTACATTTCCGACGTTATTCAACAACGGATAATACGCTGACAAGACTGGCGGACAACTGGGCTGCTTCAGCTAAAGAGGATGCGTCTGAAGACGAAGCCAATCAATCCAGCGAAAAAGACGAGTCTTTATTCACCTTGGAAATAGCTGCGGTTAACTATACCGAAGGTGAGATTCATTATCGGGATGAAGTACCCAAAGAGCCTTTTGAAACGGTATTGCGTCCGGTTAATATTCATCTGCAAGACTTTTCCACCGAGGCCAGCCAAAACGCCAGTTTAGATTTGGCGATCGGACTGGAAAATGACGCAAAATTGTCCGCAGACGGAAAGCTAAGCATGGCTCCGTTACAGTTATCGGGTCAGGTAACTCTGGATAATTTCAGTTTACAGTCGCCGTATCGTTATTTTAAGGCACAGTTGCCATTTGAATTGAACCAGGGGCGGCTGGATTTACAATTGTCCTACGATATCGATTTTGCCGATGAAGTGGCAGATATTGATCTCAGTGCGATTGATATAGGCTTGACCGGTTTTAGTATTCATCAGCCCGAAATGACCGAAGCGTTATTGCAAGACGGGAAACTGGAGATAAAAAACGCCAGTTATGCCTTTCCGGAAAATCAGCTCATATTGGATAACGTTTCATTGACTGATTTCAAACTGGCAGTCAGCCGAAACCAGCAGGGTGATATCAACTGGATGCAGTTAATAGCTGGCCTGCCTGGACAAGGTTCTGAGGCAGTGACGGATGCTACTGATGAACAAACCGCTAAACAAAACACGTCACCCTTTACCTTGAAAATTGATGCGTTAAGTTTTACCGAAGGTGAGATTCAGTATCGTGATGAAAATCCGCAGGAGCCTTTTGAAACGGTATTGCGTCCGGTCAATATTCAACTACAAGATTTTTCCACAGAGGCCAGTCAAACCGCCAATATAGATTTAGAGATTGGACTGGAAAACGACGCGAAATTGTCGGCAGGCGGAAATTTAACCATGTCGCCGTTACAGGTAGCAGGCCAGGTAACGCTGGACAATTTCAGTTTGCAGACGCCATATCGTTATTTTAAGGGGCAGCTGCCTGTTGAACTGAATAGTGGCCGAGTTGAACTGCAAACGTCTTACGATATCAATTTGGCCGGTGATGCTACAAAAATAGATCTCAGTGAGGTAGATATTGAAATAGCCGAGTTAGATATTCACCAGCCTGGTGAGAGTGAAGCGTTATTGCAAGGCGGTAAGCTGACCATTAGTAATGGGCGTTATGTTTATCCAGACAATCAGCTCACTATAAAATCGGTTTCACTGGATGATTTCAATCTGGCTGCAACCCTAAACGAGCAGGGTGAAATCGACTGGTTACAAGTATTGGAAAATATGCCTGAGCCTGCCACGGATGAACCGGATACGGAAGCATCACCACTTCAGCTCGATATCGCCAATCTGGCCATCAATAATACCAAGCTGACGTTAATGGATGAACAACTGAAAACGCCCTTTACTCAAACAATGATGCTGTCTGGCAGCATGCAGAATTTCACTATGGCAGAGGGTAATCAGATTCCTTTTACTACTGATATCAGTTTGCAAACAGGAGGTGATATTGGGATTGAGGGTGACATTCAATTGTTTCCAGAACTGGACGTTCAGGCAGAGGCTACTATAGATAAATTAGCCTTGAAGCCGGTGCAACCTTATCTCAGCATGTATGCACATGTTGGTATTGTCAAAGGTGAAGTCAGCTCCACCGCCCAGATTACTTCTAATCAACAAAAGCCGTTTAGCATCCAGGCTAATCTAACGGTTGAAGGTGTACAGCTCGATAATCAGAAAAACAATGAAAAACTGTTCAGCTTCGACCAGCTGGACCTTAATACAATTGATTTTTCATTAGCGAAACAACGACTAGCCATCTCGGAAGTGATTGTTGATGCACTATATGCCCGCATATTTATCAACGAAGATGGCGAAACCAATGTAAGAGGATTACTCAAGGAGCAACCAAACGACAAAGCTGAGACAGAGAGTAAAGATCAAGACAGCCTCTTCAATGGATATGAGGTGTCAATTGGCAAAGCCATTATTAATGACGCCAGCTCACGTTTTACCGATGCCAGTTTACCGATAGTTTTTGATACAAATATGCAGGCACTCAATGGCGAAATAAGTGGTTTTTCTACGCTTTCGGAGCAACCTGTAGAAATGACATTGGAAGGAAAGGTTGATGAATTTGGTTTGGTGGAAATTGATGGTGAAATAAAACCATTAGCCCTTCGCGATTTTGCGACGGTAAAACTGTCTTTCAGTAATATTGATTTGCCTGCAATGAGCCCCTATACAATCAAATTTGCAGGTAGACGTATCGACGAAGGACGTGGTGACGTAGAGCTGACGTATAAGGTTGATGAGGGTGAACTATCTGCAACAAATAATATTGTGTTGCGTGATATCGAGCTTGGGGAACGGGTTGAGGCGCCAGATGCCCTGGATTTACCGTTAGATTTGGCGGTGTCTTTACTTAAAAATAAGGAAGGGGGGATTGATCTGACCATTCCAGTAAGCGGCAGTGTCAGTGATCCCAATTTCGATATGAGTGCGGTTATTGGGCAAGCTATTAATCAGGCAGTCACCAATATTGTTACGGCACCTTTCAAATTTTTGGGAGGGTTATTCGGCAGTGACAATGAGGAACCCATAGACAACGTACGTTTTCGCCCCGGCGACAGTGGCCTGGCTCCTCCTGAACAGGAAAAATTACAGAAGCTTGCAGGAGCATTGGCCGAGCGTCCGCAATTGGCGATAAACATTCCCCCAACCTTTGCAATTGATGCCGATCGTCAACAGCTCAAAAAATCAGCCGTCGAGCAGCGTATTGAATCGCGTCTCGATCAAACCGATCCGGAAACACAATTGGCAGAACGTCGACAAACAGTTTTGGAAAAACTTTATCTTGAGGCGGAATTAAGTCCAATTTTGAGGACACTGCAACAAGAATTCACTGTAAAACCTGAAACTCAGGATACAACTGAACTGGATGTGCTGGCTTACAACGCTGATTTGAAACAGCGATTAATTGAAGCAGAGTCGATATCAGCTACCCAGCTGCAACAATTAGCTGAAAAACGTCAGCAATCCGTTATCGAGTACATTCAACAACACGCTGATGTGAACAGCGAACAATTAAAACGCAGTGAAACTGAGTCCACCAGATTGGAAGATGGATGGTTAAAGCTGAAATTTGAACTGGGAACACTCTGAATAATTTTTGAGCTAGCAAGTTCGACGTTATGCCAGAGGCACCCTACAAGCTGGTAGATATAAAATGCGAGGGAAAGCATGAAGCTGCAAGGGAAAATATCAAATTGGAATGATGATCGAGGCTTTGGTTTTGTCGAGCCAAATGGCGGTGGAGAGCGTGCTTTTGTCCATATTAAAGCCTTCAACCCACCATTCCGTAGACCAGTGAATGGTGAAGTCATTATCTACGAAATAGCCCGTGATATTAACAATCGTTATAAAGCCGAAAATATTCAATTTGCTCGTGACATTTCTAAGTCAAAAAAACGAGAAAAAGTAAAAAGCCAAAGAGGCTTCGGTGGCGTCTTTACTGTTGTCTTTTTCATTGGGCTGTTTGTGTCCGTCTTAAGTGGAAAGTTACCTTTAGTTATAGTCGGTCTGTATCTAATCATGAGTCTGATTGCGTTTATCGCTTACGCGATGGATAAATCCGCGGCTCAAAATGGCCAATGGAGAATCCAAGAAAGCACATTGCATTTAATTTCTCTAATCGGTGGATGGCCGGGTGCCTATATCGCCCAAAAGAAATTACGCCATAAATCAATCAAGAAAGCGTTTATAAATGTTTATTGGGTAACAGTTTTGTTGAATTTAGCTGGTTTGTTTTGGCTTCATACAGAGAAAGGAGCAAACTTCATGAATAATGTGGTTTTTCCATTATTCAATGGCTTATAAGCAAATCAAGTTGGGTGAACCCTTGAACGTGGTCAAAGCGGATTTATTCATAATGCTATCAAAGGGTTCACCCTCCATAAGAAGGTGTCATATGTTCTTTATAAAACAAAAGCTAGTTTTTACTTTTGTGTTAGCTACTTTATTAATGGGATGTAATTCTGATATTGGCTGGGAAGGCTGTGTTTTAACTGACCTAAAACAAGATCTAATAATTTCCGAATTCGCGGTTAATAATATTGATTTTATAGTTCCAAAAAAAGATGACAGGAAATTCCAGCATCTTTTCCACCCCGAACCTGATCCGCGTTATACGTGGATTTGCGTGAAAGAAGATGATAAAGCTAACTTTGAAAAAATACACTCTGATCTCAGAATGAATCCATGCTCAGAAAAGTGTTGTCGAAAGTCTTGGAGAAATGTAGGACAAGTTAAGGACGAGGTTTTTCTATCAGACCGTAACCCTGAAGTTATAAATCTTTTAACTAGTGCTGGAATAACATTTGATGTGATCGATGGGCATTGTAGGGAATTTAAAGGTATTGAATGGTGCCGCCAAGATATCCAGTGGAGGGAGCAGGATGACGCCTATGTTAAATCAATTCTTGATGAAAATCATCTTTGGTTATGGCAAGAAATGTGTCCAAATGGTAACTAACAAATTATGGATTTAGAAGCTCGGCCAGTGGCTAACCTCTTGATCGTAGATTGATTAAAGGGTGCTGTTAGATATAAAAGGAGAAACTGTGCATCAGTGAAAAGGACGATAGTTTGGCTTTAATGGTATTGTTAATTAGTGGCTGTGGCTCCCATTATTATCACGATGAAGCTGTAAGTTATTTACCAGCAATTAAAGATATATTGATAACATCTAATAAATGTAAAAATAGAAAGTAATCAAGGGGTCAGCTAACTTGAAAAAGTATAAAAAGAAATCAAGTTTGATTCCTTTGAACAATTCTCGATATAAATGATGGGCTAGAACAATGTTGATCTATGGCCTAAGCTGAATAACCTTGTCTTGTTAAACCTTATTAGAATTGCGGCCAAAGCCAAATTATGGAATATTAAAAAACAGTTATTGCTACTTACTAAATTTAGCTTGGCTAGTGAACTGCCAGAATGGATGTTTGGCTATTGAACACTGATTTCATAAGCTTAATAAAATCAATTGAATGGGATGTTATTGATTTATTAATAGCAGTTTAAGGAAACAGTTTGAGTTCAGTAGCAGGCTTTAGGTATTTCAGCAGACGTGTATGGGTAAGGCTATTACTGTTCTTTACGCTTTTATTATCCTTAACTCAGGCGAGTTGGGCCGATATTATCGACCTTTCGCAAATTGAGGCGGCTCCTTTAGGATTACATTCCAGTTATTTCATCGAACAAAATAAACTCAGTCTGGAGCAAGCCTTAACGCTCTATCAGCAACAACAGTTTCAACCCAGCAAGCAGGGCGTTCTCACTTTCGGTATTGCTGTTGCACCAATCTGGTTGGGCATTACCGTAAACAACAATAATTCAGAGAATAGTCAGCGGCGGCTGGTCATTGATAATTCATGGATGGATAACATTGAAATTGCTGCTTTTCATCACGCGTCCGGCAAAATAACCCAGTACCAAATGGGGGATCAATATCCCTTTTCGCAAAGACCGTTTATAACCCGAAATTTTCAAGCCTCCATCAACTTTCCGCCTGGGCAAACAGACTTGCTTATTCGGTTCGTTACTCCAGATCCGATGGTCATGCCCATATACCTGTTGTCTGCCGATCAGCAGCAAACCAAGCAATCGCTCGAACAGTACAGTTATGGACTGATTTATGGATACTTGTTAGCGCTGATGCTTTACAACGCCATGCTGTACATAGGTCTTCGTGAAAAAATCTATCTGGCTTACAGCAGTTTGATGCTCATTTTTCTATTGACAAACATGGGCTACACGGGACATGGCTTTATGTTTCTGTGGCCGGATTCTCCCCAAGTTCAACAATGGATTCAGCCATTATTATTATTGCTGGTATGCAGTCTCGGACTGACTTTTGGCCTGTTGTTCCTCAATATCAAGCGATATTCAAAGCGAACGGTCAAAGCGCTATCAATCATTATTGTGTCATCGATGAGTCTGTTTGCACTCTGCGTGGTTTTATCGCTACAAGGCATAGCACTCTTATTAGCGTTTAGCTTTGTCACGTTGTACATCATGCTGATGTTTGGGATGGGAGTCTTTGCACTGAAACGTAATATTCCGCATGCCATTTATTTCGTCTTTGCTGTCAGTGCTGGTTGCCTGGGGATAATGCTTACCGCGATCTCTACCTGGGGCTTTATTCCCTTTAATCCATGGCTGTTCAGAGCTGCAGAAATCGGTATGCTCATTGAAGCGACTTTATTAGCTCTGGCCTTGTCCAGCCGGATCCGTGGTATCCAGGCTCAAAAAGCGCATGTGGAAAAATTGGCTGATACCGATCCATTAACCCAGCTCAATAATCGCCGGGGCTTTCTAAAGTCAACTGAAAAAGCCTGGAGCAATAGTCTGCGAAATGGAAGAACCGGCAGTATTATCATTTTTGACCTGGATAATTTTAAAAAACTGAATGATGAGTATGGTCATGACGGTGGGGATGAAGTGTTATGTCAAATCGGTAGACTGATCATAGATTGCATCAGAAAAGGGGATGTCGCCTCACGCTGGGGCGGAGAAGAATTTGTTTTATATTTACCTGAAACAGATATAGAAAAAGCCAGACAATTGGCAGAGCGCCTACGTTTAACGATTATGCAGCATCCTGTTATCTACCAAAGCCAGACAATAAATGTTACGGCAAGCTTCGGTGTTGCTGAACAAACTCAGGATGACCTTTCGATAGAATCGATTGTCGGACTGGCAGATACAGCCTTATATCAGGCGAAAACGATGGGCAGAAATCGAGTCAATTGTGCTGAAATGCAACCGCTAGAAACCGAAGTTCAAGCTGGGTAAATAGAATCTCATAGAGCACTTTTGAGCATTAAACGGAACTTAATAAGAGTATAAGGCCAGTTTAAATTTAACCTATAAAGCGTGATCAAAGGTGTGAATAAATTAATTGTGATCTACATAAGATAATTATCTTTTTAATCATCAGTTTTTCCTGAAGTAGCTTCAAATTCCCCAGGATACTTCTTCATGTTTAATGAGAACATAAGCATTAGAGGGAGATAAGTAAGACCATGTATAAGATTTTGGTCTTGGTTAATATTTTGAGATAAATCCAGGTGTAGCTGAATATTTTTCTGTAGCAGAATATGGGGCCTAAATAACTAATTTAAAATTTGATACCTGTTCACTTACATTCTTAACACAAGGGAGTAAGATTTCTGATCCTCAAGTGATAAAAATTTCTGAGGATAAGAACAAAAATTCATTTCCATATCAGAAGGTTAAATTAGGTTGTTATATGGCTCAGCCAAATTCAGACCACCCAGTTTACATTGAAAGTGTCTTAAACCAAAAAGTCAAAATGCTTTTTTCGGGAATCATTTTTTCAATCACTATTAGTGCATTCTTAGGGTTGGTATTGGTTGTTGTTCAACAGCCCATTATTCCCTTAACCACCTCATTGAGCTGGTACGGGACTTTAATGAGTGTCGTGATCCTAAGACTTATTTTGTTCAATAAGTGGCAAAGCAAAGACGCAAAACCTAAACACGATCAGAAGCGTTGGTTACAGTATTTTCGTTTTAGCGTTTTAATTACGGGCATTATCTGGGGTGTAGGAGGAGTGGTTATGATGCCTGAGGGAAATATCTCTCATCAGGCATTTGTGTCCTTTACCATCGGAGGATTGGCTGCGGGAGCTATGGCTTCACTCTCAGTAGATCGCATATCTGTTACTGCATTCGTTCTACCTACTTTGTTCCCACATATAATCTTTCTTTTTCAGCAGGGCGAAACGATTTCCCTCGGTATGAGCTCAATGCTCTTGCTATTCACATTATTTGTATTTTTGTCAGCTAAAAAGACCGGCGAAACTTTTCTGGAAAACGCTAAGCTTCATATCCAAGCGCTAGAAAACGAGTCTCGCTTGAGAATGATGTTGGATTTCAGCCCCATTGCGGCATCAATAATTGATATAACCAATCAAGAGGTTGTATTTGCCAATAAAAGTTATACAGGTTTAATCGAAAATAAATATGAGTCAGCCATCGGTATCACTCCGCGACGCTATTACGCCAATAAAGTGGAATATGATGATGCGGTGAAGATAATTGAGCGAGGTGAGCAGATTACTAACCAGTTAGTTGAACTGAATTTTGATGGAGCTCAGAAAATCACTAAATGGGTTCTCGCCTCCTATCTTCAGATCGATTATCACAGCAAGCAAATGATGTTGGGTTGGTTTTACGATATTACTGATAGAAAAGTTATGGAAGAACATACACAGCATCTTGCTCATCACGATCCACTGACCGGTTTACCGAACCGAATACTTTTTCGAGAGCGGTTGCATTTAGCTATTAGCATGGCGGAACGGGATAAATACTCTTTGGCCTTAATGTTTATTGATTTGGATGAATTTAAACCCATTAATGACACTTATGGCCACGATGTGGGTGATGCTGTATTGCTTGAATGTGCCGCACGGATTCGTGCCTGTCTGCGTAAACCAGATTCGGTAGCGAGACTGGGGGGCGATGAGTTCGTGGTATTGCTTCATAAAGTAAGCAATGAACAGACCGCTTTGCAGGTGGGAGAGAAAATTCTAAAGTCCTTACAGTCATCAATGAAGATTGAGGGTGTAAAAGTAAGTGTTGGAGCCAGCATAGGCGTTGCGCTTTATCCATTAAACAGCACTGAAGATGATGAATTATTAAATTGTGCTGATTCTGCTATGTACGACGCTAAGAAAAATGGGCGAAATATCGTCAAGCTTTTTCAGGCTGCTCATGAGTAGCAATTGTTGAAAGCCCGAATTCATATTGAGTGATGGGGCTCAGCCAAACTGATTTTAGCTAATTTATAAAAGTATTTCGTCAAAGATAGCTGACCATTTGCTGCATTCAGCAAAGTTCAGGAAGCTTTTTTAATTATTTTGAATCTATTACCTAAAATTTTGCCCCTAACGAAGCGTTATTCAACGCGGCATAACCCGAACACTGGTCAGTGATTCCAAGGGTTCTGGCCGTGACAGGTAATAGCCCTGAACATAATCCACTCCAATCTGACGCAGGATATTGAGTGTTGCAGCGTCTTCAACAAATTCTGCAATGGTCTTTAACCCCATAATATGGCCGATATTGTTAATTGAAGCGACCATGGCTTGGTCAATCCGGTTATTGGCGAGCTCCTGAATGAAAATACCGTCAATTTTCAAGTAGTCGACGGGTAATTGTTTCAGATAGCCGAATGAAGACAGGCCACTTCCGAAATCATCCAGAGCAAACTGGCAGCCTAAGCGTTTCAGTTCGGTAATGAAGCGACCGGCATTGGCTGGATCAGCGATGGCGGCAGTTTCAGTAATTTCAAAGCAAATATTATTTGCCGGTACTTTGCGTTTTTCCAGTTGTTCCTGAATTAATTGGAGGCAGTCTTCACGACCAATTGAGGCACCAGACAGGTTAATTGAGCAAAATACGGGCTGCTGATTCTGGCGAAGTTGATCACCCATCCAGGACAGTGTGTTACGAATGACCCACTGGTCGATTTTGGGCATTAATCCAAAACGTTCTGCCGCTGGAATAAAGGCACCTGGCGGAATGATTTCGCCCTCTGGTCCGATCATTCGGGCCAGAATTTCATAATGTGGCATGATGTTATCACTGTTTTCCAGCGGAACAATCGTTTGAAAATAAAGCCGGAAAAGGTCTTTATCGAGTGCTTCCTGTAGCCGACTGGCCCATTGAATTTGACCCTGGCGTTCCTGGGCCTGAATATCATCCGGCTGAAACAGATGCACCCGGTTACGCCCGCGATCTTTGGCGGCATAACAGGCGGCATCTGCATGGCTCAACACTTCATCCAGGCTGCCACTGGCTTCTGTAATACTGACCAAACCGATACTGACGCCGACAGAAAACACCTGGCCTTCCCAGGAAAAACGAAAAGCAGTGACGGTTTTTCGTAGTGTCTCGGCAATATCCAGACCTTTTTCAATAGGACAATGACTGAGCAGCACCCCGAATTCATCCCCCCCCAGCCTTGCCAGAGTATCGCTTTGACGCAGTACGGGTTTAAGGAGACTGGAGAGTTGCTTCAACAGAACATCACCAGCTCTATGACCACAGGTGTCATTTACCAATTTGAACTGGTCTAAATCGAGATAGCAAAGCAAGTGCTCTGCTTTATCGTGGTGGGCTTCATTGATCAGCGATTCCAAGCGCTTTTCAAATTCCCGTCGGTTGATAAGGCCTGTCAGGGTATCGTGCACCGCCTGAAAGCTGAGCATCTTTTGCAAACGACTATTCTGGGTAATGTCCTGTAGTGCCACTACCCAGCCTATATTTTGGCGGTTGGTATCGAGCAAGGGCGCACAGTTCAGCTGCACTTCAAACTCATCCCCTTGCTTGTTTTTCAGCAGAAACAGACGTTTTTGGCTGGTGTTAGGCGATTTAACTGAGTACTCCTGACACAATGCCGTAATGTTAATTTGAGTCGCTTCACTGTCCTCAATCAGAATAATGTCATCAATCGGCTGTCCGAATGCCTGTTCGGATGTCTGTCCCAATAGTTCACTGGCCATCGGGTTCAGGTAGACGATGTTATAGGCTGCATCACAGGTGACAACGGCTTCAGTGATGGCTTCCAGTGTGACTTGTGCCAACTCAGAGTGACGGTGCAGACGAGCCTCCATCTTTTTTCTTTCACTGATATCTCTCAGCATAGCGCTGTATTGCACGCCTTCCTCGGTTGGGCTGGCAGTTGTGGTGACTTCGAGTGTAAAAGGGGTGCCTTGACTATGTCTGGCGATGATTTCATAAGGCCCCGGTTGTTGACTACTGGCCAGGGTGACAAATAAACGCTCCGGAGTTGTGCCCGAAAAAGTTTGCTGGTTTTGTTCATGAAGTAATACATCGGTTGGCTGCCCGACTAACTGGTGGGCTGGAAGACCGAACATAATTTCCACGCCTGGATTGGCGCTGGTCACAATCCCCTGGCTGGAGAAGGTGATTACCCCGTCTCGCATATCACGCACAATCAATCGGGTGCGTGTCACCATACGATTTAAGTTCGCAATCACCCGGTTGTACTGAGAGGCAATCTGGCCAACCTCGGTAAAAGGCTCAACTGGCACCCGTTGCTTCAGATCACCACTACGCTCTTGATTTTGCATAGCTGAAAGCAGATCAGTCAGTTCAGTCTTCGCGCCATGTTCTGAAACATTCAACCCCTGCTGCTCGGCTTCGATACTGACGCGCAAAGGTATGAAACGGTTTAGCAAAAAGAGAAATGTGATTGTCAGCGGAAAAATAAACAGGGCACAGGCAAATATGCCAAGCAGCTGAACCTGCAGTTGGCCCAAGCGGCTTAAGCCAGTATCAAGCAGCTGCAAATCACCAAAAATTGCGACAGCCAATGTGCCCCAGATTCCGGCTACCAAATGTACTGGCACTGCGGAAATGGCATCATCCAGCTGCATACGGTGCATCTGTTTTTCAGCCAGAAACATCACTATCGCACCCAGAGCCCCGATTAATGCTGCTTGCGGTGTAGACACTACATGGCAGCCTGCCGTAATCGCGACTAATCCTGCCAGGGTGCCATTAATCGTCAGAGACGTAGTTTGGCTGTTATCCGGTTGTGTTTTTGATAGCAGGATGGCGGTGATCCCCCCGGCAGCTGCTGCGATGATGGTGTTGACGATAATGCCGGCAATAGCGGTGGTAAAAGCCAGTGTGCTGCCACCATTAAAGCCTATCCAACCGATCATAAAAAACAGCATGCCAAGTATTGCCAGCGGCAGGTTGCTGCCTGGAATGTTTTGTACTTTATCTCGAATGAAACGCCCGGTACGTGGGCCGATAACAATAACAGCGGCAAGGGCAACCCAACCACCAACACTGTGTACCACGGTACTACCCGCAAAATCAGTGAACCCCATAGCTTCTAGCCAGCCAGGAGATTCATTGACAGCGCTGCTCCAGACCCAGTGACCAAACACCGGGTAGAGCAGCAGGCTGATCAACGCGGTGATGATGATATAAACCACAAAGCGACTGCGTTCAGCGATGGCACCGGAGACAATCGTGGCGGCTGTGGCACAAAAGGTTAATTGGAAAAAGAAAAAACTGGCGTGCCAGAATTCGTCTCTGGAAAAATCGGCAATAAACCAGTGAGTATCGAGTTTCATGCCTTCATGGGCACCAAACATGATGCCAAACCCAAACAACCAGAAGAGCATGGCGGTAACGATCAAATCAAAGGCGTTTTTAAGCGCTACGTTAATCGCATTTTTACTTCGGGTCAGACCAGACTCCAGACAAAGGAAACCGCCCTGCATAATCAGAACCAGCATTGCTGCAATTAAAATCCACAAAGCATCCAGCGCACTCATATCAGGCATTATCCGTCTCCGAAGATAAAGTCAGCACTCTATCGGTGCGAAGGCCTGGCAGTTATTGACACAATAGCGCCAGCCCGCGCCATATCAAGTGTTGTGACTTCTCAAGGAGCAGAAATTGTGCCATTTCAGCTAAAAATAAGCGAAGTGAATAGAAAGTGATTTAACAAGGGATCTTAAAAACAAAAGGGCCAGAGAAAATTCTCTGGCCCTTTTTTGTTGCCTGTAACGAAGATGTTAGTTTATTTGATAAACAACATCTCGCGGTATTTCGGCAGTGGCCATAAGTCATCGGCTACTTCCGTTTCTAACGCATCGACATGAGCACGGACTTTATCCATTAATGTATGGATATCATTTGCGCAGTAGTTCATATGTGCTTCGATGGAATCAAAGTCATGTTTGGTAATGGCTTTTGACAGTTCGGCTACCGCCGCTATCATGGCATTGGTTTCGTTGGCAATTGAGCTGGCAATCGAGTTATCCATTTCGATACCCAGATCAGTCATACCGGAACAGGTCATTGATAATTCGCCCAGATATTGTGTGGCAGCTGGGTAAATCATGGTTTTGGCCATTTCGATAACCAGTTTGGCTTCGACCTCAATCGATAAAATGTACTGCTCGGCATAGACTTCAAAACGGCTTTCCAGCTCGACCGGTGAAAACACATTGGTTCGCTTGAACAGCTCGCGAATTGACTCATCACGCAGGTACGGAAGTGCATCGGCTGAGGTCGGCAGGTTTTTCAAACCACGTTCCTCAACCGCCATTTTATGCCATTCAGCAGAATAACCATCGCCACCGAACACTACATTGCCATTTTCTTCCATCAGCGTTTTCAATACGGCTAAAACCGCAGTGGTTCTTGATTCCGTTTTCGCCAGTTCGGATTCCAGTTTCTCAGCAATCCAATCTAATGAGTCAGCCAGAATGGTGTTCATTGCCACTAATGGGCCGGATACTGATTGTGATGAGCCTACCGCACGGAATTCAAAACGGTTACCGGTGAAGGCAAACGGAGAAGTACGGTTACGGTCACCCGGATCACGCTCGAATTTGAGGATTTGAGACAGACCCAAATCCATTTCGCCGCCTTGTTTCGACGAGGCGATATTGCCGTCTTTAATATCCTGGAAAACTTTTTCCAACTGGTCACCCAGATACACAGACAGGATTGCCGGAGGGGCTTCATTGGCACCCAAACGGTGGTCATTGGAAGCTGAAGCAATAACAGCACGCATTAGCGGGCCGTATTTGTTTACACCGCGAATTACCGCGCCACAGAACAACAGGAAGTTGAGGTTATCGTGCGGGGTGCTACCTGGATCCAGCAAGTTGCCTTGCGTGGCATTACCGACAGACCAGTTGACGTGTTTGCCTGAACCATTGACTCCGGCGAATGGTTTTTCATGTAACAGGCACATAAAGCCATGTTTTTTCGCCGTGCTTTTCATCAGCGTCATCATCAACTGCTGGTGGTCGGCAGCGATGTTGGCAGATTCATAATACGGTGCGATTTCGAACTGGCCGGGAGCCACTTCGTTGTGATGAGTTTTGGCAGGAATACCCAGACGATACAACTGGTCTTCGAAATCCTGCATAAAGATTTGCACACGCTCAGGAATCGCTCCGAAGTAATGATCATCAAATTGCTGACCTTTGGCTGGCGAAGCGCCAAACAGAGTACGGCCAGCTAATAATAAGTCTGGACGTGCATTGGCGAAGTTGATGTCGATCAGGAAGTATTCCTGTTCAGCGCCACAGCTTGAGCTCAGCGGGGCAATTTCTTCTTCACCCATTAATGACAGTACTTTGCGAGCAGCTTTATCCATCGCGGCATTGGAACGTAGTAACGGGATTTTTTTATCCAGTGCTTCGCCGGTCCATGACATAAACACGCTTGGAATCATCAGCGTTGAGCCGTTTTCGGTGTGCATAATGAACGCAGGACTGGTGGGATCCCAGGCGGTATAACCACGTGCAGCATTGGTCATACGCAGGCTGCCGTTCGGGAAAGATGAACCGTCCGGTTCACCTTTAATCAATAAGCTGCCAGAAAATTCGGTAATCGCATTACCTTCGGAATTGGTCACAATAAAACCGTCATGTTTTTCAGCGGTAATATTGGTCATTGGATAGAAAAGGTGGGAAAAGAACTTAACGCCTTTGGATAACGCCCAGCTCTTCATCGCTGCGGCCACAACATCCGCTACAGCCGGTGCAAGTGGCGCGCCAGTCTGTACTGTTTGTTTAACCGCTTTGAATGCCGATTTATTTAGCGCCTGTTCCATCGTTTCGAGATTGAATACATCTGTTGCCCAAATCTTGTCGAGTGATTCAGGTGTTTTCACAGCGATCTTTTCGCGGTTGGTAATTTGTGAAATGGCTGTCAGGCGCGATTCGTTTCCACTCATTTCGTTATCCTTTATGAGGTGATTGTTAATTCGTGTTTTATTTATTTAACACATTTATTAGAAGCTTAAATTAGTCAAAATTGATCATGAGCAGAACGACGAACAGAACACGACCATTAAGTTCTTTTTGTCCAATCACAGTCATAAGCAATAAGCAGTCCAATTATCATAGAAAACAAAAGATTCAGCAAAACAAGAACAGGCCTGAGGTACTGATTTTTTATGGAAGCAGAGAAGGTCTGGACAAAGTCTTACTGCGAGCGAAGAAGGTGCGGTCAGCACCAAAATGGAGCATAAATATTGCGCAGTAGCATCGGGATAAAAAAGCGAATCTGGCGCTAAAAGAATGATCCGTTTCGGGAGAAGCGGCTGTTGATTTTCTGTTTGTTTTGAGTCGTCAGTGATTCGTTACAATCAAAACGTTATTTTTCAGGCTGAGTATGCCGATTTATTAAATATTAGATGTGATTCACGGTTTCTGTGGCGAATTAAGCGGATAACTGATCTCAACAGAAGATCCTTCTGGTAGTTGACGTTGTCTCTCTCGTTATTTTTGTCAGGCTTATGCCTGACTTTTTTTATCTATCCCCCTAAATGTATATTCAGAGCCTTTATTAAGGAGAACAAGTTGTACCTGAAATGATCTGGGTCAATGACCTGAAACTCTAAGTGATCTAGGCTGATTCTATCGCTTCCATTTTTATGGAAGTTAAGGGAACGTCCTATATATTTCAGAGAGTTATGAGGAGTAGCGTTATGGCAAATATGATGAAAGCAGCAGTTTTTATTGAGCCAGGTCGCATCGAGATTGATGATAAACCCATTCCCGAAATTGGTGATAATGATGCACTCATCAAAATTACTACAACCACCATCTGTGGCACGGATGTGCATATTCTCAAAGGTGAATATCCCGTGGAAAAAGGCCTGACGATTGGTCATGAACCCGTTGGCGTCATTGAAAAACTGGGTAAAAATATTCAGGGCTACCATGAGGGGCAGCGGGTTATAGCCGGTGCAATCTGTCCCAGTTATACCTCCTATGCCTGTCAGGATGACTGTTCGGCACAAGATGGTGGATCACACTCTCATGGATATAAACCCATGGGCGGCTGGCGGTTTGGTAACACCATTGATGGGGCCCAGGCTGAATATCTTCTGGTGCCGGATGCGCAGGCCAATTTATCGCCCGTGCCAGAAAATTTAACCGATGAGCAGGTCCTGATGTGCCCCGATATCATGTCCACCGGTTTTGCAGGCGCTGAATCCGGCAATATTAAAATTGGCGATATCGTGGCTGTATTTGCCCAAGGCCCGATTGGTTTATGTGCCACAGCCGGGGCCAGATTAAAAGGCGCGAGCTTTATAATTACGGTGGATGGTGTGGATGAACGTCTGGTGATCTCAAAACAAATGGGCGCGGATGTGACGCTTGATTATCGAAAAGATGATGTTGTTGCCGAAATACTGAAACTGACCGGAGGACGTGGGGTCGATGTCGCCATTGAAGCCCTTGGTCAACAAAGCACGTTTGAGGCTGCTTTGCGTGTCCTGAAGCCCGGTGGCACATTATCAAGTCTCGGCGTGTATTCATCCGATCTGACCATTCCTCTCAATGCGTTTGCCGCGGGATTGGGCGATCACAAAATCATTACTTCATTGTGCCCCGGCGGTAAGGAACGTATGCGTCGTTTGATGGATGTTATTTCCCACGGCAGACTGGATTTAAGCCCCATGGTGACGCACCGTTTCAAACTGGAAAACATTACCGAAGCCTATGATTTGTTCTCCCATCAGCGTGATGGTGTTTTAAAGGTAGCTATAGAGATCTGATCAGCAAAATCCTGAGGCTCAACAAGCAAATCACCTTATGGCATTTTTGTCTGTCGGCGTAATATATGAACTGTAAGACAAACAAAACAACCAACGAGGTGATTATCATGTGGACTAAACCAGAATATTCAGACATGCGTTTCGGTTTCGAAGTAACGATGTACATCTGCAATCGTTAAGATTTGAAATAACGCAAAACAAGAAGCCTCCGAAAGGGGGCTTTTTTGTGGGTGAGTTTTGGACTAAACCACGCAGTCACATTATTAAATATCAAATTTCAGGCATAAAAAAAGCACTCATGAATGTGTGCCTGTTTTATTTATTACCGGGACCAGTATCGATCTGCCAAGACCAAAAACTTACTGGATTTAAGTGTTTTTATATTAATTTACGACAATTATTGTTCCTGTAGATATTGATTGGGGAACGTTGCAATAAAGTTAAAAGCTTAATTTATTTTTCAGTTTTACTTTTGAATATTCTGAAAAGATTTTGCAAGTAGTAAAGGGGCTGACTTTCCAGACATTCTTCTTGGCTTTCTTCCAAATCGACGGCTCATTTCTAACTCATGTTGCTCTTGGGCATCTAATTCCTTGATCAGTCGATCCAATTCATCCTGGCTATGAATTATGGCGTGCTCTAATACGCTGCTTCTTCGGGTTCTAAGAGTCATTTTAACGATTCCATTTAAGGTAAATAACGTCAGAGCGGCGTTTATTGAAAAAGTTCAATTTTATTCGACACATAGTTAGTCTATGACTCGCCTTGGGCTTTCAACCTGATCAACAACAAACACTTCTATGACCAACGATTAAGCTTTCTGGGTATGCTAAAGTCTTGGTTTTTAGCTTGTCCAAAATATGTTTCCAATCTTTCGACTTATTTCAGGACAAGTTATCAGACATAAAAAAGGCACTTAAAATAAGTGCCTTTTTATAGAGCCTAGTTATCTGAACGTAGAACTACATACTTTCTGCTTCAGATATTGCCTTTCTAACCAGACGACCAGCACCGCCGCTTACATCGGCATTTTTAATCTGTTCGAGGTTCACTGGGTTACCTACAATGATCACACCACCCATACCTGAACCAATATGTGGTGTGCATTTATAGATGTAAATGCCTTCTTCTGTGAAAGTGTGCTTATAATTTGCACTCATCGGCGAGTTCCATTTCTCGGCACCTTCGGGAATCAAACCATCAATAGATTCAGAGTTATGTGTGCTCATATTGCGCCAAGACACAGAGTCACCAGAATTAATTTTGACGACCAGCGGATTAAATTTCAGGCCTTCTGCAGTTACGAAATGCGTTTCTGCTGCTTCGCTTTTTGGCTCGTCGGCTTGAGCGGCTGTTTCACTGGCGTCTTCTTCAGTTGCTACGACGTTATCAGTCTGATCAAGCTCCGCGACAGGTTCATCTTCAATCACCACCTCAGTTTCTGATGGCATCGGTGTGATGTTTTCAGTCGTGTCCATATTGCTCTGATTTTCAGAGCTCATTTCCGTTTCTTGGTTTTGCGTGGTGTCAGAACTGTCATCGCTACCACAGGCAGTAAACAGCGTGGCGGCCGCGAACGACATGGTCAGTGCCATGGTAATTTTTCTTGTCTGTGTAAACGCCGAAGTCGTTTTAAACATATTTTGTACTCTCCTGATAAAAAATTTCGTTCAAGCTTAGGACAGTGACATCTTCCTTACGTTCGAAATTACATTAAACCTCTAATTTTTATCACCCCCTTTCTTTTAGGGCTTATGGATCTTTCATAGCCGCTCTGCGGCGTTGGAAATTACTTATGTAGAACAACTACATCGCATCATTTTCGTCTTGTTGGATGAAAAAATAGCCTCCAGCAGTGTTGGTTCTGAAAGATCAACAAGCCCTAGGCAAAGACATAAAGCAAAATCCTGAGTCCAGACAAGCAAATCACCTTATGGCTTTTTTAAATCTCAGCGTACTATTTGAATCGTAAGTTAACGAAATAACCAAGAGGTGATTATCATGTGGACTAAACCAGAATATTCAGACATGCGTTTCGGTTTCGAAGTAACGATGTACATCTGTAATCGTTAATATTTGAAACAACGTAAAACAAAAAGCCCCCGAAAGGGGGCTTTTTTGTGGCTGGGTTAATAAATTACTCATCCAAGCTTTAAAAAATTTCCGAATCTCAAATTTCAAGCATAAAAAAAGCACTCATAAATGAGTGCCTGTTTTTATGGTGCCCGGGGCCGGAATCGAACCGGCACGACCGCAAAGTCGAGGGATTTTAAGTACAGGTAAACATGAACTCGGGAGTAAGTAAGCAGAAGAAGCGTAAGTATTTTGCCGTGTGGCCCTTGTAAGCAATTGTCAGTTCGAACCTATTACGAACTTCTAAGGTGTTTTTCTGGAGTGTTTGGCAGCTAAGCATAAGAAAGCCAAAGGATTTTTCATGCGAACTTGCGAAACCGGATCGGACTACTTTCCCAAGATTGGCAATTTCTGCCCTCGAAACTGGCACCCCATTACTTCCGCGATCCCCCTACCACGATTTCCCGAGAGTTGGCCGCAGGTGAGCAGAGGCGGGAATAAACTCCCCAGTCATACTCACCAGCATGCAGCAATAATCTTTCACAATCATCCTCTAAAAAGTTGGGATTGCCGAAAATCACTATACGGCATAACCTCTATAGAAATTATTGATAAGAGCAATATTATCTTATGAGCAGGAAGCAATTCATTCAATCTCTTGGCGCTACGTGTAAGAACTGGACATGGAGTTGGTCATTTATAAATGTTGAAGAGAAGGTCATCATCTTTGGTGCCTGGGACAGAAATACAAACGGCAGTTCAGCATTAATTTTTGCTCTTGAATGGATTACTAATAATAGAGGCAGTAAATCTGCCGGCTTTGATCAGTCTAGAGAGCACATCAGATTAATTGAGGATGAAGGGTATCAGCTAAAAACTTTTCCAATAACTTATGGTGAGAATGATGACGGTATGCCAGTCATTAAAGGTTTTACACCAGAATTATCATCCAAAAATCTAAAGAGGGTAGATGACAAGTGGTATGCATCTGACGAGAACTATGAGTTTAACCTACCAGAGGAGATACTTGGTTCGGAGGACTATTTCGAAGGTACCCAAAAAAAGATTTCAATTAATTCCTATGAGCGGAATGCCGAGGCAAGAAAAAAATGCATAGAACATCATGGGCATATTTGTGCGGTGTGCTTATTCGATTTTGAGAAAATCTACGGTGAATTAGGTAAAAACTATATTCATGTTCATCACATTATCCCTATTTCGCAAATCAAACAGCAATACAAATTGGACCCAGTGAACGATCTAATTCCTGTATGCCCGAATTGTCATGCAATGATTCATAGAACTCAACCTGCACTAGGAATAGAGCAATTAAAGAACCATCTTTCAAAAATGAATAAATAATTTTATGTAGGCAATTTCTGCCCTCGAAACCGGCATCCCATGACTCCCGCCATCCCCAGCGGTAGATTGCCCGAGAGGTGGCCACCGAGGAGGAGAGGTGAGCCCAAATGGCCCTCCCCGAGTGCACACCAAAGGCTTTTCGAATCTAGCGAAAATTATCAGCAATTTGCCAGCGGCTGTCGGATGGCCTTTTTATTTCGATTACTTTCCATGCATTGTTGCTGGTGTTGTTTCGCATAGCGTTAGTAACGCTGGCCACAGAGGAATATTCATCGTCGTTCCAAAGAATTACCTCATCACCAACTTTAGCTTCGATGTATTCACCACGATACTTTGTGCGAAGTAGGGTTCCCTCAGGCAGAAACAGTCTGCCCCACTTGGTACCTAATTGAACATCTTGCCAGTCAAGCTCAATTCTATCTAAAAAATCCGATACAGCATAATCGATTATTTCACTCACACCCTTCGGATATCGTGACGCGACAGCTTGATAAAGTTCTGAAGAAATTGGCACACAGATAAACGAATCTAAATCAACATTGGAAAGCATGACTTACTCCTTAAATTATTTGCTCCATATAAACTATAGAGTAACTCTGGAGTAAAGGTAAAGTGTTTTTGGTGATATGTAATCCAGGGGCTCAATTTAGATAGAATAATTTCCACGTTTGAGAATTGTATGCGCTACTCGAATGCTTTCTTCTGTTTGCTCTTGATCTCTTAACCACCTTATCTTAATACCAATATAATTGGCCCATTGAAGCCCTTTATTGAAAGCACGTCGATTGTCTATTTTTGCGGCCGTTTCCACATAATGATTTAGCAACTTGTACTGATTTATACCCGCTTTGTACTTAGCTTTATGGAAGGCTGCATCAAACGCATTGAATGCTGACTCGAAGTCCTCATTCCGATAATAAACGACTCCTTCAAGCCAAAATGGGAGCCAGTCTAATGAGCTTTCTAGGCCTATCCCGGCTAATTCTTCTCGGTATGCTTTTACCGAACTTAATGACAATGAAGTATCTTTTTCTAGTTCCAGCCCTTTTCCTAGGCCATTGACGAAGACCCTGTCAATAGGACGACTGTTTAGCTCATTAGCTAACTCAATAGGCATGATTGCTGAGTAAGAGCCATATTTCTGAATGAGTGCATCTACTACAGCAGTGCTTAATGTCGAGTTAGTGTCTGCTTTTTTCTGCAAGTAAGAGGCAACTTCCTCCTTTTTTTGATAGAAGAAGTTTTCCCAGTCACTGAGCATATAGTCCCAAACAGTGCTCTGCTGCTCAGGCGAGTATGTGTGGGCGTTTAATACACGTTGATATTCATTTTTGAACTCGAGAATGTCTTCATCAATATATTCAAAATATCTTTCACATTTACTCACCAAACTCTGAAGTACTTTTGAGCCAAGCTCGTTCGAAATTGAAGTAGAAATGAACGTTGAGAGCCGAGCAAGTAGGAGTGCGCTTTCAGCAGACATTATGAAGGACGGTGATAATTCAAATTTGTTGTATGCGAATGACTTACGAAAGTTATCAAGCAATGAGACCAGTGAAGGTAAAGTTTTCCCCCTGGACCAACGTGAAGCATTTTCATAATTTTGTTCTAGGACAAAAATCTCAACTTCCTCGTTTTCGAGCGGCATGTGAAATTGTCGCTGGGAAACACCGCACTGTTCATATATCCAATGCATGGTTTTAGATAACGGTTGAGTGATCTTACCATCAGCCTCAATAGTTGGTAGAAACCAGAACTTATCTTTGGGAAAGGTAAGCCCGGAGAGCAAAGCTCGATGTTGAAGTGAATGGATATGAAGAGATTCTACGAACAAATTTAATGCTTTAAATTCGAGAAAAAATCGCACACTCTCAGTTTTTGATAAATATGTCCCATCATTGATGATTAAGTGATTGTAGTTGAGGAATAAATCACTCAGCACGGAGTGCATTACAATAGTTAAGCCAGGATTTGGAATATATGAAGATATTAACTGACTGAAGGTGTCTGAGGCTTTATTTAGGTTTTCAGAGAGTTTTCCTTCCTCTTTTGAGAGTCTTAAGAGAAGTTGATTCAGCGTTTTTTTGGCTGTCTCGTCGAAGTCACCATCATCGGAATTTTTCCTTGGCATTACACCAAAAGCAGAGAATGTGAACTTAACTAACTCACCCAAAGTTGCATAAGAAATATCAGAGTTCATAACAAATCCATATTAAAGCCTGCCCCACATATTTCAGTGGGGAGGCATGTCCATTAACTATTTGTTGTTAGGGTTAAGTTGCTTGCCACGATTACCCTGAACATTGGCATTCAATTTGTTGGCACCTATCGTACCTTTATTAGTATTCAGTTGGTTAGCGTGATGATTCAGATTAGTTTTGCTTGTATTGTTTTGCTTAGCCATTTTATCCTCCTAGGTTGTTTGTTGAATGGCAAGTGCAATACTAGTTGAGGAGTTGAAAAGGTGATGTAGGCATTTTGGCTACGATATTTTTTGCCATTAAAATGTCCATCTATGAATAATCCCATTTCCAACTTAAAAGACTGCTCGAGAAGCAGCAAGAGACGGGGTAGAAACCTCCGTTTACGCCAGAAATTGGACGTTTCAGCCAAAATTCACTGGGCACTAAGCCACTAAGTCTTCACCTTTAGTTAAAAATCTCATCTTGCTTAAAATTGACTGCTTAGCTTTATCAATTGTGACTGGATTTGTTACTTTAGAAAGCTTGGTGCGGTCTTTTCTCTCTAAAAAGTACGCTATACGCTCAGCGTTGGCAGGCGAGGGATGCTGCAATCCGATTAAAACTTGTTCTGAATTTAAGATACCAAGCTCAATCATTAACTCCAAAACATCGGCCACTTTTGGCCCAAGGGGAACATAGATAGCGTTTGGTAATAATTTGCATTCTTCAGCGAACCAAGCAATCACTTGTTCTTTCAACTTCAAAGGACTTTCATTAAAGTTTTTGCCGTCTTTGAATACTGGATATCTTAGTGCTGATGTGAAGTGAACCAAGCTATCATTTTCTTTGAATAAGCTTTGAGTAGAATCTATTCCAAGATATTGATTCAGGCCTATATGATCGAGCATCTGCACAAGATTGTTTCTCATTGAGCCACTGAAACTCGCAAATACTTTTGCTTCTTTTCTTGCCTGATCGACTGTCCCACCAGCCTTTAATATTTCACTAGCTTTAAGTAATGCATTCTTAGCTTGCTGCATACCAGGGGTTATTCCAACAATAACTACCTTTGCATCTTCCTTGATAAAGTCAAAAGGCGAATAGTAAGTTTCATACTGAACTTTAGTTGTGATCAACAGCGGACCAGGCAGCTTTTCGGCATTTGCTAAATCATGATGGTTTAGTGAAATGACCTGATCTGAGAAATGCTCTAATTTGATGTTTTCCATGTTTGTTTTCATATCCATTATTGGTTTCTCACAGTTCTAATTTTCTTATATTCCGGTACGTATGTGATAGCAGTGTTAATTTCTGGGTTAATGACTACATAGTACTTTTCTAATTTATCCACGGCTTTTCTAAGTGCTTTAAGAGCTTTCTTCGGTACTTTGAGGATCTCCGTCTCTCCTTTTTGCATTTCGGGTGCCCCAAACATTTGGAGTAAAATCTCCATTTCTTTGCTAACCCCCCTGTCCTGTGCCCTTTGTTGGGCATGTGCTGTTCGCTCTAAAGGTGCAAAGTCCAAATCGTCCCCAAAATCTTCACCAACTAACTTTGCAATTCTGACTCGACGCTTAAGGTCGTATCTACGTACTCCCGTTAAGCTGCTCATTAAGAATTACTTTCTGATAAAGATTGATTTGCATCCAGAATGAGACGGAGTTGCTCAGGGAAAAACACTTTCATAATGGTGCTTAAAAGTTCATCTTCTGGAATTTGATAAAAATCAGCTAGAGAGCGAACAGTACTTAATGGAAGTTTAAAAGCCCCAGACTCTAGATGTTTTATATCGAAAGCATCAATATCGGCACTGTTTTGAGCGAGGGCTAATGATTCTCTTCTAGCACGTAGAAATGCACCTAGTTCAGCCGGGGACTTGATAGTCTTTAGCTCAGGTTTTACTGAAGAAATAAAACGAGTGGGTTTGAATGCTCTTCTGTTGCCAAGCCAAGATATTGCTGACTGATTGGATATGTGGACAATATTGTTCACTTTTTCTGCTTTTAGCTCACCTGCACTAACAGCATTTCTCACAGTACGAAT
>DELT01000048.1 GCA_002354555.1 Methylophaga sp. UBA2689
GCAATCATCGTCACCAGATAACCAACAATTTCGTCCCATACCACAGCAGAAGGATCGTCCTTTTCAAGCCAATTTACTGCTTGCTGACAAATCCAGATCCCGGCGATAAAAGCAACTACCGTAATGAGTAAATAACTTAACAGCCCGACATCTTGTATCAACCAGTAGATGGGTAATGCGACTAATGTACCCATGGTGCCCGGTGCTTTGGGGGATAATCCCGAACCAAAGCCATAGGCCAGCAAACAGGCTGGTCTTTTGAGCAACTGTGAAAAAGTGACCTTATTATGCGAAGTGGTCATAGCCTGCCTTTATTTCTGAGAATGCCTGCCATTCACCTTGGGCATTCTGATAAAACATACCTACATCTTCAGTGATTTCACCAATCACTTGAATCATCTCAGGAAACTGTTGTTTAAGTTTCGCCACATTGCCCGCCGTCGCGGTAAAGCATAATTCGTAATCATCACCACCCGTCAAAGCCAGTTGCGTTGCCATTTCTGTGGGCAATTTTTTTAAGGCATCAGAAAATGGTAAAGCAGATATATCCAGCTTTGCCCCTTTTCCACTCGCATTAAGTATATGATTCAAATCAGCCAATAAACCATCTGAAATATCAATCGCCGCATGTGCTTTGCCGACCAGTTGCTGACCTATTTGATTACGCGGTGTCGGCATTTCCAACCGTTGTAATAGATATTCAAAATCTGTATCAGTTAACAATCCTGTTTCTAGTTGCCCCAATCTAAACTGCAGCCCTGCGGCGGCATCCCCCAGACATCCGGTTACACAAATCAAATCGGTTGATTCAGCAGCACTACGCTGCAATATATTTTGCTTGGCTACATGCCCATGCACCTGAATGGTAATGGTTAATGGACCACGGGTGGTATCCCCGCCCACCAGCTGGATTTGATATTTTTTAGCGATATATGCCAAGCCGGCTGAAAACTGTTTTAACCAGTCATCATTGATTTCAGGCAAGGTTAAGGCCAGAGTGAACCAGGCAGGTTGAGCACCCATAGCGGCCAGATCACTGAGATTGACAGCCAGAGCTTTGATACCCAGACGATACGGATCAACATCGGCAAAAAAATGTATGCCTTGTACCAAGGTATCAATTGAAACTGCCGTATAGGTATCCTGAGGATTGTTTAAAACGGCACAATCATCACCGATCCCCACAATCACATCTTCGCGATGAGTCGTTAACGCATGGAAATACTGCTGAATCAGTGAAAATTCGGGAGAAGGTTTCATTCAAAAAAAGCCCCGTCTGGATGGTTTTATCTTTTCGGGGCAGTTAATCAATTCGCTTTTTTCTGAGCGCGAGCGGCTTTGGCAGCCTGATATTCTGGCTGGCGTAAACGGGCGCCCATTTTATCGAGAACCCCGTTAACGTATTTATGGCCCTGTTCACCCCCAAATGATTTGGCCAGTTCAACGGCTTCATTCAAGACCACGCGATACGGAATATCCGGACGGTGCATATATTCAAAAACGGCCAGACGTAATACTGAAATCTCAACAGGGTCAACAGTGGCTAAACTTCTGTCTACCGCATGGGTCAGTTCGGCATCAATGGTATCGATTTCTTTGGTAACACCTTCCACCAGAAGTTGAAAATAGTTTTTGTCGATTTTATTAGCGTATTCCGCCATGACAAAATCCATTGTGTCTTTCTCAGGAGCCTGATTATTGACCAAAGATTGATAAAGCGCTTGCACAGCAGCACGTCGAGCCTGAGTTCTGGGCAGTCCACCAGCCATTTACTTGGCAGCTCCGATTTGACGCAACACGTTCACCATTTCAATCATGCCCATCGCTGCTTCAGCACCTTTATTACCGGCTTTCGTGCCAGCACGTTCAATCGCCTGTTCGATGGTATCAACGGTTAACACACCAAAAGCAATGGGAATATCCAGTTGCAACGTCAATTGGCCCAGGCCTTTTGAACATTCTCCGGCGACATATTCAAAATGCGGAGTGCCACCACGAATTACCGCCCCTAATGCAATAATGGCATCATATTTACCGGTTTTACCCATACGTTGCACAGCCAGCGGGATTTCAACTGCTCCGGGAACGCGGGCAATTTCAATATCTTTTTCCGCTGCACCATGACGTAATAATGTATCTACTGCACCGGCAATCAGATTATCAACAATAAAATCATTGAAACGGCCTGCAACGATACCTACTCGTATGCCTTTTGCGGAAAAGTCACCTGAAAAGGTTTTGATATTGCTCATATTTCAGAAATGTCCAAAAGAGAAAAAAAGATATTGTACTGTGTTTAAAAATGAATGCCTAACAGTCAGTTACAGCCAGCGCTGTTTTTCAGCAGCCGTTTTATTGCCAGTATGCGGTAATCCATCGGCATCAGCTTCAACAACCGTCCACTGATAAGGCGTTTGATCAATTCGCACAGCCGTTAATTGCTCGCCCCAGACCGCGCCACTATCCAATGAAAACACATTGTCATACTGACCAGTGCCCAATTGTGACCAATGGCCAAAGACTATTTTGTCATTGACGCTGGCGCGATTGGGCATCATAAACCAGGGCTTCTGATCCACCGGTTTATCCTTGGGTGCACCTTTAAATTTCAGCGCCAGACTGCCATCTTCATGGCAATATCGCAGACGGGTAAAACAATTGGTAATGAAGCGTAATCTATCCCAACCGGTTAACTCGTCAGACCAGCGCTTGGGTTTGTTACCGTACATATGTTTAAAGAATTCACGCCAGTTATCAGACTGAAGCACCGTTTCTACTTCTGCGGCTCTTTCCAATGCCTCATCAATGCTCCACTCCGGAGGTAAGCCAGCGTGCACCATTGAAAACTGTAATTCCCTATCGTGATAAAACAAGGGTTGGTGGCGTAACCAGTTAATTAATTCATCACTGTCTTCAGCGGTTAAAACCGGTTCAATGGTATCCAGTCGATGAGTGAACTCATTATTCCCTGCTGCATGCGCCAGCATATGCAAATCATGGTTGCCCAATACGACTTTTGCTGACTGCTCGCCCAACTGTTGCACAAACCTTAGTGTGTCTAACGATTTTGGACCACGATTAACCAGGTCACCAGCTAACCAGATTTGATCCTGCTGCGGATCAAATCTCACAACCTCAAGTAATTTGATCAGTTCATCAAAACATCCCTGAATATCACCAATTGCATAGACAGCCATATGATTAACGAATTAACGGCGACGGTATAACGGAACAGGTCTGAGCACTGTTGCCTGATAACTGTCACTGAAATCATCGAATGCAGCCAGGGCTTGCGTCAGATGGTCCGGGTTGGCCAGCTCAAAACTGTTGATGCCACATTGCGACATATAAAACAGCTGGTCGTATAGCACATCACCCTGGGCACGGATTTCACCTTTGAACTGATATCTGTCACGCAACAGACGAGCATAGGAATAACAGCGTCCATCAGTAAATGCCGGAAATAGCAGTACAATCAGTTGAAAACGAGCCAAATCCGGCACAATTTCCTCAAGTGGGTCGTCGCCGGAAAGCCGAATGCCCAGACCATCTTCGTGTTGACTCAACGTTTCGTGTTGTTCCTGCCAACGGGTTATTGAAACCGTAATGTTGCCAGCAACCAAGGCAGCTTCATCATCAAGATGCTGCCAGTTGTCGTCAACGATCTCGCGATCTTTAATGATCTTCTGCATAAACACGCTCCTTGAAAGGATCTACGCCGACCCGGCGTACCGTCGCGAGAAAACTCTCATCTTCATGGCGCAGATCGATATAAGCATCCAATAAATGGGCAACGGTATCGACCACATCCGCTTTTGGAATCGCCCGGCCCAGACGCTCACCAAGTGACGCATCTGCTTCTGAACTTCCGCCCAGAGTAAACTGATACCACTCTTCGCCTTTCTTATCGACACCCAGAATACCAATATGTCCGACGCTTTGATGGGCACAGCCATTCATGCAGCCAGAAAACTTGATTTTGATATCACCCAGGTCATGCAGATAATCCAAATCATCAAACCGTTGAGCAATCCCTTTGGATAACGGGATAGAAGTCGCATTGGCCAGACCACAATAATCCAGTCCGGGACAGCAGATAATATCGGTCAGAGTATTAATATTTGGTGTAGCCAAATCCTCTGCATTGAGGCGCAGCCATAAGGCATACAAATCCGCTTGTTTCACATCAGCAAACACCAGGTTTTGAGTGTGAGTGGAACGCACTTCACTAAAGCTGAATTCATCAGCTAAATCCGCTACCACTTCAAGTTGTTCAGAAGTAATATCGCCTGGAGCTTGGCCCGGTTTTTTCAATGAAACATAGACTGCACTGTAGCCTGGTACTTTATGTTCGGCAGTATTTTGTTTAACCCAAAGGGCAAATTCTTTGTCTTGCGCTACTAAATCAGCAAAACTGCTATCAGAATCAGCCGCATCACGTTCGTAAGCTGGCTCAGTAAAATACTGTTTTACCCGTTCAATTTCTTTTGTATCCAGTTTTAACTGATCGCGAATATGTACCCACTCAGCCTCAACCAATTCGCGGATGTGGTTGATACCATGCTCACGAACAGTGATCTTGATACGGGCTTTATATTTATTATCACGACGACCCAGGCGATTATAAACACGCACTATTGCTTCGAGATATGACAATAGATCCTGTTTTTCCAGGAAAGGACGAATTTGTTCTCCAATGATTGGTGTACGACCTAAACCACCGCCTACCAGTACTTCGAAGCCAACGTCACCTTCGTGATTTTTCACCAGATGTAAACCGATATCATGCAACTTGGTTGCTGCACGATCTTCTTTTGAGCCTACGACAGCAATTTTAAATTTGCGCGGTAAATAAGCAAACTCAGGATGGAAAGTAGACCATTGTCGAATCATCTCAGCCCATGGGCGTGGATCTTCTATTTCATTGGCATTCACACCAGCAAGCTGATCTGAAGTGGTATTACGAATGCAATTACCACTGCTTTGAATGGCATGCATCTGGACCGTGGCCAGCTCTGCCAGAATATCCGGCACGTCTTCCAGTTTAGGCCAGTTCATTTGAAAATTCTGTCGCGTGGTGAAATGCACAAAGCCTTTATCGTAGCGGCGTGCAACTTCTGCAATTTTGCGAACCTGGCGGGATGACATCATGCCGTAAGGAACAGCGACTCGTAGCATCGGAGCATGGATTTGAATATACAAACCATTCATCAGGCGTAACGGACGGAATTGCTCTTCAGTCAATTCTCCGGCAAGAAAACGACGTGTCTGATCGCGAAATTGAGCTACCCGCTGATCTATCATCGTTTGATCATACTTATCGTACTGATACATTTATGGTCTCTAAACGGTTTCAATGGACCGCACATTATAACGATGACGACATATAACAGGAAATTATAAATGGCTATATCGTTATTAATTGCCCATCAAAAAAGCCACTAAAGCTAACCAAGTCAGTCCATGATTCATCGATAATAATAATAGACTGGAGGAAATAAAAAACTGGAAATCAATACCTTCTGCGATAAATGCATCACTTCCAGCCAGGTTGGAAACTGATGGTCATTTGCAGATACTACAGTTTTTAAAATATGCCATATTACGCAAATGAAAAAAGTGCAATTAATTGCAGCGTTGCAAGCCTTTCTTCCGGAAGCTGCGATTCTTTCCAGCAAAGAATCTCAAATATCGTTTGAGTGTGATGCTCTGTCAGCTTATCGACAGCTACCATTGTTGACTTTTTTGCCCGATACCGTTGAGCAAATTCAGGCTGTGTGCAATCTGTCAGCAGCCCCCAAACCAATCTGGCCGCGGCAAAAGTATTGGATAAACTGGCAATCAGTTTGCTGGAAGCACCAACAGCCGGATGTTGTGGTGCATTGGCCCAGCATTTATCTGCAGAAAAAAAAGCCGCACTGCAAATGCAACAGAATATTGATGCCTGGTGGCCTTATATTGAACAAGGCTGTGAAGCCATTGTCATGACCGCCAGTGGTTGTGGCAGCACAGTAAAAGAGTACGGATATTTGCTGCGCAATGATAAAGCCTATGCTGCAAAAGCCGCGAAAGTAAGCAGCTTATGCAAAGACATTGCTGAAGTAATTGCTGCTGAAGATTTATCTGCCTGGAAAAACCTTGGCGCTGGCAACAGTATTGCTTTTCAATGTCCCTGCTCGCTCCAGCATGGTCAACGGCTTTCCGGTGTGGTGGAAAGTATTTTGCAACAACTTGGCTACACCACGCCAGTAGTAAGTGATGCGCATATTTGCTGCGGTTCGGCGGGCAGTTATGCTTTATTACAACCAGAACTCTCTCAACAATTACGCCAACATAAACTTAATGCACTTAAAGCAGCACAACCAGATAAAATTGTTACGGCGAATATTGGTTGTCAACTGCACCTTTCCAGTAAAGAACAGCCGGTAAACCATTGGATTGAGCTATTGGCGGAGCAAATCGATAATGTCTAAACCAAAGCGTATGCAACAGCGAGTGTGGATCATATTTGGCTTTGTCATTCTGATCTTTATGGGCAGTTTTTATGAGCCCGCACAGCAGAATAATACCCCCGCACCGACAAGTAATATTGAACAGCTGATTGAACAACGGCAAAGTGATGTTCAAATTGAGGTGTCGGGTACAGTCACCCGGCTACTTACCGATGACAACGAAGGTAGCCGACATCAACGTTTTATTATTGAGTTAGCCAGCGGACACACCCTGTTAATTGTTCACAATATCGATTTGGCACCAAGAATAGACGATATCAGTGAGGGTGATGAAGTCCGGGTTTACGGCGAATATATCTGGAATGATCAGGGCGGCTTAATTCACTGGACCCATCATGATCCGGCAAACCGTCACCCGCATGGATGGATAAAACATCAGGACAAGCTCTATCAGTAAGGCTATGGAAGATAAACAGATTCTGCAACTTGCCACCAGCTTTCCACCGATTGTTGGCACAACGCCGAAAATCCTTATTCTAGGTTCCATGCCAGGAATGGAATCATTAAAACAGCAGCGTTATTACGCCCATCCGCGCAATGCGTTCTGGCCAATCATTACATCTTTGTATGGTCCTTCGAAGAAGTTAGACTATTCGCAACGCTGTGAATTATTAAAACAGCAGCAGAGTGCTGTGTGGGATGTATTGAAGAGTTGTCGTCGACCGGGAAGCCTGGATCAGCATATTGAAACGGAGTCGATGATTGCCAATGATTTTGTTGCATTTCTGCAAAGTTATCCATCAATAAAACAGATCTTATTTAACGGTGGTAAAGCAGATCAGGTCTTCAAACGCTATGCGGCAAAACAATTGGAAGCTGCGGGGATTTCACTGTTATATCGAAGGCTCCCCTCGACTAGTCCGGCGCATGCCGCTATGAACTATGAAACTAAACAACAGCTTTGGCATCAGGCATTATTAGAGACTGTTACTCCTTAATAGTCACCATTGCTGGGGCTATGGAAGATCAATAAACCCTAGCGCCACCAATCAGATGATACTGTTGCTAAAGATTCAAAACTTGGCTTGGCAAAATAAAATCCCTGGAATAATTCAATTCCCATCTCTTGCAGAACGTGCAGTTCATCTGCAGATTCGATACCTTCCGCAATCACAGTAATACCTAAATCATCGCAAACGGCAATGATACCGCGGCTAATGGTCTGCCGGACTTTATCATTATGAATATTGCGTACCAAAGCCATATCCAGCTTTACCAAATCGGTCTGCATATCTGCCAGTAAGTTCAAACCGGCATAACCGGCACCAAAATCATCTATCGCCGTGATAAATCCCTGTTGCTGATAAGACTGAATAATATCCTGCAGATGAGCGTGATCATTTATCTGCTCACCTTCCGTTACTTCAAAAATAATCTGTTCGATGGGGAAATTGTAGATTTCAGCAGCTTCCAGCGTTGTCCTTATACACAGCTCGGGTTTATAAACCGCATTGGGCATAAAGTTGATGCTGAGTTTGCTCTGAATATTGAGCTCTGCTGCAAGTTTAATGGCTTTGACCCGACAGGCCTGGTCAAAACGATAGCGATTATCTTGATT
>DELT01000039.1:0-14414 GCA_002354555.1 Methylophaga sp. UBA2689
AGAATGGCCATGTCATATCGGTATTGGCGACGCTTTGAAGGTTTGCGCCATAACTTATGACTGAATGCATCCAAAGCATTGGCGAAGTTATCCTGCTCACTGTCACTGAGCTGATTAAGCGGAGCAGCCTTGATAGCCGAAATTAACCAATGGCCTTTGTGGCTGAATTCGATTTCGATGATTGGGCAGGGATACTGTTCAAAAATCTGTCTTGCCAGCTTCTGCAGGCCTTTAAATTCACATTGCCCAAAAAACACTTTCAGCTTGAAACTGGTTTCAGACTGCTTATCACTGGCCGCGATGACCTTATCCAGTTGCGTACCAAAATCCGATAAATCGTAGGCATAAAGACTTTTACGGGATAAGTCATTAATGGTGCGCAAACTCGGCATTACCCGATGACCTCGTGCTTCAGCGACCATTGAGCAGTAATAGCCAGGGCTCAAATATTCAAGACCGTGACAGAGATTAATAATTTGCGCACGCTCACTCGCACTGGGGGAGGGGGTTTGCAAATAATCATCCACTGCGATGACCTGCGCGCTGGGGAAGTAGGGGGCCCAGTCTTCGATATTTTCAAGAATTATCAAATGGTTAGTCATATGACTTTAGCGTTGCTCCGAATCAGATTAGTCAGACGATTTGTGCATCATAAAGTGATTGTGTCATGGTTGTGATAAATATTTTTGCCACTATGCTGATTATCTGGTCAAAATCATAAAAGTCGCCTATTCTTCGCCGAATTTTCATCTACAGGAGAGTTGTTGCCATGTATGCAGAAGCCGTTCTGAGTGTGTTTTCTCAGCGCTATGCTGGTGCACGTGACAAGTTCATATCAGCAGTGGAAACAAGCTCCATTGTCGAACGGGTCAACAATATTATTCACCCGGTTCGCGGGCCAAAAAACGAACGTTTGTTTTGTGATATTGCCTGGGCCGGCAGCCCTAAGGCAAAAAATATTCTGGTACTGGTTTCCGGCGTACATGGTGTTGAGGGGGGAGTTGGTTCAGCAATTCAATCTGATTTTGTGGGACGTCACCGACGGTTACCCGCCGATGTCTGTGTTGTTATGGTACATGCGTTAAATCCATGGGGATTTGCCTGTGCCAGCCGAAATGATCACGAAGGCATCGATATCAACCGTAACTTTGTTGATTTTACGGCCAAGCTTCCAGACTCTGCTGATGCGATAGCGATATGGGAAAAGCTCAGTAAGCAAAAGGACGCAGTAGATTTAGTAGGAGAGCAACGTGAGCAGTTTGATAAGCTCAGCCAGGGCCAGTACAGCAAAGCCGATGCGCTTTATTTCGGTGGCGAAAAAGCCAGTTGGTCTCGGCAAACCATTGAAGAGCTGGTCGCACAATTGAAACCGGAAAAACGCGATAACGTTATTGTCATAGATATCCATAGTGGGCTCGGACCTTATGGATATGGCGAATTAATCTGTGATCATCTTCCTGAAACTGCCGGTCAGAAAAAGGCGCGTGAATTATTTGGTCCGACAGTGACCGAACCGGCGTTGGGCACCTCAACTTCTGGCGTAAAGTATGGTCTGCACGATTACTTCTGGCATCAGCAAGGGGATAATGTGTGTTTTCTGACACTGGAATTCGGTACTTTTAGCAACCAACAAATGCTTAAAGTGCTGTTTGCAGATCAACAGTTACAACAATCTGGCAAAATCGATTGGTCCGACCAGAAAACGCTGGATATTAAACACGCAATGCAGGATTTTTTCTGTCCTGACGAGACTCAATGGCAAGAGCTGGTATTGTTCCGCGGGCGCCAGGTCATCGAAATGGCCCTGGAGGGTTTGACCACTAATGCAAATGGCAGTTAATCAACAGACAGATCCGATAGCTTTTCGTGTGGCCACTTTAGCTGATGTAGATGCGCTGCTGGCTATCGAAAATGTCTGTTTTGATAGCGATCAACTCTCCCGTCGTAGTTTTAAATGGATGATCAACAAGGCCAACGCCTTATTACTGGTTGCCGAGCAGCAACAAAAATTGATGGGCTATGTGCTGTTGCTATATGCCCGGGGCACATCGCTGGGACGTATCTATTCGCTGGCAGTATTACCTGAGTACCGTAATCAGAAAATTGCCCGGGCTTTGATGCGAGAAGCAGAGCAGGCGGCATTAACTGCAGGTCGCAGTTTTATTCGACTGGAAGTACGACCCGATAATGCTGGAGCGATAAAACTTTATGAAAGTCTAGGCTATCACCAGTTCGAAATCGTCACTGACTACTACGAGGATCATGCTAACGCCCTACGTATGATGAAGGTGTTGCAACCACAACCGGAAGAACTGCATCAGCAGGTATTTCATTATTCGCAAAGCACCGATTTTACCTGTGGCCCGGCCAGCTTGATGATGGCGATGAAAACCCTGCAACCGGTCATGCATCTGGATCGTGGTCTGGAATTACAGTTATGGCGTGAAGCTACCACCATATTTATGACTTCCGGCCATGGTGGCTGTAGCGCGCAGGGGCTGGCGCTGGCGGCATGGAGACGTTACTTTAATACAACGTTAATTACCAATAGTGACGATGTGCCGTTTGTGAACGGTGTACGTAGTGAAGATAAAAAAGCCGTGATGGAATGTGTGCATCAGGATTTTATGCGACAGCTGGAAACCTCGGAAGTCGAGCAACAAATGCGCCAAATCGATGTGAATTTACTGCGTGATTATCTGAACCAGGGTGCACTGGCAGTGGTCTTGATTAGCTCATACCGGCTTAATCAAAACAAATCACCGCATTGGGTGGTGTTGGTATCTATCTCAGATACCTTTGTCTATTTTCATGATCCGGATATTGATTGGGATGATGACAAAACCCTGACCGACAGTTTTTATGTTCCGGTGACCCATAAAGAATTTAATAGCATGCTAGGTTACGGTAAGCCCCGTTATCAGGCGGCTGTGATTTTACACTCGACAAAATAATCCTTAAGAACTGCTGCGTGATTAATCTGTCACTTCAGTACAGGAGAAACCTATGCTCGATAAACTTAATCAACTGTTACAGCGAGAACTGCTTGACGATAACGATACGGATGATGCTGCACATTTATCAGTAAAACTTGCAGCCGCTGCGTTAATGATAGAAGTCATTGCTGCTGATTATCATTTTAAAGATGAAGAGCGGGACATGTTGCTATCCATTTTGCAGAAACGTTTTTCACTTGATAAAGATGCGGCCGAAAGTCTGCTCACTGAAGCTGAACATGCGCACAAAACCGCCACTGATTATTTCGCCTTTACCTCAGAAATAAATCATCGCTATAGTCAGAAAAAGAAAGTTGAATTAATTCATATCCTCTGGCAACTGGCCAACGCTGATCAGGAAATCCATCAGATAGAACAACACGTTATTCGCCGTATCAGTAACTTGTTACACGTTGAACACAGTGACTATATTGCCGCCAAGCTGGCGGCAACAGGGCATACTTAATAAGCTTGAAACTTTGTGTGGAAGCATTCCACTTTCCAATGTTGAGCAAAGATTTGAACGAGTCCTGGTCCTGTTTATAGTCCCAACGCAGCAATCTCAATCCGTGCTGCAGCACCATACAGTTTAGAAGCATCACCATCCACATCCCCCTCTGGGGCAATGCTTGGCCATAGATCGGCAAGTTCATCTAAATAGCCTTCAACCTGTTTAACCGTATCGGCAGACTCTTTGCGAGTTGCTTCGGGCAGTTGTTCAAGCCGGCGCTTGGCGATTTGGGTAAAGCCGTAAGCATCCTGATATTCATGCAGATTAATGAGTTTGCCGTTTTCTACGCCCAACGCATATTCTTCACCGGCGGTACGAATCAAGTCTTTAATACTTTGCAGGGTATTTTTTAAATCCGGTTTTACAACGGCTTCTGCGGCTTTGATGCCCGATTCAAGTTGTTGATAGGCTTCATCTACTTCAGCTTGAGGTGCCTTGCTGGTCACTTTGTCGGCCAGATTGCTCAGTGCATCGTCAAAGCGCTTTCCACCACGATATTCGATTGATGGGACCAGGCCCGCATAGAGCTCATCCCGTGGATGTTTCATATGGGTGATAGCCATATCGACCTGGCCTTGTTTATATAACTCATAACCCACCAGCAAATGACCACGAATCAAACCCAAACGCGTTAAAAAAGCGACATCATTGGTTTTCAAATCGGTCTCGGTGACGCCACCACCTTCACCTTCACCGGCGGCGGCTACGGTGATATTCTCATTGGTGAAATGCATATCATGTGACATATCGGCTGCGGTGGCGTTCAAACTGATTCCACTGGCCAGTGCAACCCCAAGGCTTACCCATTTTTTACGATTTTCTTGCATAGTCTGTCTCTCTGAGTGGCGTTATGATAAGTTATCTACTTTGCCATAAATGAGTCTCATTCTCAATATGATCCTGCATCTCTCACAATGTTTATCAGAAGTTGATCTTGAAGCGATAAAGGCAACGCTTAAGGATGTGTCGTTCCATGACGGACTAAGCACAGCGGGCCGGGCCGCCCTCCAGGTAAAGCAAAATCAGCAGGCAGATATGGCGGAAATTTCCGGCATTTTAAAGCTGGTGGAACAACGTCTTTTAGCTAATGACTTATTCGTACAGAGCACCTATCCACAACAATTCGTTCGTCTGTTAATAAGCCGCTATCAATCCGGTATGCGATATGGCACCCATGTCGATGAAGCATTGATCAATAACCAGCGTACGGATATTTCATTCACCTTGTTTTTATCGGAGAACACCCAGTATCAGGGCGGCGAACTGGTGTTAGAAGACAGCAGCGGGGAACGTAGCTGGAAACTGGATGCGGGTGGTTTACTGGTATATCCCTCTACATATCTGCATCGTGTTAATGAAGTTAATGATGGTGAAAGACTGGTTATTGTTGGTTGGCTCACCAGCCGTGTACGGGAGCCAAATCAACGGGAAATTCTGTTTGATATGGAGCAGTCGCTCCGTCAAGAATTTAATCTAAACGGTAAAACAGAACAATATGACCGCCTTTCCCGAGTACGCAATAATTTGTTACGACAATGGCTGGATCGTTAAGGCCGTATATATTTAATTATTATTTCACGCAAATAAAAATAAGATAGTTTCTATGAATTGCTCTTAATAATTAATTATCTTAGAATGCAACTGATAATCATTATCATTAACGGTTGTAAGTAATAATTATGAATGCGCCATTGTCATCGCCTCGTACAGAGAATCTCGAAAAACTCTATCAAAACAATTTCAGCTGGTTACAGAACTGGTTACGTGAGCGTTTGAGTTGTTCACATCAGGCGGCTGATTTGGCACAGGATACGTTTTTAAGATTGCTATCGGCCCCGGATTTTAATGGCAAAATTGAGGCTATTCGTGAACCTCGAAGTTATCTGGTAACGGTAGCAAAGCGGGTGATGATCGACCATTTCCGTCGTCGCACGATAGAACAATCTTACCTGCAGGCATTAATGCACCAACCAGAGCAGGAAGTCATCTCGGCAGAGCAGAGCATGATTGTGCTGGAAACGCTGTATCGCATTGATGCCATGCTGGATGGTTTAGGTGAGAAAGTGAAAAAAGCTTTTTTAATGTCTCAGCTTAAAGGCATGACCTATCGTGAAATTGCCGGCGAAATGGGATTGTCAGAAAGCTCGGTCAAAAAATATATGGCCAAAGCCACCCAGCATTGCCTGTTATTTTCGTTATATGAACAGTTAGACGCATGAAGGCTTCTTCAGTGCGATTGACACCTCAACAACAGCAAGCACTGACAGAAGCTGCTCAGTGGTATGCAGAATTTACTGCTGAATTTAATACCGGTCATACCCGGCAGGACTGGCAAAGCTGGATATTGAAACAGCCGGAAAATCAATGGGCCTGGCATCAACTGGAGCTGTTAAAACAACGTTTTAACCAATTGTCAGGGGAGTTGGCTTTTGAATCACTCAAAGCAGCTAACGATGACCAGGTATCAAATTCCCATCACATTCAGCAAAGATTTTTTTCTGAATTTGACTGAGGCATTAAAGTTGATATTTAAGGTCTTGTCGGATGTCAGGCAGAGCTTTATGTCATTTGAAAGAAGATATTAACGTGCGTAGTGCAGACATATTTTGTATATCGATCTGCACTATTTCCCTTAAGTTGAAAGCCTCCGACGAGCGGTTTGTCTCTGTAATTAATTCATTCACCGTCTTGTTATTAGGTTTGGCGATACCATGGAGTCGGTTACTTTAACCTAGGATATTGGCAGGGCAGCAAAGGTATTGTTAATTTGAGATGTGACTTTTTAATACTGTAAGCAGGAGGAACGCAATGGTTGCCGAATGGACAGATAAAGATGAACGTCAATATGAGCATATTAAGGATCAGCAGAAAAAAGGCGGTAAAAAGACCGATAAAGCTGAAGAAATTGCGGCTCGCACCGTCAATAAGCAACGGCGTGAGGAAGACCGTACCCCCAGAAAAACAACTAAAGGAACAGGCAATCCTAATAGCTCCTTGGAGTCACGGACAAAACAGGAGTTGTATAACCGGGCCAGTCAGCTAAATATTAAGGCTCGTAGCAAGATGAGCAAGTCGGAATTGGTCACTGCTATCCGTGACAGCTGATCTTCAAACAAAATTACTGTTATTTAGTCACTTAGACGCATTTATCCCACATAGGCCGAAGCTGGCAATTCACGGCATCAGTTTCAGCTTCTGATTTGGATTCGGACTCAGAGCGAGATTCAGAAGGTGTGTTCTGGGATGTTAAAGATTCGGCATCTGTCTCCCGAGCAAAATCACTTTCAAATGCGTCTACAAAAGCATTTTCCATAATGGCGAGAAAGGCCTGCCAGGCACTGACATCGGGGTCATCCAGATTGCCACGTATCTCAACTTGGGTAGCGATACGATTTTTGGGATCGTTGCGGAATATCTGGCCAAATGCACCGACAATGGCTTGCCAGGCTGCACTGAAAACGCCATCTTCCAGATCTTCCTCCAAATCAAAGATTTCAACATTATCCAGAACGGGTTTTGCATAACCGGTTAACTGAGCATCTTCAGCCTGCAATTCCATCACAAAATCACCGTTGCCTGATTTGAAATTAAAATTACCATAAGCTTCAGAGACTTGATTGAGTTTGGTCAGGTTGATACCGGTGATTTTTAACTTGAGTTCAAAGTTATGAAAATCGCCTAAGGGATCCAGGCGGCCATCCAGTCTAGCCGAAGCGCTATCTAACACTTTCCCCTGAACATCAAAGTTAGCGTATTCCAGTCCATTACTACGATCAGCATTGCTTAGGTTGGTTATTTCACCATCCAATTGATAAAACACCAGATGTACGGGGGGATCAGATGTGAAGTTATGAAAATGAATTTCTCCATTATCAATATTTAATCGATCAATCTGTAATGGAATAATTTCCTGAACCGTCTGACGCCAGGTGGATTCTTCTTCAGGCTGTTCGTCAGCTTCGTCATCAACCAGATGAATTTCAGCATTTACCAAATCAACATCTGCAACCACCTTGCCTTTGAATAGCGATGCCCAGCTGACAGAAGTATCTATGGTTTCGGCTTTAAAAAATTCCACCGAAGCTTGGTCTTTTTTGGTGATTTCAAGTTGATGAACAGAATAGGCGCCACGCCACAGATGGATGTCAACATCAGCGATTTCTCCCTGATAATCACCCATTTCAGCCATTTTGTCGTTCAAATAGTCTTTAACCATTGACGGCAATTGCATGCGCAGAATGATTAACGCGACAACCACTAAAACAACAATAATCAGCGTATAGGAATAGCGTCTGGCGATCATGATGATCTCCTTCTAAGACGTTTTAGATGAACTACAAGCTAACGCAAAATCACCCGTCTGAACATTCAAACGGGTGACCTGATTCAACTTGTTATCTCAACATAAAAACCAACTAGCCAGCACGTTGCCAAAACCGAATATCACGACAGTTTTGGATAAATTCATCCGTGGTTTTATTATTGGTCAACTGCAGGCAGCCTTCATCCAACATCTCACTGATACCGGCCTTTTTTAAAAGCGGCATGGCATCTTCACCGTAACCAATAAATTTCATGTGATTAAAGGCATCACTGACAAAGGTTAAAGCTGGCGGCATTTCTGCCAACATTTTCACACCATCGCTACCGGGCAAAATCACAATGGCATCAAATAACACTGAAGGTCCACCATCAACTTTTTCATCAACCTTGATGCTGTCACCAGCACTGCTAGTGATTTCACCGGTATGTGGCGCAACAACTTCAAACATTGCCCCTTCTGCTTCAAGTGATTTTTCTAGCGATTTGAAAATATCAGCATCAAAACCATCCGTCATCAAAACACCAACTTTACGGCCTTTAAAGCTATTAGGGCCATTTTTGAGAATGCTCAACTTGTCAGATGCGGGGAGATCATCACGTGTTGGCATGGCAGCATCAGCCGGTTCAGGCAAAGGATCAATGCCTAATTTTTCAGCAACATTTTCGGCTAATTGTTGATCAATATTCAGCAGATGACTTACCATGCGTTTACGAATGGCCGGTGTTTTGACTTTACTGAGCTCAAACGAAAATGCATTGATAATATGCTGCTGTTCAGTTTCAGTCTGGCTTATATAAAACTGTCTGCCCTGGCTGTAGTGATCAGCAAAGGTTTCAGAACGTTCACGGACTTTTGGGCCAGAGACATCTTCAGGATAGCTTTCAAATCCTTTTACCGGGCACTCACGTGGACCACCTTCTTCTTCACCCCAACTATTGGGTTCATAATTGGCACGCCCCGTCGGATTGCTCATTGCCATATGACCATCCTGCTGGAAATGATGCATTGGACATTTCGGCGCGTTGATTGGAATGTGGGTGAAATTAGGTCCACCAAGACGCTTTAACTGCGTATCGAGATAGGAAAAGTTTCTGCCCTGCAGCAGAGGATCATTGGAATGATCAATACCTTTAACGATATTCTGTGTACAGAACGCAACTTGTTCAGTTTCAGCAAAGAAGTTACTAACTACCCGATCCAACACTAAACGACCGACAATTCGAATTGGTACCTGTTCTTCCGGGATAAGCTTGGTGGCATCCAAAACATCAAACTCAAATTTCTCAGCAAATTCTTCATCGAAAATCTGCAGTCCCAGTTCCCATTCAGGGTAATCTCCCTGACTGATGGCGTTCCATAAATCACGACGATGGAAATCCGGATCGGCACCGTTGATTTTTAACGCTTCATCCCATAAAACAGACTGCAAGCCCTGTTTTGGCTTCCAGTGAAATTTAACAAACTGGGACTTGCCGTTTTTATCTACCAGTCTAAAGCTGTGTACGCCAAAGCCCTCCATAAACCGGAATGAGCGAGGAATCGTACGATCTGACATTTGCCACATCAGCATATGCATGCTTTCCGGCATCAATGACACAAAATCCCAGAAATTATCGTGAGCTGACTGCGCCTGAGGAAATCCACGATCAGGCTCTTGTTTGACGGAATGGATCAGATCGGGAAATTTAATGGCATCCTGAATAAAAAACACCGGGATGTTGTTACCAACAATGTCCCAGTTACCTTCTTTGGTATATAGTTTGACCGCAAAGCCACGAACATCACGGGCCAGATCAGCTGATCCTTTATTGCCTGCCACGGTCGAGAAACGTACAAAAGCCGGGGTTCTTTCGCCTTTACGCTGGAAAATATCAGCACAGGTGACGTCTTCAAGTGACTCGGTGGTTTCGAAATAGCCGTGAGCACCAAAACCGCGGGCATGCACCACTCTTTCTGGAATACGTTCGTGATCAAAATGAAACAGCTTTTCGCGAAGAATATGATCTTCCATTAATGTTGGACCACGAGCTCCGGCTTTTAAAGAATTCTGATCGTCGGCAATCGGGCCGCCTTGCTGAGTGGTGAGTGGTGAGGTATTTCCGGTGGCTTGCTGATGGGGTTCGCCACCATTACCTCGGTTTGTTTTTGGATCGGTTTTATCCATGACTTCTCCTTGATTTTTGGGTGTGGAAGAGATGTGTCGCGAGAAGTTTCGCGATTGGCAACACCCATTTTGCGCCGGATCCAACTAATCGCATTAACCTGAGTAAAAGTGAACTGCGTCACAAAATTCAGAATTAATGGCAGGCTGTAGTTACTGGTTACAAAGAATTTTAATGGAGCAGGTTAATGAGGAGAAAGTGTTCGTATTAATCGAGAAAAGGCGATTAATAAGTATTTTTAATCAGCGTTATAGTCTGGAAAAATAGCCTTGCGGATAATCGCATGCACGCCCAGATTGCCGTCCACTACCTGTGTAATACCAAAATCCACTGCTACTGAAATCAGTGAAATGGCTTCATCTTCACTGAGTTCATGTTCTTTCATTAAATAGTGACGGGCTTTTCTGAAGGCGTCACGCATGGCGGCTTCCATAGAGGAATTTTTATACACTTGCGTTTGGGCATTTGGGCCAAGCTCGGCCTGATAGTCGGAAAAACTCATGCCTTGTAATACCCATTCATCAGGCGTTTCCAGAAACGGATGGCTGAGGCCATCCATAAAACTGTCTTTTAAATCACGTTGTTTATGTAACACCAATTGAAATACACCAGTTAAAGAACATTCAATGGCGGTGCCACATAATTCCGAATCACCTTGTGAAGCGTGGGGATCGCCAACCGAGAATAGTGCTCCCGGGGTAGCCACAGGCAGAAATAATTTGGTGCCTTTACCCGCCCGCCAGTTATCCATATTGCCGCCAAAATAGCTGGGTGGAATGGAATCAACCATACCGGTCTCACGCGGCGCAACGGCGATCACACCAAAATGCGGTCTGACCGGAACAACGGCTTTGTCGAGAATACCGAATTGTTTGTCAATACTGGAATGATCAACCGGTATGCCGGGGTAATCAATGGTTGGGTGCACAATGCCATAAGGATCGGTTTGCGGTGTCCAGCGAAAGTTATAGATCGCCTTGGCATGCGGTGGATGGGTGTGTTGATGTACTTCATATACCGTGACCACTTCACGTTTTTTGGGTTCGGTGAGCAGATCGTCATATTGAAAACCCCACCAGGTGGCGGCATTGCTGCCAAAGTGTTTGCCTTGATGTTCAGGGCTGCAACTGAGACGCGGTTGAATATCCAGAATCCGTATTTCCAGCACGTCACCGGGTTCAGCATCGGTCACATACACGGGTCCGGTACAGATATGCACGCCAAAACCCTCTCCGGCACCGCGGCCAAATATAGTGGCATCCATCGGACCGGCCCCCCGCCGATCAACATTCTTTGTTGTACCAGTCCAGTGGAAAACACTTTGTGCTCCGGCATCGCCGTCGATCATTCGTTCGCAATCATCTGAAGCATGCTGGGATAAGGTTTCAATGGTCACAATATTGCCGGATCGAATGGTTAATACTGGTTTGATCGCATTGCTGAAATACCCCCAGTGAACGGTTTTATCGGACACTGGCAGGTAATATTGTCGAGGAGAGTGAGTGTCGGTTTGAGCTGCCGCAGTGTTATCTATGTCGGAAACCCGTTTAGGTGCGAGTCGCAATGACAGCGCATATTTAGCGTGATCATCCAATACTTCATGAAACGGTCTGCGACGTTTTTGAATGTCATCATCTTGCAAAAAGGTTTGCGGATCGGTGGTAGGGGAACGAGCTGACGGTTTGGTTTGCGGACAGCCACGGCGAAGTTGTTCGTGCAGATCTTGAGGCGGTGCCGCGCGATAACTTTTCGGTGACATGCCCATAAACTGCGAAAAGGTGCGGCTGAAGTTTGCGGCATCATTAAACCCCCAGCGATAGCACAGCTGAGCAATGCTGAACGGTGCGAGGGCAGGGTTAGCCAGATCAATACAACAATGCTGTATACGCCGGCTCTTCAAGTATTCACTGAACGTTGTGCCACTGTTTTTGAACAGTTTTTGTAGGTATCTGGCGGATAAACCTTCCTGAGCAGCGATTTGCTCAATATGCAGATCCGGATCGTCCAACCGTGAATCCACCGTTCTGCATACGCGACGTAAATGGGCCAATTGCACATCAGTAGCTTCTTCATTGCCAGCAGATTGCTTATGAGAAAGACAAGCCACCAGTAACTCGGCCAGCGTTACTTCCAATGCGGGGAGCTCATTGTTGTCCACATGAGGTAATTGTTCGTTCAGCGATTGCAGCATGTTCAGGCATAACGCGCCGATACCTTGTTGTGTGCTGATGCGATTCGCTTCCTGCCGTCCGGTACGTACCAGCCTGAGCAGAAAACTGGATGATTCCAGTTTGATCAGCATGATGCGAAAACGGGTTTGCAAAGCCAGTCGCCAGGATTGGCTCGGATCCAGCAACATGATGTCGCCGGAACGTAATTTGACCGTCTGTTCAGCATCCAGCACCTGCGCGGTGCCATCCAGTAAAGCGAGCACCAATACAGTGCCTTGTAAGGGTTGGTTGGCTTTGGATACGATCGGTGAAAGAATCTGTGGCGTTGCGGTGAGCTGAACAAATACTGAGTCGCGTGTCGAGACCGACAGTGCCATATGACCACTGTCATCATTACGAATGGAGCTTGCAGCATCACTCGCCAGACCGAGCCTGGAAAGAATTTCATTCCAGGCCGGCTGGCGTAGATCTGCGGGTATAGCACTGGCAGAAAAGCGTTTCAGGTCAGTCACGGTCGTGTCTTATTCCTTGAATACTGAGACATCCTTTCGCAAGTGTTATGCCATAACCAAAGTTAATCTTTAGTTGCGCGCAGGGAACATGGATTTTTTCAGGATCGCATGCACACCCCAGTTGCCATCCACCACTTGGGTGATACCAAAGTCGACCGCCACCGTCATCAGTGATATCGCTTCATCTTCGTCCAAATGCTGAGTAGTCATTAAAAAGTGTCGCATCTTGCGATAGGCATCGCGTAATGCTTTATCCACCGATGATTTGCTATAGATATCATCCTGAGCATTGGGGCCCAGTTCAGCCAGATAGTTGGCATAACTAAAGCCATGTAACACCCAGTCATCCTGAGTTTCCAGCAAGGGATAATTCAGTTCAGCCAAAGAAGTGCCGGGCAGGTCGGCCTTTTTGTGCAGGATAAACTGGAAAGTGCCGGTCAAAGAACACTCAATGGCAGTACCGCATAATTCGGAGTCACCCTGTGATGCATGTGGATCACCAACTGAGAACATGCCGCCATCCACTGCGACAGGGAAATAAATCTTCGCACCCTTGCCAATCCGCCAATTATCGATATTGCCGCCAGTGTAATTGGGCGGAATCGAGTTCACCATATCGGCTTCTGCAGGCGCGAGGCCAATGGTGCCAAAGTGAGGCCGGATCGGAATACGGATATCACGCAGAATATTCTCTTTTTTGGTGATGGTGCTGTGATCAACCGGCACACCCGGATAATCGATAGTGGGATGCATCACGCCGAAGGGGTCAGTTTGCGGTGTCCAACGATAGTTGTAGACGGCCTTGGCCCAGTTACGCTCACCCGTTGCATCGACCTCATAGATGGTAACGACTTCACGTTTTTTAGGTTCTGTAAGCATATCGCCGTAATGAAACCCCCACCAGGCAGCAGCATTACTGCCAAATGTCTTACCTTTGTAATCAGGGTTACCACTGGGTCTGGGGGTAACATCGACTATGCGAACTTCAAGAATATCGCCGGGTTGAGCACCTTTGATTCGCACTGGACCGGTACAGATATGCACGCCGGCTCCACCACCGGCACCAATCTTGGCATCCATCGGGCCAGCGCCACGTCTATCGACACCTTTGCGTTGGGCGTCCCAATGAAAAATGCTTTCAGCACCGGGGTCACCTTTTACCATACGTTCTGCATCATCGTTAGCATGATGGGTGAGTGTTTCCATGGTGACAAAATCACCGGACTCGATTTCAACGGTAGGTTTGGCATTCTTGCTGAAATAGCCCCAGAGAACCGTTTCAGGGGTGGCAGGTATGTAATAGTGCATCTGGCCGGGTGCGTCAGCATTGATGGGTGTATTAGCGCCCGCGGCAAAACTCATGGGTGACATGGTCACGCCCATTGCGCCGAGAGAGGCGGCACCACCGCCAACAAAAGCATTACGGATAAATGAACGCCGCGCAGTATCAAATTCTTCGACCACGTCTTTTTTATTTTCTTCTGTGATGCCGTGTGTGCAACCTGGAGTACAAATATGCTGTGTCATGATAAATCCCCTCGGATAACTGCTTGATGTCTGAGGTGCCCCGGCAGTGCGGCACGTGAAGATATTATGTTCCTGAGGGTGAGGTTTCTTCTTGTCAGCTGGCGCACTAATTCTTGTCGAGCAGAATTAATTCCGTTGTCGTTGAGGTTTTACTCAACGTCATTGCTAGGGCTTGTTGATCTTTCATCTCCACCACTGCTGGCGGCTATTT
>DELT01000039.1:14446-25089 GCA_002354555.1 Methylophaga sp. UBA2689
GTAGCCATCCTACATAAGTGATTTACAAATGAGTCTGGAACTCATTTGAACAGCTTTGCTGGCCGTGTAGCGGTGAAATACAGGGATGTATTTCACAAAAATCGCTCCTCGTGCCTTGATTGACGCTTTTTCAGCTCACAACAGAGGCGGAGATGAAAGATAAACAAGCCCTGAGTAAAACTGTTTTCTGATCGTACTTCAAAGCATTTTTAATAAGGTACCGTAAAAGCGAAACTTGTTAATTACGAATGCAAACGATAATCTATCGCATTAATGACGAATATTAAAAACCACTCTTCCTGATTAATGGACCTTTAAGGGTTTTTATTCGACTTTAAATAAGTCAGTGAAAATTTCTGATCTTTTATCAACAGACCCTAGCTAAAAACCGTGTATGGAACACCCCAATATGACCCTGTCTTACTCTGGCCGAATTTTTTCACTGGTGCTGGCCGCTACATTAGGTGGCTATTTGTTGACCTCGGCTGTGATGATTTTGATTGCCGCGATTTTGCCTTTATCCCGTGCCGATGCCGTTATTACCAGCGCATTACTGAGCTTTGCTGTGTACACCGCCGTGGTCATCTGGATATTTGCGGTTAAAAATGCCAAACGTGCCTGGATAGGGATGATAGGTGCAACAGTAATTATTGGCGGCTTAGGTTTGTTGTTAACGGAGTGGTTACGATGAGCAAATCGACGGATGTAAGTATTGAACAAGGACGATTCCGTCAATCGATGGCCTGGTTGCATACCTGGGGAAGCTTAGTTGCCAGTTGGGCATTATTTGCCATTTTCTTGACGGGAACAATAGGTGTTTTTGATGATGCTATCACCCATTGGATGACGCCTGAGCGGGAATTAATCGGTGAATTTGATCCCGCAACCAGTACTCAGGAGCAACGCTTGGCTGCAGTCACTCAAGGTGAAAACTTTCTGCGAAAGGCCGCTCCCCAAAGCCATTTTTGGCGCATACGGTTGCCCAGTGAGGCCGATCCAGCAATAGGTTTATCCTGGGAAGATGACAATGCTGAGATTCAGCAGCGCCGGTTACATCCTGTTAGCGGTGAATTGATTCCTGAACAGCAACAGCGTGAGACTCAGGGTGGTCATCACTTTGTCCATATGCATTTTGAGTTTCATGCCGGTATGACCGGTATCTGGCTGGTGGGATTTTTTACCATGATCATGCTGGTGGCCTTGGTCAGCGGCATCATTATTCACAAACGTATCTTTAAAGATTTTTTTACCTTCAGATCGGGTAAAGGTCAGCGTAGCTGGCTCGATGCACATAACGCCTCTTCAGTTTTATCGTTGCCATTTCAATTGATGATTGCCTACAGCGGGCTGGTGATCTTTGTGTCGATCTATATGCCAGCCGGAGTATTGGCCAATTATGACAAACCACAGAGTTTCTTTGCCGAGGTGTTCAACCAACCCGAGCATCGCCCAGAGACAGGTATTGAAGCTGATGTTTTATCGTTGACCGAGTTGTTTAAACAGGGTGAAGCGTTAATGGAGAAACCGGGAAGTTTTATCAGTGTCGAGCATCCCGGTGACAGTAGTGCGGTCGCTAAAGTCTTTGGCTTGTTTGAGCAGGAGAAAAATACTGGACGGTTACTCTTTTTGAGTTCCGGTCAGGTTATTTTTGATGCGGTAACCGGTGAAATGATTCATATCGAAGCACCTGAAACATTTGATAAAAGCAATGCCTTTGCCGCTCAACGTATTATGCGGACCCTACATTTTGCCAATTTTGGCGGTTATACCGTTCGCTGGATTTATTTTATTCTGGGCATGGCTGGCACCATCATGATGGCCACCGGCGCCATTCTGTTTATGGTGAAACGCCGGCAAAAATCCTTGAATGAGTTCGGGACGCAAACACCAAAAGTCTACCGTGCCATTGAAGTCCTTAATATCAGCGCTATCAGCGGATTAATGATCGCCTGTGTGGCGTATTTTTGGGTGAATCGGCTGTTGCCATTGGATGTAGCGGAGCGCGCCAGCTGGGAAATCAAACTGTTTTTCTTCATTTGGCTGGGCAGCTTATTACATGCAGCATTACGACCCGCTTCTCGAGCCTGGATAGAGCAGTTATCGACATTTTCTACGTTATGTTTATTACTGCCCATCCTCAACTGGCTGACGACAGGACAACATTTAATCAGCTATTTCATTGAGGGTGACTGGCTGAATGTCGGCTTGGAATTAACCGTCGTGTTGTTCGGTGTGTTGGGCGTTTGCTGCGTCAAAATACTGAAAAGCAAACAACATAAAGCCACGTCACGAAAGTCCAATAGTTATAAAACCAAGTCGGAGGCAGCGTAATGAAAATGTTACTGATGATGTTGCTCGCAACAGCATTATGTTATGCCGGTATGGCGGGTTTGAGTCTGGCGATGCCCAGACACTACTCACAATTAAACTCAGCTAAATTATCTGTCAGTCGGGCTCGTCTATTGCGAATTTCTTCTACTATGCTACTGATAGTTTCCTTATGGCCTGCTATCAGTATGTGGGGTGTTGTGGTGGGCATTGTTGTCTGGCTGGGGCTGCTATCGGTGGCGGCGCTGATATGGGTCGGTTTATTGGCTTACTGGCCACGCTTTGCAGCAACAAAAGCGCTTCTTCTGGCTTTGATTGGTTTATCTACTTGTATCGTTTTGTGGCTCAATTAATCTCGAATTTGATTCATGGAGTTTTTATGAAGAAAATCAGGCTGGATTTAATATTAAGTTATATCGGGATTATAGGTTTACTGATTAACCTGGCATTGAATCTTTATGCCTACTTTTATATCGATCCGCTTTCATCCTCACCACTGGAAGTGGGCTGGTGGACAGTCTGGTTGCCAAGCTACCTGGTTTGGCTGGTATTTTTAACGATTGCTTCGTTTCTTGGCGTCAAACAAAAGGATTAATTCTTTTGTTCAACGTTTTCTTGTTCTTCAGTGCTCTTTAGCTCTTCGGTATTTTCCGGTTCTTCAGGGGGGGCCTGAATTTGAGTACTCTCCTGTTGTTGAACTTTCTCTGATTCTTCAGGAGTCTTCTGACTTTCGGTCATCTCCTGAATAAACTGTGGCGCCAGACGTTCATACAGGCTTTCTTGTTTTTCAGTGTTCTCTGGTTGTTGAATGTCGTCAGTATCTTCAATGTTCTGCTGATCTTCGATTGGCTCATGAAAGAATGGCGGTTTAAGACGCTCAAGCAGACTTTCCCGTTCATCAATGCTGGCTTCAACGGTAAAGCGTTTGATACCGATCAGCTGTCCTGAATCCGTAACTACTTTTACCTGCCACTTACCGACCGGATCCTCTGGGAAGTTCAATTTCTGGGTCCATGCCCGATAGCCTTGCTCACTGCCGCCTTCAATATTCAGCGTGATTCGATCGACTTGTTTACCGTTATGAATCCACAGATGATGAATTTTTTCCTGCAAGCCGCGCGGTGCGCGGATTGCTGTCCACGCATATATGCCATCGCGTTTCAGGGATTGCACATCAAGGCGATTAATATGAATGCTGTGCGTGCGTTGTTCACGATCAACCTGTTGTACCAGATTAAATTCAGTTAATCGCAATGCTGCGGGTGGGACTAAGCTGGGGACCTGCCACAAAACAGCGGCTAAAGCGGCCAACATTAACATCATTAACGGCCGTCGCCACCAGCGACCATTGGCAATAAATTTCACTAAACTCGGCAGACTGAACAACAGGGAAGCAATCAGAGCAAACGCCAGACTTTGACCGGTAGTCAGCTGTAGCAAGATGGGTAGAGCAACCAGTAATACAGCGAATAAAGCCAGCGCATGGAAAATAACAAATAAAGATCGACGCGGTGCCAGTTGTTTGTAATACAGCGGATCAATCACGGAGATCAGAGCACATAAAATCAATAAAGCGGTAAACCCTGCCTGAGTGTGATTCCAAGTGGTGACGGCAAGAAAAAACGGCAACACAAAAAACAAACTTTCCTGATGGACTAATTGAGTCAGATAATGCATTAAAGCGGGTGGAATATTGAGTCCAAAGCGGCTTTTAAAACTTTCCCTCAGCCAGTTTTCCAATACCAGAAACACCCAGCTGACCAACATCAGGATAGCGATGACCTGCGCCAATGATTCTTTGCGTTCCACCAGAAAATAACTGGCAAGACCGGAAATAAAACCAATTCCAGCAATCAACCAAGGCCAGCGTTTGGCCAGTTCAATCAGAGCAAATACAAACGATTTTAATGACGCCATTTGAGCGGAAACACCGGTGAGTAAAAAAGCAAAATAGCGATCATTAATTTGTGATAACGACTATCTGAAAACTACTGATTCACAAAAATAGTTACAGTTCGTTACGGGCGGTTTGAATAGCTTTTTTAACCTGTTCCGGAGCGGTTCCACCCAGATGATTCCGAGCTGCCACTGAGCCTTCCAGGGTTAATACTGAAAATACATCATCGCCGATCTGAGCGCTGAATTGCTGGAGTTCCTGCAGCGTTAACGCCGACAGATCCTTATGATGTTTAATCGCATAGGCAACTGACAGACCAACAACCTCATGGGCATCACGGAAAGCAACGCCTTTACGCACCAGATAGTCTGCCAGATCGGTGGCGGTGGCATAACCTTTCAGAGCCGCCAGACGCATATTGTCTTTTTTGACGGTGATTACTGCGAGCATATCGGCATAGACACGTAACGAGCCAAGCAATGTGTCGATGGTGTCAAACAGCGGTTCTTTATCTTCCTGATTATCCTTGTTGTACGCCAATGGTTGGTTTTTCATCAGCGTTAGCAGGTTAAACAGATTGCCGTAAACCCGGCTGGTTTTACCGCGCACCAGTTCCGGCACATCAGGGTTTTTCTTTTGCGGCATGATTGATGAGCCGGTACAAAACGCATCACCCAGATCAACAAAATCAAACTGGGCCGAGGACCAGATAATCAATTCTTCTGAGAACCGCGACAGGTGCATCATTAGCAGTGAGGCGAAGCTGTTAAATTCAATGGCAAAATCGCGATCACTGACCGCATCCAGCGAGTTGCGACAGATACGTTCAAAACCCAGTAATTCAGCCGTGTATTCACGATCAATCGGGAACGTAGTTCCGGCTAATGCTGCAGCACCTAATGGCAGGCTGTTGACCCGTTTAGTACAGTCATCAAGACGTTCCAGATCACGGCTGAGCATCTCAAACCAGGCCAGCATATGATGACCAAAGGTGACAGGCTGTGCAGTTTGCAGATGGGTAAAGCCAGGCATGATGGTATCGAATTCACGTTCAGCCACATCCAGCAAGGTAGAGCGCAGTCGCTGTAATTCACTTCGAACAGGCACAATCATATCGCGCAGATATAAACGCACATCGGTTGCCACCTGATCATTACGTGACCGACCGGTATGCAGTTTTTTGCCGACTTCGCCAATCAGTTTGATCAGTCTGGATTCGATGTTCATATGCACATCTTCCTGTGCAATCGACCATTCAAACTGATCGTTATCGATTTCGCTTTCAATCTGCTGCAAGCCAGTGATGATTTGATCGCGTTCAGTTTCCGTTAAAACGCCCACTTTACAGAGCATGGTGGCATGCGCGACGGAACCCTGAATATCCTGCTGATACATGCGTTTATCAAACATCACCGATGCAGTGAATTCCTCAACGAACTTATTAGTTGGCTGGGTGAGGCGGGCGGAAGAAAGCTTTTTATCAGATGCGGTCATGGCACGGGCCTGTGATTGCTGGCAGAAAAAGACCGCATTATAACGCGGCTGTTCGTGGAACCGCAGGGGAAAATGTTAGAATCGACAACACTGTTAACTATAATGTGGATTTTTGTTTCATGAGTCAGCGTACTGTTCGAATTGCTACCCGTCGCAGTCCTCTTGCCATCTGGCAGGCCGAGTTTGTCCGTGACAGTTTGTTGGCGTTACATCCACATCTGAATATCGAACTGGTTCGTATCAAAACCCAGGGCGATATTATTCTCGATACTCCACTGGCCAAAGTGGGCGGCAAAGGCTTGTTTGTCAAAGAACTGGAACAGAGCATGCTGGCCGGTGAAGCCGATATTGCGGTGCATTCAATGAAAGATGTTCCGGTGGAGTTTCCGGAAGGTCTGCACTTACCAGTGATCTGCGAACGCCATGATCCACATGATGCGTTTGTTTCCAATCATTTTGAAAACGTTGATGATTTACCTGAGGGTGCCGTTGTGGGTACTTCCAGTCTGCGCAGGGAATGTCAGCTTCGTCACTACCGACCGGATTTGAAAATTGTACCGCTGCGCGGCAATGTAAATACCCGTCTTGCCAAGCTGGATGCAGGTAACTTTGATGCGATTATACTGGCCAAAGCCGGCTTAGAAAGATTGGGTTTTGATCAGCGTATTCGCAGTGCCTTAACGCCAGAGCAAAGTTTGCCTGCGATTGGACAGGGCGCACTAGGTATTGAAACCCGTATCAATGATGACGAAATGAATGCGTTAATTGCCCCGCTTAATTGCGAGCTGACCTCAATCACTGTCAAAGCAGAGCGGGCATTAAATCGTCGCTTAAAAGGGGGCTGTCAGGTCCCAATCGGTGGCTACGCCATATTAAATGGTGATGATATCTGGGTTCGAGGGCTGGTGGGTCGTCCTGACGGAACCGAGATGCTGCAGCAGGAAATTCGCGGCAAGGCCAGTGAATCCGAACAACTTGGCTTAACATTAGGTGAGATGTTACTTAATCAGGGCGCTGATAAAATTCTGGCTGACGTTTATGATGCCTGAGCATTCGGCTCTGGCATTGCAAGGCCGCAAGATTTTAGTAACACGGCCGATTCGACAGGTGTCTGGACTGGTCGATCTGATTGAACAGCAGGGGGGAGAGGCGATAGTCTTTCCGGTGATTGAAATTACGACTATTGATGTTAAACAATGGGGCGAATGGAATCCGCAACAAACCAATTGGCTGGTATTTGTCAGCCGTAATGCTGTTGAACATTTTCTGCAGGATCTTCCGCTACCATTGCCAGCCAATGTTAAATTGGTCGCTGCAGGCGAGGGCACGGCGCAGGCATTGCGGCAAAACGGTTTAACGGTCGATTTACAGCCTGAGCTATCAAACGGCAGTGAAGGTTTGCTGCAGTTACCCCAATGGCAACAAATGGCTCATCAGCATGTCGTAATTGTGCGGGGTGAAGGTGGACGTGAGCTGATGGCAGATACGTTGCGTGCCAGAGGTGCTAATATTAGTTATCTGGAAGTTTACCGCCGACAATTACCGACGGTATCGTCCGAACTTCAACAACAAGCCTGTTCAGCCGATTGGTTGACAGCAACCAGTGCCAATGGTGTGACAAACCTGTTAAGTTTATTATCAGCCAGCTGCCCGCAGATTTTGCAAAAACCTTTGTTGGTAGTCAGTGAACGAATCAAGGCTTTTGCCTTGGAACAAGGATTTAAACAGGTGCATGTCAGTCTAGATGCCAGTGATGGTGCAATCATTCAGCGACTTATAGAAATGGGATCAGATCATGGAGCCTAACAGCAAATCTGAGCAGGTCGAAAAGCCCGCCAAAAAAACTGAAAAAAATGTCTCAGAAACACCTAAAAAGACGGTTTCAGTAAAGTGGGTGCTACTAATTATTTTAGCGATATTGATAACGTTGCCAGGGGCTGGCGCACTTTGGCTGGTATGGCAGCAGAAACAGCAACTGGTGGATGTGGAAAGTCGAGTTGATGAAATTGCCGAACTTGAAACGGATATTTCGCAACTGACCAACAGCCAGCGCCAATTAAACAATCAACTGTCGACATTCAAACAAACGCAGCTTGAACAGGGTGACGTACTGACCAAGCTGCAAAACCAGTCACCGTTAACCACTGAGGAAATCGAGCTCGAATGGGCATTGGCGGAAATCCGTTATTTGCTCAATCTTGCCAATCAGCGCGCTTTGTTGGCGAATGATACCAGTGGGGCAGCGCTTGCCTTATCACTGGCTGATCAACAAATCCGTGAAATTGGTGACTATCGTATGCAACCCTTGCGGGAACTTATTGCAGAGGAAGAGCTGGCTCTTGAAGCGGCGGGAGACGCTGATGTGGCGGGAATTGCTGCCGATATGCTGGGTTTGATAGGCTCAATTGATAAGCTACGTGTTGTTACTGGCCCTAAACAGTCTTTTTACGACGAAACTGAAACAGAAGTAACACAACAATCAGCCTGGCGGGAAGCGGTTGCTGATATTTGGACGCAGATACGTTCACTGGTGGTTATTCGTCAGCAGGAGGATGCCCCGGCGGCAGTATTAATGCCTGAACAACGCTACTTCCTGTATCAGAACCTGCGCTTGCAATTGGAGACCGCTCGCTTTGCTGCGCTTTCAGGTAATCAGCGTATGTTTGAGCAGAGTCTGCAATCAGCCAGCAGCTGGCTTGAACAGTATTTTGTGGGCGATCATCGCGATGCGATGCTGGAAAGTCTGCAAGCCATGCAGAACCAGGCCATAAGTATTGAAACACCGGATATTTCGGGATCACTTCGCTGGTTGAAAGGATTTGAACCATGAAATGGCTGATTATTATTGCAATTGCGCTGGCATTAGGCGGTGTTTTTGTCTGGTTGGCTGATTTTGAGCCAGGCTTTGTATTGGTGCAATACGGACAGTGGACGCTGGAAACCTCGTTGATTGTATTTAGCGTGGCTTGGTTGATTCTGCTGTTATTGGTTTATTTTACGCTGCGCAGTCTGGCGGTCATTAAAAGTACACCAAACCGCCTGTCTCAATGGCAGGAAAATCAGCGTCATAAACGTGCTACTAAAGCGTTAACCAACGGTCTGATAACGCTCGAAGAAGGTCGTTGGGCAGAAGCTGAACGATTGTTACTGCGCCATGCTGGCAACAGCGAGACGCCGTTATTGCATTATCTGGCAGCTGCACGGGCTGCACAGAAACAACAGGCGCCAGAGCGGCGTGATTCCTATCTGAAACTGGCCCACGAAACGACCCCCAGCGCTGATATTGCTGTTGGTGTAGTACAGGCAGAATTACAACTTTCGGCTGGTCAGAAAGAACAGGCATTAGCTACCTTGCAGCATCTGCGTCAAGTTGCGCCTAAACACCCCTATGTTTTACAACTTCTGCAGCAGCTTTATCAGGAAACTGATCAATGGCAGGAAGTGCAATCGGTATTGCCCGATTTGCGTAAGCGACATGTTCTGGATGCCAGCTCAGCCAATGCTTTGTCGGCAGAAGCCACTGTGGGACAGCTGCAAAATGCATTGATACGTCAGGAATGGCAGCGAATGGAACAGATATGGCTGCAATCTCCGGCGAAAATCAGACAATCTGAGCAAGTATTGAAAACCTATGTAAATGGTTTGTTATTGCAGGGTGAGCAACAGCAGGCAATGCAATTGATTGAAGAATATTTACGCAAAAACTGGAGTGATGCACTGATTTATCAGTATGGCAAAATTCTGCAGGGCGGTTTATTAAAACGTCTGGCTACGGCCGAGAAGTGGTTAAAACAACGTGAAGAAAACCCCTGGTTATTACTGACCTTGGGAAGACTGGCGCAGGCCAATAAACTGTGGGCCAAGGCAGAAGCTTATCTACGGGCCAGTATTGAGCATGGTCCTCGCGGGGAAACCTATCAGGCGCTGGCGGAAGTATTAATGGCCCAGGATAAACGTGATGCTGCAGCCAATATTTATAAACAGGGTCTGGATGTCATGCTGCAGAATAATCCAAATAAAGTTATTTAGGACAAACGCAGCTTGTCAGTAATAAAAAAACGGCGCTCAAAGCGCCGTTTTTTTGTGTGGCTCCATAAATTCGTTACAGCCGCATCGGCATAACCACATATTGCCGTGTAAATTTTGGATCATTTGGGGTAATCAACGCACTGCTGTTTTCATCAGTAAATAACAGTTTTACTTTGTTATCAGGAATGGCGTTGAGCAGATCCAGCAGATACGCATTATTAAAAGCGATTTCCAAATCCGGCCCGCTGTATTCCACTGCCAGTTCTTCCTCAGCGGATTCTTGTTCCTGATTGGTAACGGTGGCTTTAAGCAGGTTGTTACTGAGATTCAACTTTACACTGCGATGTTTGTCATTGGCCAGAATCGAAGCCCGGGATAATGCTTGTTTAAGCTCATCCCGTTCGGCAATGACTTCTTTATCACCACCGACGGGTAAGACGCGTTCGTAGTTAGGAAATTGGCCATCAATCAGCTTGGAAGTGAAATGCATATCCGGCAGTTCGACTTTAAGTTGCTGGGGGCTGATCGCCAGGGTCACATTATCAGCAACATCACCTAATAAACGTCCCAGTTCTAAAATCGCTTTACGCGGCACAATGACACTGTGTTTTTCGTTGGTTTTTTCTGCTGTTTCAATGCTGCCCAATGCCAGTCGGTGACCATCTGTTGCTACCGCACGCAAGATGTTTTCTTCGCGTTCCAGCAACAGACCATTCAGGTAATACCGTACATCCTGGCTGGCCATGGCAAAACTGGTTTCATCCAGCAGATCTTTTAATGCTGATTGGGGGACGGTCAGCTGATCAAGGTAATTTGCACCTTCGCTGTCCGGAAAGTCTGTCGCCGGTAGTGTGGCTAACGAAAAACGACTTTTTCCTGCCCGAACCAGTGATTT
>DELT01000039.1:25273-31633 GCA_002354555.1 Methylophaga sp. UBA2689
GCAATCATTTCCAGTTCCATATCGGTACTGGTCATGGTTAATTGCTGATCACGGCAACGTAACAGAATATTAGACAAAATAGGCAGGGTGGAGCGCCGTTCAACGATGCTGCACACCAGTTGTAAGGGACGGGCAATAATGTCTTGGCTCACAGTAAATTGCATGATGTCTCTCTCAGCTAGCTGGATAAAGTACGAAGTAAATTACGGTAATCTTCCGCGATGCGGCTATCAGTTTCTTTCAGTTCCACCACTTTACGACAAGCATGCAGAACAGTGGTGTGATCTCGTCCACCAAACGCTTCACCGATTTCCGGCAAGCTATGACTGGTGAGCTCTTTTGCCAGCGCCATTGCTATTTGTCGTGGACGGGCGACCGAACGCGTGCGTTTTTTTGCCAGTAAGTCCGATACCCGTATTTTGAAGTATTCTGCAACAGTTTTCTGAATACTTTCCAGTGTGACCAGTTTTTGGTGCAAAGCCAGCAGATCTTTTAATGCATCCTGAGCCATATCAATCGACAGCGGCTGGTTGGTAAAGCGCGAGAATGCCATCACGCGTTGCAAGGCACCTTCCAAATCACGGACATTTGATTTAATACGTTTAGCAATAAAAAAGGCCACATCATCCGGTAAGGTAATCAGATTTTGTTGCGCTTTTTTGATCAGTATCGCGACGCGGGTCTCAAGCTCTGGCGGCTCGATGGCGATGGTTAACCCCCAACCCAGACGAGATTGCAGACGCTCATCCAGATTTTCGACTTCTTTGGGAAACCGGTCACAGGTCAGAATGATTTGCCGTTGGCCTTCCAGCAGACTATTAAAGGTATAAAAGAACTCTTCCTGAGAGCGTTCTTTTTTGGCAAAGAACTGGATGTCATCAATCAATAATGCATCGGCACTGCGGTAATGCGCTTTGAATTGATCAATGGCGTTATTACGTAATGCGGTAATCATGTCCTGTACAAAGCGTTCGGAGGATAAATAAATCACGCGTGCTTTGGGATTGTTCTGGCGAATTTTGTTGCCGACCGCCAGCATCAAATGGGTTTTACCAAGGCCGGTGCCACCGTACAAAAACAAAGGATTGTAACCGGAAGTACCCGGTGCTTCGGCAACATGTAAAGATGCTGCACGAGCAATCTGATTGGATTTACCTTCAACATAATTATCAAAGGTAAACAACGGGTTCATCGGGCTGCCAATCGCCGGCGAAGGTTCTGTTTCAGAAACTGCTATCGAAGCGGGAGCTTTATCAGTTGTTTTAATACGACGTTTGGTTTTTTCAGCAGAAATGGAATCTTTGGTACCGACTTCGATTTCAATTTTATTGATGCTGCCGTTGGTCAATCCTTTAATCAGCGCATTTATCTGTTGTTCAAGCTGTTCGTGAACCCATGCCTTAACATAAGGATTTGGCGCCAACAGACGCAGACTATCTTCCGTTTCGATGGCTTGCAGAGGCCGTAACCATGTGTTCAGCTGTTGTGCCGAAAGATCACCTTCGAGATGGGATAGGCATTTTTCCCAAAGGGGTGAAGACACAGCAACTCCTTGACTAATATAAAGGTTTACAGAAAACAGACTAATAACTGCAGGCTTTTTTCGTGATAGTATAGCGCGACAGACAGGGCATCTAAAGTTATCTGCATGCGGGGCTTTTGGCAAGTAAAATAATGTTGCATAACCGGATGAATGCGGTTTGACTTGTTATGCCTGCAAACTCTATAATCCCATGTCTTTTGCCCCGGCTGTTTCCGTTCGAGAGACGCTTACCGGCTGCAAAACCATTGTTATTCCTGGAGTTGGTGAAATGAAAAGAACTTTTCAGCCTAGTAATCTGAAGCGCAAGCGCACTCATGGTTTCCGCGCACGTATGAAAACTGTCGGCGGCCGTCGTATTATTAATGCCCGTAGAGCCAAAGGCCGCGCAAAACTTTCTGTTTAATTCTCTCTGTTCTCAGAGGGTGCATGACTTGGCCACTTTCAGCCGAGCCATGAAAATGAATAGCCCGGGAGATTTTACCCGGGTTTTTCGTCAGGGTAAGCGCACTGGTGGCGGTGGTCTGACGATTCTTAGCGTTGAAAACTCTGTCGGGCATCCCCGACTGGGACTGGCTATCGCAAAGAAGCATCTTAAACTTGCCAGTCAACGTAATCGGGTAAAGCGGATCATTCGGGAATCTTTCCGACAGCATCAATCAACTTTATCCAATATCGATATTGTGGTGTTATCACGTCCTGATATAAGTCAGCGGGATTCGTCGCAATTATGGGCAGCATTGGAGCGACATTGGTTAACCGTGGTGGCACAATGGCAAACATCCTAATCGCTTTTGTTCGCGCGTATCGCTTTTTATTAAGCCCGTTCATGGGCATGCACTGCCGCTTCCAACCTACTTGCTCCCATTATATGATTGAGGCCATTCAAACGCATGGCTCGCTCCGTGGTGTGTGGCTCGGTTTACGCCGAATCTCATGCTGTCATCCTTGGCACGCCGGCGGCGTGGATCCTGTTCCTGAACTAAAGACAAAAAAACACAATGGATAACCTCAGAACTCTGTTTATTTTTGGCCTGTTAATTGTTTCTCTGTTGTTGTGGGAAGCCTGGCAAAATGACTATGTGCGTCCGCAACAGGTTGCAACGCAAAATAACGTAGACCAGCCTGTTTCAGAAAGCGCCCCGTCTCAGGATGATTTACCCGAGTTACCAGCAGTTACTGCTGATGGCCTGCCTGCTCTGCCGGAAAGCGAACAAGCCTCGGCGTCTTCAGCCAATCAGCTCCGTATAAAAACCGATGTAATTGAAGCGACAATTGATTTGCGTGGGGCGGATATTCGCGAACTGGCATTATTACAATATCCTGTTGATGTTGATTTGCCTGATGAGCCGGTACAGTTTTTAAATGACAGCCGTGAAAATTTCTTTGTAACCCAATCCGGTTTACGAGCGGAAGGCACTGCACCAACCCATTATGAAACCTATACTGCAGAACAATCTGAGTATGTTATGGGGGAAAATTCGGATAGTCTCAGTGTGCCGATGCGTTGGGAATCTGATAACGGTCTGACCGTGATTAAAACCTATACTTTTACCCGTGACAGTTATCTGGTAGATGTTAATTATCAGATAGAAAACCAGTCAGGCGAACGTTTTGCTGCTTATCCCTATGCGCAATTTAATCGTAATCAACCTGAAGACGATAGTTTCATGATTTATACCTACACTGGGGCTGTATTTTCCAGTCCGGGTAATGAATACGAAAAAGTGGATTTCGGTGAACTGGAGAAAAATGACTTCCGTCGCGATGTGAATGGCGGCTGGGCGGCAATGATCCAGCATTATTTTGTTGCAGCATTTATTCCTGCCGAACCATTACAGGAAATCAGTCTTTACGGTAAAGCGATCAACAACACAAATTATACGGCCGGTATCCGTTTCCCAGCGGTCGTCGCTGAAAATGGTGAGCAAGCTCAGACCTCTTATCAGATTTACCTTGGTCCGAAAGAACATCAGCGTCTGGAACCGATTGCGGATAATCTCGATTTAACCGTTGATTACGGCATTCTGACCATTATTTCCAAGCCGTTATTTATCGTCATGGAATGGCTACATAAATTAACTGGCAACTGGGGTTGGTCCATTGTATTACTGACCATTTTGATCAAACTGGCATTTTATAAACTGTCAGCAGCCAGTTACCGGTCAATGGCGTCGATGCGTAAATTGACACCTAAACTGGCCACTTTGAAAGAACGCTACGGTGACGATAAACAAAAGTTCAATCAGGCAATGATGGATTTATATCGCACCGAGAAAATTAATCCGCTGGGTGGTTGTTTGCCGATTCTGGTGCAGATGCCGGTCTTTTTGGCTTTCTACTGGGTGTTAGTCGAAAGTATTGAACTGCGTCAGGCTGATTTCATCCTGTGGATTAATGATTTGACGGCAATGGATCCCTATTTTGTCTTACCAGTGCTGTTTGGTTTATCCATGTGGTTCCAGCAAAAACTGAATCCGATGCCTCAGGATCCGGCGCAGGCGATGATGATGAAGATCTTTCCAATTGTCTTTACCGTCTTTTTTGCCTTCTTCCCGGCAGGTCTGGTGCTTTACTGGGTGGTTAACAACCTTCTATCAATTGCTCAGCAGTGGTATATCACTCGTAAAATGGGCGCGTTGTAACCCTTCAGCAGTATAAGCAGAACTCCACTGTTTACAGCTGAGTAAACAGAGTTATTTATGACAGAGCATTACACCGACACTATCGTAGCCATTGCCACTGCGCCCGGCCGCGGTGGTGTTGGTGTTGTGCGTTTATCCGGACCTGAAAGTGCTCAGATAGCTGAGCAAATCTGCGGCAAACTGGCCCAAACCCGCCAGGCAAAATTCACCCACTTTCGAGCAGCTGATAAAGAAATTATCGATAGCGGCATTGCGTTGTATTTTGCCGGACCCGCATCCTTTACCGGTGAAGATGTCATTGAATTGCAGGGTCATGGCAGCCCATTGGTGATGGCTCGACTATGTCAGAGAGCAGTGGAACTGGGTGCCAGAATGGCAAGGCCCGGAGAGTTTTCTGAACGTGCATTTCTGAATGGCAAGATGGATCTGGCTCAGGCTGAAGCCGTTGCAGATTTAATTGAAAGCTCAACTGAGCTGGCTGCTCGTAGTGCAATGCGTTCGTTGCAGGGGGAGTTTTCCAAAAAGGTTAATGACTTCCTGCAAGAGCTGACCTATTTAAGAATGTTTGTTGAAGCCTCCATTGATTTTGTCGATGAGGAAATCGATTTCCTGGGTGAAGCTCAGGTCGATAAACAACTACAGCAACTACTGGCAACGCTGGCAGGCATTCAAGGCAGTGCCCGACAAGGCCGTTTATTACGCGAAGGCATCAGTGTGGTTCTGGCCGGTCAGCCCAATGCTGGCAAATCCAGTCTGCATAATCGGCTGGCGGGGCATGATGCCGCTATTGTGACTGAAGTAGCCGGTACCACTCGAGATGTATTACGAGAGCAAATTCATCTGGGCGGTTTGCCACTTCGTATTTCCGATACTGCCGGTCTGCATGATGCCACCAGTGATATCGTTGAGCTGGAAGGGATCCGCAGAACGCAGAACGAATTGGCACAAGCTGATCATATTCTGCTGTTAATTGATGATCAGCTGGGCATGACGGAGCAGGATACAAAAATCCTTTCTGCTTTACCGACCGATAAATCATTCACCTTGATTCGAAACAAGATCGACCAAAGCGACCATGCTGCTGAAATAACGATTGAAAATGGCATGTCAGTGATCTATCTCTCAGCCAAAAATGGCGAAGGGATGGATTTGCTGACACAGCATTTATGCGAGGTAGTGGGGTTTCATCCGGAAGAAGAAGGGGTATTTATGGCGCGTCGTCGGCATCTGGATGCTCTGCAGCGTGCTCAGCAAGCCATTGAAGCAGGCTATGACTGTCTGACAGGAATGGGGGCGGGGGAATTACTGGCTGAAGAACTGCGTATTGCTCAGTTTGCTCTGGGGGAGATTACCGGGACATTCACGACTGAAGACTTACTAGACCGCATCTTCTCCAGTTTTTGTATTGGTAAATGATCTTTTTGCAGGCATTTCATGTTCCCAAGTCAAGACACCCAAATCAGTGATTTGCATGAAGTACGGCATCAACATATCCTCAAATTAGTTCAACAAAGTGGGGCTAAACAGCTGTTGGACTTAGGCTGTGGTTCAGGTAATTTTCTGTGGCAGCTGTTAAATGAAACGCAGATTGAGCAGGTTATCGGTGTTGAACAATCCAGTTTATCTATCCTGCAGGCGCGTGAAAAACTGGCAGTATACCTTCAGCAAACGCCATCCCGATTAAGCTTGATTAACGCATCATATGCTGAACCGCATCCAGAGCTTTGTGGTTTCCCGCTGGCGGTTATGATTGAGACCATTGAGCATATTGAGCCCAGACTGTTATCCAAGGTCGAACAAAATGTGTTTGCGGTGATGCGGCCAAAACAAATCATACTTACAACACCTAATTACGAATACAATTCTTTGTATGGGCTGTATCCGGGACAGTTTCGGGATCCGGACCATCAATTTGAATGGACTCGGCAGAAATTTCAGCAATGGGCCAGAGGCGTTGCCGCGCGTCATCACTATCAAGTACGATTTGCTGGAATTGGTGAAGCTGATCCTCAGCTTGGTTCACCGACTCAAATGGCGATATTTAACAGGGCTTATTGATCTTTAATCTCCGCCTTTGTTGTGAGCTGAAAAAGCGTCAATCAAGGCACGTGGAGCGCCTTTTAGTAATTCTAAATAAGCGACGAGTAACGCCGAGTGGCGCTTTTTCAGTCACAA
>DELT01000039.1:31749-32210 GCA_002354555.1 Methylophaga sp. UBA2689
CGCCTTGTCGGACACAAAAATAGTCGCCAGCAGAGGTGGATATTAAAGATCAACAAGCCCTAGGTCTGAAATCAATCTGTCATGGAATTGCCACTCAAATGCCATAGTCTGTGAAGCATGATATGGTCTTGCGTTACAATGTTTTAATCATTCCCACAGGCAAACCCAAACGAATTAGGAGCCGGCATGCTACGCCTATACAAAATTGCTCATGGCTTAATTAAGGAAATCAAAGTTGAAGGCGAGGTATTGGGACATCATTTAAAAGAAGCCGACTGGATTGATGCGTTGGAGCCCGATGATGATGAACGCGCATTACTCGCGACCTTGTTCAGTGACGAAGTTCCTGATGTCGATGATGTAGAAGAAATTGAGGCTTCGGCTCGGTGCTTTACCGATCAGGATGGTCTGCATGTGCATTCATTATTTCTGGGGTACTCAGAAGGGCGACATCACACGGT
>DELT01000039.1:32400-57869 GCA_002354555.1 Methylophaga sp. UBA2689
GTCAGCCATCTGGTTTTAGAAGATGAAAGTGCTGATTTGGAAGATGCCATCAGTCAGTTAGCGCGTTTGGAAGACAGTAACGGAAAGATCCGTTTATGTTTAATGGATACACAACGTGATATCTCGTTTTTATTGCGTCACTTAAGAGAACCGGGTGCATCTCGTGAAACCTTATATGAGATATTGCGGGACTTGGAGACATTGATGTCGCATACGACATTTTTATTCGATAAGATAAATTTCTTAATGGATTCCACCCAGGGTTTTATCAATATTCAACAGGCACAGATCATCAAAACGTTCTCGATTGCCGCGGTGGTGTTTCTGCCACCAACATTGATTGCCAGTATTTACGGAATGAATTTTAAATATATGCCTGAGCTGGATTGGAGCTTCGGTTATCCATTTGCCATTGGTCTGATGGTGGCAGCAGGTATGGCGCCCTACCTTTATTTCAAACGTAAAGGCTGGTTATAGTATTTTCCAAAGGAGTCAGTCAGAAATGAGTCGACATTTTGATAAAGCAGAGGGATTGAGCGAACAGCATGATCCAGCGACACATGATTATGTGTTTAACCAAACGATGTTTCGCATTAAAGATCCAAAACGTACCCTGAAGTTTTATTCTGAAGTCATGGGCATGACACTGATCAAGCGGTTTGATTTTCCGGAAATGCAGTTCACCTTATATTTTATGGCGGCTATTTCACCGGAGCAGCGGCAGGATTGGTCTGACGATAATGATGAACGCATCAAACAGACCTTTGCACGTCCTGCTATGTTGGAATTAACCCATAACTGGGGTGATGAAGACAAAGATGAGGTTGTTTATCATAACGGTAATAGTGAACCCCGGGGTTTTGGCCATATCGGCTTCGCCGTGCCGGACATAGATTCTGCCTGCGCGCGCTTTGAGGAGTTTGGCGTTCCATTTGTCAAACGCCCCAATGATGGCAAGATGAAAGGTATCGCTTTTATTCAGGATCCTGATGGCTACTGGATAGAAATCTTTACCCCTGATCGTCAGCCGACTTTGTTGAAAGATCATCTTGCGTAAGTTCTTCGGTTTTAGTTGAGCCGCTTCCAAGTGGTGGGCTGGCAAAAACCTGAATTCTATCAGGCAGCCTTTTAGCTTCGTACATTGCCTCATCGGCATATCGGACAAGTTGCATGGCATTACTGCCATGCAATGGATATACCGCGATGCCGATACTGACGCCGATATTCAGGATTTTGCCATCCCCTTCATACGGCAGGCTCAGACATTCACAGATTTTTTCAGAAGTCTGCTGGGCATTGGCAACATGATGAATATTTTGCAGTAAAACAACAAATTCATCACCGCCAATACGACCGACAATATCTGCCCCACGTAAACATTGTCGAATACGGTTGGCAACCTGTTGCAGTAATAAGTCGCCGATAGCGTGTCCATGCCGATCATTGACCGGCTTAAATTTATCCAAATCCAGAAATAATACTGCCAGGGCCTGATTCTCACGCTCACTTAATACAATGGCTTGATTTAGATGCTCGGTAAAGCTGGCACGATTGGGGAGGCCGGTCAGGGTGTCATGATGTGCCATATGCGACATACGCTGCATCAGCAGTTTATGTTCAGTAATGTCTCTGGCAATTCCGGTGAAGGAATCCACCTCACCATTATTATCAAATAGCGGTGCGGTATTACTGCGATGCCAGCACCAATGACCATTAAAGTGCTGTATACGGTACTCAATACCACTGTGTTTTTGTCGACTGTGGCGTACTTGCTGCAAAAAAATGTGGCAGGCCGAGACATCATCGGGATGAACAAATTGATCAAAATTTCGACCAATAACGTCACTTAGTGGATGACCCAGAATCTCGGTCCAATTGGGTGATACATAAGTAAGCAAGCCATCCAGCGACAATGAATAGATGATGTCATTGGCATTTTCAACAAAGGCCCTGAACTTTGACTCGCTTTCGTTCAGAGCTGTCTCATAGCTTTTACGTTGCGTAATGTCATTGCCATAGCCGGTCCAGACAATGGTGCCATCAGCTTCTCGTATTGGAGTGTCATAGGCTTCTATCCAGATGATGTGACCATCTTTGAGGATCATGCGAAATTCACTATGCCAGGCACTGAGCGTTTCAACACATTGGATACTTTCATTGATTACCCGTTGATAGTCACCTGGATGAATCATTGTCAATAATACGCCGGCATCTTCAGCAACCTGTTGCTGGGTTACGCCAAATAAAGCTTCTAGTTGAGGGCTGGTATAGGTGTATTGGAATTTACCGTCAGGGGTTAAGCAAAGCTGATAAATAAATCCAGGCAGATAGGGTGAAACAGCACGTAAGTGATTGAGCAATTCATTACCCGTTAGAGCAGAATGACCGTGCTGACTGTCAGGTGGAGAGTGCATCATGCCTTGTTAACACCATTTATTTTTAATTCAATAATAGGCTGATGTATTTATCGCTTCAAGTATTTATATGGCATAGCACACATAGATTCAGCAATTCCAGGCTGCAGGAGGCTCACTTTTCAAATGGTCTATAAATACTCTGGTGCGTCTTGATAAGTTTCCATAGGGATACATTAACCAGATCGGTAAACTGGGAGCTTGCCAGTCCTGCAGACAACGTTGCAATTTGACGTTCTGCTGACTGATGCCTAACTCAGCTAACCAGTTCGGATAAAGCCCCAACCCTTTACCCCGAGCAATGGCATCAGCCTGCATAACGAATTGATCGGCAGAGATCTGGGATTGCTGGGGAGGTAATTGAAATGGTTTTTCGTCAGGATGTTTCAATTGAATATTTTGTGTCGAGTGCTCCAGGGTATCAATCCACTTGTGTTCACACAGTTGACGCGGGTGATGGATTTCTTCGGCCTGTTGCAAATATTCCGGACTGGCGTAAATACCTTGTGAAAGCTGACCCAGACATTCATGGCGAAGGCCATTCTCTGTAACAGGACCCAGCCACAAAATGACTGACTCACCGATGGTGGCCTGAGGCAGATTGAATCCGGTGCGCATTTTAAGATGCAATTTTGGATGTTGCGTCATCAGCATTTCTACTTTCTCGCTAAGCCAGCGGCAGCTGAAAGCATTATGAAAGGTAAAATTAAGCGTTCCACTTACCTCAAGCTGCAAAGCATCCAGTGCTAACTGACTTTGCTGGGCAAGATCGATAAATTGCTGACAATACTCGGCAAATATCTGGCCTGCCTGAGTGGGTATAAGTCGATTGGATTCCCGCCGAAGTAATTGCTGACCAACCCGTTGTTCCAGCTGGCTGATACGTCTACTTAAAGTGGATTTAGGGATATCTAACTGTTCTGCGGTAAACGTTAGACTGCCGGATCGAATGATCTCAACAAAGGCTGTCACCGCTCTCATATCTGGCAAAGCTGCACGATCATTCATATGTAAGCCTGTTCAGATTTTTGCAACCAAGTGTTTATGATTCAATACTTTTCATTATAAATAATAAGCATTATCATTTGCATTAAGAGCTTTGGAGTGTAGTTGATAAAGTGAATAATCGCCAGGGCTTGTTAATCTTTCATCTCGTCGCTGTTGTGAGCAGAAAGATCAAGCGCCAGGCTAATGCGTGATTCACTTGGTTTAAGCATAAAGGGAGCATGGTTAAGAAAGCATTAACACTAATGTCTGTTAATCTTTCATAGCCGCCTCTGAAAGATCAACAGACCCAAGGCGCCTTATCGAAACGTTTGAATTGTTCCCCGATTTATTGTTTGTTTGCCCTTTCCCGATGTTACTGCAAAGTGCATCGGGTTTTTTTTGTCTCTAAATCGTAGTGGGTACTTTATTCATCTCTTTTTCATAATTGTCGTTAAGTTACTAAAAACGGTAAAGCAGTGATGAAAAAGCAAGAGCATATAATTTCATCAGCTGGGTGTTTTCAGATCATCGTTATGGATTTCGCCTTTGTCATTGAGCATATCGTCATGCTCCTGCATTTTCCATGGCAAAATGCCTGGCGAGATATGAATGAAATGCATGTATTTTTCGAACTGATTTAGAATGTCATCAATGACTTCCTGCTGATCAAAGCTAAACACATCATAGGCCGCGCCACCTCTTCGCATAAAGACTTCTGCACGATAATAACGCTTATCACCATCCTCAGCTCTTGCCATCTGTGGATAAGCAAAGGTGGGCATGGCATAGCCACGCATACGAATTTCATAAATGAAATCCAGTTCTTCTTCTCGGACCACTTCTATATAGGCACGATGCTGAGTGTCATCGAAAAAAACATTAACCGGCCAGCCTTTCTCCTGCAAGACCATCTCAACTTTCTGCATTGCAGGATGAGCAGTCGTTTTAATAAAGTCAGCTACCTGCTGATAATCCGGATAATGAATTAAACCTGCTAAACGTTTTTTCCAATTACCGGGTTTGTGTTGCGAGCTATGCATAAAGGCTGACAAACTGGCTTCACGATGACCTTCAATCGCTAAGGCGCGCCACATTCCAATGGCTGCCAGCACCATAATGATGGCAAACGGCAGGGCACTGGTAATACTCATCGTTTGCAAAGCACTTAAGCCACCGGCAATTAATAATGCAGCTGCTACCAGACCTTCCAGAGCTGCCCAGAAAACCCGCTGCCAGACTGGCGTATTACTGGAACCACCAGACGCTAATGAATCAATGACCAGCGAGCCGGAGTCGGAAGAGGTAACAAAGAACGTCATAATCAGAATAACAGTAATAAATGACACTATTGATGTTAGAGGCAAGCGTTCATATAACTTGAACAAGGCAATAGCGGTGTCATTCTGCACCTCAGTAATTAATGCGGTATACCCCTGATTCATAATCATATTGAGGGCAGTATCCCCAAAAATGGAAAACCAGATAAAGGTGAAAATGGTCGGCACCAGCAACACACCGAAAACAAACTGTCGAATGGTGCGACCTCGACTTATTTTGGCAATAAATAGTCCGACAAACGGCGCCCAGGCAATGGTCCAACCAAAGATAAACAAGGTCCAGTTACCGATCCAGTCGCTACGGGAATAAGCCTGCAGATTAAAGGTTCGCTCTACAATATTGTTCAGGTAACTGCCGGTATTTTGTAAAAAAGTTTCCAGGATGAATATGCTTGGACCGGCAAAAAACACAAACAGCATTAACGCTACAGCCAGAATCATATTGAGGATGGATAAACGTTTAACACCCTTATCGAGTCCAGCCACCACAGACAGAATAGCCAGTAAAGTGATTACGGCTATAGTCACCACCTGAACAAAAGTACTGACCGGGATATTGGGCCATAAATAATTCATACCGGCATTTATCTGGGCTACTGACAGGCCGAGCGTTGTGGCGATGCCGAATAAGGTCCCTAAGATAGCAATAACATCCACGGTATGGCCGATGGGACCATAAATTCGATCGCCGATAAGCGGGTAAAGGGCAGAGCGCATTGATAACGGCAAGCCATGGCGAAAGGCAAAATAAGCTAAAACCAAACCGGTCAGACCGTAAATCGCCCAGATATGAAAACCCCAATGAAAAAAAGCAATTTGCATGGCTTGTTTAGCCGCATCAACCGTTTCGGGGGCTCCTTGGGGTGGAGAGGCATAATGTAATACCGGTTCGGCCACTCCGAAAAATAGCAAAGCAATGCCGTAGCCAGCTGAAAACAGCATCGCAAACCACGCAGGGAAGCTGTATTGCGGTTCGGCATGATCGGGGCCTAATTTGGTTTTGCCCCAACTGGAGATGGCTACGGTTACAATAAAAACCAGAAAGAAAGCCACAGCCAGCATGTAAAACCAGCCAAAGGTTTTGGTCAGATAACTGAGTGTGGCAGCAAAGGCTTCGCCAGCTAATTCTGGATTGCTGATTGTGCCTATTACTAACAATAACGTGATAATAACGGCAGGAAAAAAAACAGGAACCAGAATAGTAGATGGGATCTTTGAATCAGCTTGCATGCTCAAACTCCGATTTTGATTCAGACGAATCAGTAGCGTCATGCAATATTAACGTGAATGGTTTGGCCTGATGCTGACAATGCGAAGTGAGAGATAGACGCTTACATCATCGGCATATTGCATGCCGGGTGGTATTGCAGAAAAAATCACCGTACAAACCGAGTACAGTTTGTACGGTGAGGTATTCGTCTAGCCTTTAGGGCCGAGAAAGAACCAAATGATAAGGCCTACCACAGGGAATAATAGCAATATCAAAATCCATAACACTTTGGCTAAGGTACCGGCACCACTTTTCGCTACTTTGAGAATGGCCCAAATAACAATAATCAGCCAGATTAAACCTAATATGCCACCGACTTCTAGATCCATTTTGTCGCTCCTTTGCTAGTTCAGATAAAATTTTAATTCCGTCTTAGCATAACGATAAATCACTTGTTAAACCAACTCTTTTCATGGCGTTGCCGGTGCAATCACTTCGCCGGAGTATGCTTTTAGGCCACCACCCAATGCCTTATAAAGTGTTAACTGGTTACGTAAACGTGCCAGACGGGTATCAATTTGAGCTAACTGGGCATCGATATGACTGCGCTGCGCATCCAATACTTCCAGATAGCTGTCCACCCCGGCATCGTAACGGATTTGAGCTAATTCCAGGCTTCGATTGGTTGCTTTTGTTAAATCCTGCTGAGCATTTAACTGAGCATCCAGGGTTTCTCTTGCCTGCATTTCATCAAGCACCTCTTTGAATGCCCGCTGAATGGTTTCCTGATAACGGGCAATATTGATGTCTTTTTCTAACTCAGCGACATCCAGGTTTGCATCATTCACGCCCCAATCAAGTAATGGAACGGATAGCTGTGGAGAAATTTGCCACAGACGATTGCCGCTATCACTCAGATCAGAAGGGGTTGAGCCACCGATACCAATAGCGGTTGTCAAACTGATACGTGGAAAAAATGCTGCTCTTGCCGCACCAATATTGGCATTGGCAGCTTTAATCTGATGTTCGGCCTGCATTACATCCGGTCTGGCCAATAACACTTCAGAAGACAAATTCACCGGTAAGTCTTGTAATAACGGATCATCATCTTCCCAATCGGCCTGCCAATGCTGAGGATCCAGTCTCTGTCCAACTAACAACTCCAACGCGGTAAAGTTTTGATTGGCTTGCTGCTGAAAACTTGACTCGGCAATACGTGCTTCATGTAATGCTGTTTCAGCTTGTCTCAGCGCAAGTTCTGAAGCCAGACCTGACTCAAAGCGTTTATTGATAAGTTCATAACTTTCTTCCCGGGCTTCACGTGTGGAGCTGGAAAACTCCAGCTGGGCAACGGTTGCCTGCCAGCTGAACCAGGCATCGGCTACTTCGGAAACCAATGTCAGCTGAATACTTCTACGACTGGCCTCACTGGCAAGAAACTGTTCCAGAGCGGCTTGCTGCAAACTGTCAATTCGGCCAAAAAAGTCTATTTCCCAGGTCGAGATTCCAACACCAATCTGGTATTCCTCATAAATTCCACCGCCGCCAATTGTCTGACTGCCGGAGCTAACGCCTTCAGGTACGCGTTGACGGGTAGCGCTTGCAGTGCCATCAACTGCCGGCAACAGTTCGGCGCGTTGAATTTTGTACTGCGCGCGCAATTGCTCTACCTGCAACACCGTGGCCCGAAGATTCCGATTATTTTCCAGTGACAAAGCAATCAGTTGTTGCAACTGCTCATCTTGGTAAAATTCCTGCCAGCCAGTATCAGCAGCTAACGAAGCATTAACGAAGTCATCACTGTTTTCCAGCATCACTGGATTCGCAGGACGTTGATAATCGGGAATCATCGAGCAGGCACTGAGCACTGCCGATAATGTCATTATAGAAATCAGTTTCAATTTGGCATTCATGCCGATTCTCCTTGAGAAACCTGCTGTTTGGCAGGTGTTTTACCAGTAATTTTTTGGGCCAGTGTAAAGATCACTACAAAGAACACAGGAATAAAGAATATTGCCAGGCTGGTTGCTGCCAGCATGCCGCCGAATACGCCGGTACCAATCGCATTTTGGGCACCACTGCCAGCACCACTTGCTAGCATCAGCGGGGTCACACCCAACATGAAGGTAAGCGCTGTCATGGCAATTGGGCGCAGCCGCATTCTGATGGCTTCCAGTGTCGCCTCCGATAGCGACTTGCCCTCTTCATAAAGGGATTTAGCAAATTCAACGATTAAAATGGCATTTCGGGCCGATAAACCTATAGTGGTTAACAGGCCAACCTGAAAGTAGATGTCATTGGACATTTCTCTGCTTAAGGCAAACAGCACGGCGCCAAGCACACCGAGCGGAACCACCAGCATCACAGAGAAAGGTACCGACCAGCTTTCATATAATGCCGCTAAAAACAGGAATACCACCAGGATCGATAACGCATACAAAAGCGGTGCCTGCGCCCCGGAAGCACGTTCCTGTAAAGACAGGGCTGTCCATTCATAGCCAAAGCCCTCAGGTAATTGATCAACCAGTTCTTCCATGGCCTGCATGGCTTCACCTGAGCTTAATCCAGCGGCAGCTTGTCCCTGAATATTCATTGCAGGAACACCATTGTAGCGTTCAAGGCGTGGTGATCCGTATATCCATCGTGAATCACTGATGGCTGATAATGGCACCATCTCTCCACTACTGTTTCGTACATACCAGTCACCTACATCTTCGGGCATCATGCGAAACGGGGCATCACCCTGCACATAGACTCTTTTGACACGACCTTTGTCGATAAAATCGTTTACATAGGTGGAACCCCAGGCTGTTCCGAAGGTGCTGTTGATATCATCCAGAGAGACACCAAAAGCCATGGCTTTTTGGTGATTAATATCAATTTTGAATTGTGGTCGATCCTGCAAGCCACTATGTCTTACCTGATTTAGACGGGGATCCTGATTAGCCTGCATTAACAGGGTGTCACGGGCTTTGACCAATTCTTCATGACCCATGCCACCTAAATCCTGCAACATCATATTAAAGCCACTGGCATTACCCAGCTCACGAATTGGAGGAGGGGCAATGGCAAAAGCCACCGCATCTTTAAACTGACTGAAATAGCCCGAAGCACGATTGGCTATTGCCTGAGCACTTTGTTCAGGAGCTGTGCGCTGATCCCAGCTTTTTAAATTGACAAAAATCAGACCACTATTCTGGCCGCGACCACTGAAGCTGTAGCCGATAACAGAAAACACCGATTCAACATTATCCCCTTCCTGTTCAAGATAATAATCTTCAATTCGATTCATCACTTCAATAGAACGCTGTTTCGAGGCGTTGACCGGTAACTGCATTTCGGTAAATAAAATGCCCTGGTCTTCATCCGGGAAAAAGGACGAAGGCAACTGGGTAAATAAATAGGCCAGACCTGCCACAATCAAGAGATAAATCAGCATTACGCGTGCAGAACGTTTGATCAGATAGCCAACGGCACTCTGAGTTCCCTTGCTGGTTTTTTCAAAACTGCGATTAAACCAGCCAAAAAAGCCACGTTTTTTGGCTGGGTCATGTTTTGCATCTTTCAGTAACGACGCGCACAAAGCTGGGGTAAGCGTTAACGCGATAAGCAGCGAGAGTGCCATTGCCGAAACAACAGTAATGGAAAATTGCCGATAAATGACCCCTGTTGATCCCGGGAAAAAAGCCATGGGTATAAAAACAGCCGAAACGGTTAATACGATACCGATCAACGCACCGGTAATTTGGTCCATGGATTTACGGGTGGCTTCTTTGGGTGATAAACCATCTTCATGGATGACCCGTTCGACGTTTTCTACCACGACAATTGCATCATCGACCAACAGTCCGATGGCCAGTACCATGGCAAACATGGTCAGCATATTAATGGAAAAACCAAATGCGAAAAGGATGCCAAACGTTCCTAAAATAACCACTGGAACAGCAATTGCCGGGATCAGCGTGGCACGAAAATTCTGTAAGAACAGATACATGACCAGGAATACCAGAATCATGGCTTCCACCAGTGTTTTGACTACTCCTTCAATGGATATTTTGACAAAAGGGGTGGTGTCATAGGGGTATGTGACTTCCAGACCTTCAGGGAAAAACGGTTCAAGTTCCGATATTCGTTCGCGGATCATCTGAGCGGTTTCCAGTGCGTTTGCACCGGATGCTAGCGTAATACCCAGACCGGCTGCAGACTGTTTGTTGTACTCGGTTTCAAATTGAAAATTTTCACCACCCAATGACACATTGGCCACGTCTTTTATACGGATTTCCGAGCCATCCTGATCGACACGTAGCAGAATATTTTCAAATTCACTGACCGTTTCCATCCGGGTTTCAACCACGATGCTGGCGGCAATCTGCTGTCCTTCGACGGCTGGCGTTCCACCTATCTCGCCAGCTGCAATCTGGACGTTCTGCTCGCGAATCGCATTAACGACATCTTCGGTCGTTAATTTATAGTTGGCCAGACTGTTGGCATTTAGCCATATCCGCATCGCATATTGCGAACCGAACAAGTTAATTTGCCCAACACCATTGACCCGGCTGACAGGGTCCTGAATATTGGCCGCTACATAGTCCGCAATATCATAGCGATCCATTTTTCCATTATTGGAAACAAAACCCATTACCATCAAAAAACCGGTACTGGATTTAGTGATCCGAATTCCTTGCTGCTGAACATCCTGAGGCAACAAAGGCATCGCAGCCTGCAGTTTATTCTGCACTTGAACCTGAGCAATATCCGGATCAGTATCTGCCTGGAAAGTGACCGTAATCTGGCCAACACCACTGGAATCACTGGTGGAGCTGATATATTGCAGATCATCCAGCCCTGTCAGGTTCTGCTCAATCACCTGAATAACCGAATCCTCCACCACTTTGGCTGAGGCGCCAGGGTAGGCAGTACGGATTTCAATCGCCGTAGGGGCAATACCTGGATATTGTGCTATCGGTAGCTGAAAAATCGACAGCAAGCCAGCCAGCATGATTAATATCGCAATAACCCATGCAAATATCGGATGATCAATAAAAAATCTTGCCATGATTACTCCTCAGCCTGCTGAAGAGAGTTTTCAGTATCAATCTCAATCTCCACGGCAGAATCGACGGCAATTTTTTGCAAACCTTCCACAACTACTTTTTCTCCACCGGAGAGTCCGTCTGAGACCAGCCAGTTATGATCAATGGACTGTCTGACTTCTATTGGACGTTGTTCAACAATATTTTCATCGTTTACCAGCATCACGCTTGCGGTACCTTCGCGAGAAAACATAACGGCTTTATGCGGAACCAGAATGGCATCAGGCATGGTTCCTTCATTAATTACTGTTTTTACATACATGCCCGGTAACAGCAAGCCTTCTGGATTGGGGAATTTGGCTCTCATCACCAGACTGCCAGTACTTTCGTTCACATTAACTTCAGAGAATTGCAGTTCCCCTTGATGTTGATAGGTTGAGCCATCTTCCAGCTTTAATTTAACTTGAGCTGCATCTTCTTCTGCGATTCTCCCGGAGAGTAATTGCCGGCGTAAACGAAGCACCTCTTTTGATGCTTGCGATATATCGACATAAATTGGATCGATCTGCGTGATGGTGGTTAAAGGTGACTCCTGCTGGGCTGTGACCAAGGCACCTTCGGTAATATTCGACCGTCCAATGCGACCATCTATAGGGGCATTTACCTTGGTATACCGTAAATTTATTTCAGCCGTTTGAATATTGGCCTGCGCCACGGCAACTTCTGCCTGAGCCTGTAAATACGCTGCCTGGGCATCGTCATAATCCTGTTGGCTGATCGCTTTGTTATCAATCAGCCCTTTAAATCGCTCAGCACGTGCTTTTGTTGATTGAATATTGGCCCGGGCACTGGCCAGTTCAGCTTTAGCCATCTGTAACGCGGCTTGAAAAGGGGCTTCATCGATTTGATACAACTGTTGACCGGATTTAACGTCAGCGCCTTCTTCAAACAGTCGGTTTTCAATAATGCCATTTACCTGTGGTCTGACTTCAGCCTGTCGAAAAGCTACCGTTCGTGCTGGCAATTCAGTTTTGATTGTGACGGTTTGTGGAATCAGGCTTACTACATCCACTTTTGGAGCAGCTTGCTGCGCATTTTGCGGGGAATCTTCAGAGTCGGAGGATTGGCATGCTGCCAGATTGAGCGACAATAAACTTATCAGCATCAATGTTTTAACAGATAAAAAATGGCGTGGCATGTACTACTCCTGATTGGATTGTCCGTCTGTATCGTTGTTCTGTAATGGCGAGCAGGCGATTGCATCCCAGCTGGCATCAATAATATTAGTCAGAGCCTCGTCATCGACTTTGATAACGTCGATTAAATGTTGGCGGGCGAGAAACAGATAAGGTTCAAAACTCAGACTGATCAGAATATCGTCGGATAAGTTTTTGATTTGTTGTGTTGCTCGTCCCTTTTCAAACAAATCCTTAAGCGGTTGAAGCCCATCCCAGGCATGACTGCGCTGGCTACGTAAAATATCCGGAGGCAGATGATCAAATTGTGCTTTGCTGTGCGTGATGCAGGGATTTTCAATGCAAAAGCGCCAGAGGTTGCAGCACATTCGTCGATATTGCTGTTTGAGGGGCTGATGTTGATCATGGCCCTCCAGTGTTGCTTTGATAAAGTTATCAATTATGTGGGTATTGAGCTCACGGATCAGTTCATCCCGATCTTTGAAATAAAGATAAATGGTGCCGGTGGCAACACCAGCCTCCTCGGCGAGTTGTTTAATCGAAAAACCATGAAAACCGAAGTTGGAGAGCAACTTTAAGGTGGCACAGAAAATAGCTTCACGTTTATCGGCAGTGCTTTTGGCTGGTGACATAGTTGACTTATTATGAATGAACGTTCATTCATAATATACATGAGCTAAGTTAAGGTAAAGTTAACGTAAGCAAATTTTTACAGGAAAGAGTCCTGAATAACTGATTCGGATGAGATTAACTGATCGTAAATAGGTTTTAAACGCTGTTTATCTGCTTCCACCAATGAAGATTGATCTGTACGCTGTTTCATCAGCTGTAAATGGCGGGATACTTCTTCTCCAAAGACTTCTGCTGAGATTTTATGTAAGGCCGCAAGTGCTTGCTGCAAGCGAAGTTGCACCTCTATCATGTTGGCACCATCACGTTCAATGGGCATAAAAATGTCATCCAGCAGATCACCAAGTTCCAATTCTGGCACCCGTACATGGCGATAGATTATATGCTCATCGGTATCAGCAAATTTATAGCCTTTCCAGGGTATGAGAATTCGAAATCCACGATTGATAACATCAATAGCGGTGCCGGGATCATTGACGGCAGGGGAAAGTGCCCGCGACGCTATTTCTGCTAAAACGGACAAGCCAAACCGTGGATCCTGATCAAATGACCGTTCATTACCTAATGTGACAGCTGAACAGAGTTTAGTAATCATTTCATCACTGGTCTCTGTATTTATCCAGACAATAGGCTTGGCTGGATGTACAAATTCACCTGGTAATGCCAGCACACCTATTTCAGCTTCATATTGTTTGGCATAATCATTTAAAGCACCAACATCAATATGTCGGACATAACCAATGCTATTGGCATAAATAGCATGGGCATTGTCAGGAATCTCATTTTTATCAATGAGTCTTTTTGCACCAAAAGTCGGATGTTGGATACGCTGAGTAATGGTATTGGCCGCAGCATTTTCGACCCGTTCGGTGGTTTCTCCTACGCGACCAAGTTGGGAGAGATGTTCAATCCAGCGCAGAATAGTAATGACAATCAAAACAATCACACCGATGGTCACGATAAATAAAATCAAGCGACCATTTTCACCATATTGATCGGTGCTCAAAGCAATGATGCCGACCAGACTATATAAGAAAGAACCAATAAATGTAGCTAAAACATTCTGAGTAGTGGTGTCCTGTTGCACCAGTTTCGTGGCACGAGGTGTTACGCTACTGCTTGCTGCAGTATAGGCCGATACCATTACACTTAATGAAAATGTGGTTACCGCTAACATGCTTGATGCCAGGATATCTAAAATCTGCCCGACTGAATCTGAACCGACGCTAAATGGAAGGGGATTCTCGATCATGTGCTGGGCTGGAATGGCAATCAGTGCCGTCACCACTGCGAGCAACGCAAAAAATGAAGCACGAACCCATAATGTGCGGGTGAGTTGTGAGAGTAACCATTGCCATTTGGAGAGCATGCAGGTGGATTTCCTTAAATAAACTTTATATCAGTTTGTCCGAGATTAGAGAATAAAATCACCTGACATAAAAAAACCACTACACCGCAAGGCGGTATAGTGGTTTCGATTCAATTATTTCAGGTACGGTTATGGAGAGAAAGAAGAACCGCAGCCACATGTAGTCGTGGCGTTAGGGTTACGGATCACAAATTGTGACCCTTCCACTCCATCGGTATAGTCAATTTCGGCACCTACCAGATATTGGTAACTTGCCGGATCAATTAATAAAGTCACACCGGATTTTTCGACTTCAGTATCACCTTCACTGACTTGTTCTTCAAATGTAAAACCATACTGAAACCCGGAGCAACCACCACCAGTAATAAATACGCGCAGTTTTAATTGATCATTACCTTCTTCGGCAATGAGTTCGCTGACTTTTGACGCAGCCGAATCGGTGAATAGAACTGGACTTGGCATTTCGCTCGTCATGATTTACTCCGTTGATATCTAAGATTGTTCATTTATTATCCAATTCTGACTAAAATAGTCAAGTATTAAGGACTCTTTATCTTTCTGCACTACCAATTATTGATGCCGTTTTTCAGTCACAATAGAGGTGGTTCTGAAATATCAACAGCCCTTAGGATTGTTGTTCAAGATTCAAATTGGGATCGGTTTGTGAATGTTCAAGGTTCAAATCGGTTTCTTCCGCTTCGCCGACATGAATCAATTGCCCGTTAACTTCACTGCCAACCGACATTTCCAGAAGTTTATAAAAAACGTTGCCATTGATACGCGCTTTATTGGCCAGTTCGATATGTTCAACTGCATATATATTGCCTTTGATTTCACCATTGATAATTTGAAAGGGCACTCGGACTTCGCCTTCTATGCGGCCTTTTTCACTCAGCGTCAATAATGCGGGCTCACCTTCATCAGCGGTAATATTGCCAGTGATTACACCATCTATTCGTAAACCACCGCTAAAGTGAATATCGCCTTTGAGATGGGTGTTTTCACCAATTAATGTGTCAATACGGGCGGCCTTACGCCGTTTATTTTTTTTACTGCTGAACATCAATTACCTCATTGCCCGACGGGTGTTTCTGTTTGCCAATTAAAGCTGCGTGAAATTAGTATTTTGTCTTTCTGGCGTAAACTGACGCTGATTTGTTCAGGATCTGGTATTTCACCAAGATTGAAGACACCCTCAATAATCTGAACATGACGGAGATTAAGTGGATGCTCGGTAATGTTGAGATCGATCGCTTTGGTCTCGTCGCCTTCACCTTCAGTATTTTGCAATCTGATAATCACCTCACCGGTAATTGGTTCGCTGATATTTTTACCTTGGGTAATGACCAGCCGATAGCGAACCTGATCTGAGTTCTCGGTTTCTGGCCGTAATTGCAAATCGCGGATTTGCAGTTCACTGGTACTGTTCCCTTGGGTAATATTTTGATAAAAAAGTAATTCTTTATTCAGTTCAATCACTTTCTTTTGCAGTTGTTGCAATCGATTCTGTAATTGCTGGGCTGTTGCCTTATGCATTGCCTGGACTTGTTCCTGGTTTTTCAGCAGTTCCGACTGTTGCATCAGCTCACTTTTCATTGCAGCAATCTGTTCCGTCATTTGTTGATTTTGTTCGATCAGCTGAGCTGTATTGCCGCTGTTACTATTAAACCAGTACCACTGGAGAAGCCCACTGACAACGATAGCTATTATTAACCAGACAACAAAGCGCAGCGGGCGCTTTGGTTTTATAACGTAACTATCGAGAGGTGAGCTCATTAGGGTAAGGTTGCTATGTGGTTAATGCCAAGACGCTCATCAAGACCGAACATGATATTCATATTTTGTATCGCCTGTCCTGATGCGCCTTTAACCAGATTATCAATAACCGATAACACCACAACAGTATCAGCATTTTCAGGTTGATGTACGGCTATTCTGCAAACATTGGCACCTCGTACACTCCTGGTTTCAGGATGAGAGCCTGCGGGCATCACGTCAACAAAGGGTTCATCAGCAAAACGTTGCTCAAATAAGCTTTGAAGATCAGTTGATTTGACCAGCTGGCTATACAAAGTGGCATGAATACCACGAATCATCGGTGTGAGATGAGGCACAAACGTCAGTCCCACTTCGGTGCCATGCATTTGATTCAGACCCTGACGGATTTCAGGTAAATGGCGATGTCCGGCAACGGCATAGGCCTTCATATTCTCACTGGCTTCAGTCAGCATAGTGCCAAAACTTGCTTTGCGTCCTGCGCCACTGACGCCTGATTTCGCATCGGCAATCAAATGTTTTGGATCAATCAGGCCAGCTTCCAGTAAAGGCATATAGCCTAACTGGACCGCAGTCGGATAACACCCGGCAACAGCCACTAACTGTGCTTCGCGAATGGCTTCACGATTAAGCTCTGGCAAACCATAAACGGCCAGTTCTGCCAAATGTGGACAGGTATGTGGCGTGTTATACCATTTCTCCCATAGCGGGATGTTTTTCAGCCGAAAGTCAGCCGATAAATCAATCACCCGAACCCCACGATCGATTAGCGATGGCACACTGGCCATGGCAACGGTATGAGGGGTGGCAAAGAAAACCACATCACAGGCCGCTAATGCATCATCATCAGGAACGGTAAAGCACAAATCAACATGGCCGCGAAGGTTAGGATATAAATCACTTACCGGCATACCAGCTTCGCTGCGTGATGTGATGATCTCCAGGGAAACCTGTGGATGAATGGCTAATAAACGAAGCAATTCCACTCCGGTATATCCCGTGCCACCGACAATTCCTACTTTAATCATACGTATTCTTTGTAATGAGTCAGGCTCCACATCATAAAAGAGCTGCGGCGAAATCTAAAGCTTTACCTGATTAAACTGCTGCTCTAATTCGTATTTGCGGTTAAGGAAAAACAGACTCGAATAAGGTGCCTTAGGCACAAACTGTAATTTATCAATGAAATAAACCGCAGGCTTATGACCAGTATTGTGTTGAAATAATTCAGCCAGAAGCGGAATAAGCTGCGGATCACCGAGATCCGTTTTAACAGTTTGTGACTTCAGGGTTAATGCCAGTTGAGCACCGGAAATCTGCCAAATAACCGAGAACGTGGCTGACTCTGGTCGGGATGGTTGGATAGGATTTATCTGCCAGCGTTGTTGCTGTCTTAAAAGTTGATAGCAATCGCATTGCATCACAGCATCACCCACGCTGTTACGAATAAACAGTCTCAACTGGGCGAGAATTTGTGCTTCAGTTAATGATGGATAGGCAAACTGTTGCAGACGTCCGAGTTCATCAATGACATAGATCTCAGTGGTTTCTGTCTTGCGATAGGCAAACAAGCTTACCGTCTGCTGTTGTTGATAGAGCAGCAGCGAATTGAGCAGATTGTCACTATCCAAGTAGCTATCGACGCGAGTTGGCAGGTAGTTTTTTTGTTCCTCAGCGAGAGCGTAGTGGAGGTCTTTTTCTGCTGCAAAATGTTTTATTTGCAGTTGATCATCCTGCCACTGTAGCTGAGATAGACGGTCTCCCAGCAACATCAGGTAACGGCCTTGCCCTGGATGATATTGATAATGGGTCAATACGGCGTCAAACAATTGCTGCAAACGGGTATTAATCGCCTGACCAAAAAAGCCTGTGGCACACCAGCATGAGATATGGCTACTCAGTTGTGTAGTTGGCTGCCATTTAAGTACCTGGCGGAGTGCTTCGGGTACCGCATTATCGCCGTCAAAACGGTAATGATGCCATTGCCCCCAACTGGTATGAATTAACAGATCCAGACTGCTGACCAGATTCTGTCTGTTTGAGGTATAGCTTAAGGGATCATTATTCAGACTGGCCATCTGTATCGGACCACTTTGCTGGATATCATTACCGGCCGTTTGCAGATTGGCAAACAACATTAAACGCTCCGCTTTGGCCGGTTGCAGAAATACTTCCTTGCTCACGACGCTCTGATGCATGGGTAATGCTGATTTCAACAAGTTCTGGGTCAGTTCAAGTACCAGATTAATATTTATCTGCTGTTTTTGATCGGCCACTCTTAACCAGCTACGAGTGGTCAGAATATGATTGCGAACGGCCCAAACCAGAAGATATGCCAGCGATTTATGCTGTTTCAGGCCAACCTGTTTCGCATCATTAAGCGGTATCGAGCTGAGTTTCCATTCCGATTGTTCAGTGAACCGGTAAAGGTACAGTTGCTCCGGCCCATCGGTCATTTGCAATGCAGTTGGTAGCTGTTCGATGACTGACTCAGTTGTGTAAAGCGATAAGGCGAGTGATTTTTCCAGTACATCCAGATCACTCGTCCTATCACTACCCAGATGCTGCTTGGCAAACTGCTGGAGAGCTAACAAAAATTCCTGTAGTTTGGGGCTAAGATTGGTCCACCATCGATGGCGTTGGGGATAATCCCAGGTCGAACGGCTATCTTCTTTTTTCAACGTATCAGCCGACCAGTTCCAGTCTTTGTAAATGCTATGCAGGCTATGACGGCGCCAGGCAAACTGGGGATGTTTTACCTGTTGGGATAAGCGTTCTCCAAACAAAGCATAATAAGCCTGCCTTGCAAGGAGTTGATCATCATCCGCTGCATTTCTTTCTATTTCGGCCAGTTTGAGACTGGCAGGTTCTACTTGCAGACTATCGGTTTCGCCATGCTCGACCTTTTCTTTATAGCGGTCAGACAAATGCACAATTTCAGGAAACAATCTCAACTGAGACTGTATAAAGAGTAAATCCAGTAATGCTGTTACATCGCCATCAATAGCTTTGCTAAACATCTGGCAGGCCTGATTAAACAGGTATTCTGGCTGAGGGGAGCGATCAAAACCAAAGTTCAGCAAACTGATTTGGGTTAATCCTCTCTGTGACAATAACCTCTCAGCAATTTGCAAATATGTCTGATGTTCTTCACTGGTAATTAGCCACCAAAGCGGCGCGCTACCGGCGACACACAGACCCTGTAAATAAAATGCTTCTCTTTCGGCACTTGAAATACTCTCGTTTCGGCACTGTGTTTCATCCAGTAATCGAAATCGCAACTCAATGCCCAATGTTGCCGCCCACTGAACAATACCTTCAACTTTGTTTTGCAGCACAGCCAGCTGATCAGGTTTTAAGGTGGCATGATGCACCAGCCATAGATCAAAGCTGGCGGGGTCAGGATAGCGAATTTGTCCGGCGGGATTGAGCAAATAAACACCACGTAATGCATAACGTCTTAACGCTTTGCGGCGATGGCTGAAATTTCGATTCAGATTGATAGCACTGTTGAGCGCTTCGCTATCAGGTTGATAATCCATAATGCCAGCCGGGCAGTCATCACTGACATAACCCGGCAGCAGTTTATGGTTGATATGAAATAATAATGGCAACAGGCGATAGAACATCGCCTGTTTGTGTGGCGCCAGCTCTATTAAACGGCTGATTCGGGCGCGGTTATGTGCCTGAAATACGCGTAGAGCCTGAGCGCGATCCACAAGTCACTCAAACTTAGTGGCGGAAATGCCGCATACCGGTAAATACCATTGCAATGCCATGTTCATCTGCTGCAACAATGACTTCGTCATCACGCATCGAACCACCGGGTTGGATTACCGCACTGATTCCTGCTTCTGCAGCAGCATCCAGACCATCACGGAACGGGAAGAAGGCATCGGATGCCATCACTGCGCCGGGAACAGTTAAACCGGCATCATTGGCTTTAATACCAGCAATGCGACTACTGACAACTCGGCTCATCTGGCCGGCACCAATTCCCACCGTCTGCTGATTTTTGGCATAAACAATCGCATTGGACTTCACAAATTTGGCTACACGCCAGGCAAATAGCAGATCAGCGAGTTGTTCTTGGGTAGGTTGCAGTTTAGTGACAACTTTTAATTCAGCCTCAGTGACAATCTGAATATCACGGTCCTGCACCAGTAATCCACCTGTCACACGTTTGAAATCAAAATCAGTGGCCGGAGTCGTTGGGAAATCACCACTGCAAAGCAAACGCACATTGGCTTTGCCAGCGACCACGGCTTTGGCGGCATCACTGATTTTTGGCGCGATAATCACTTCAACAAACTGACGTTCTATAATGGCTTGTGCCGTTTTTCCATCCAGTTCACGGTTAAAGGCGATGATGCCACCAAAAGCAGAAGTCGGATCGGTTTGATAGGCCAGATCATAGGCTGTCAGCAAATCTTCTGCTGTGGCGACACCGCAGGGATTGGCATGCTTGACGATGACACAGGCCGGTTTGTCATTAAACACTTTGACACATTCCAGTGCAGCATCGGTATCAGCAATGTTGTTATAGGACAATTCCTTGCCCTGTAACTGAACTGCAGCGCCGATGGAGCCTGATTCAGCCTGTTTTTCAACATAAAAAGCCGCTTTCTGATGCGGGTTTTCACCATAACGCATCGCCTGTTTAAGCTGAAACTGGCTATTGAATGTCCGTGGAAATGCCGCCTTGCTTTTATCGGCCTGAATAGTGCCAAGATAATTGGCAATCGCACCATCGTAATGGGCCGTGTGTTCAAAGGTTTTTAAGGCCAGATCAAAACGCGTGTGATCGTCGGTACCACCCTGCGATTGAAGCTGCTCAATCACTCGCGAGTAATCAACCGGATCAACAACAACCGTCACATCAGCATGATTTTTAGCTGCTGCACGCAACATGGTCGGGCCGCCAATATCAATATTTTCGATGGCGTCTTCCAGCGGGCAGTCTTCACGTGCCACGGTGGCTTCAAACGGATATAAATTCACCACGACCAAATCAATTGGTGCGATGTCATGTTGCTGCATGATGTTGTCATCCTTACCCCGACGGCCCAGCAGGCCACCATGAATTTTCGGATGCAGGGTTTTGATGCGGCCATCCATCATTTCCGGAAAACCGGTATGTTCGGAGACTTCTTTGACGTTAAGGCCGGCTTCGCTCAGTAATTTAGCAGTACCGCCGGTAGAGAGTAGTTCAACATTCAGATCTTGCAGTTGTTTGGCAAATTCAACAATGCCGGTTTTGTCAGAAACACTCAACAGTGCGCGTTTAATCGAGTTCATCAGGATTCCAGATTGGGATTCAGGCTTGGTTACAAGCCGTATTGCTTGAGTTTTTTTCGTAGCGTGCCGCGGTTAATGCCCAGAATTTCAGCAGCACGACTTTGATTACCTTGAGTGTGCGCCAAGGCCGCTTGTAACAGAGGTACTTCAACCTCGGTCATCAGCATTTCATATAAATTGGCAGGGGAGTGGCCGTCCAGTTGTTCAAAATAGGTTTTCAGTGCATTGGTGACACATTGATTTAAGGGCGCGTGTTGTTGTTCCGCGGTTACGCCCAGATCAATACAGTCAGCAAAGTCGTCGTTCAATGCTTTATTCATGCGGCCAGTGAATCCTTGTCAGCGAGTTGCGCAAAAAATGCATTTGTAAAAGCCAGCTGTTGTTCAGCTTTCTCCAGTGTATTCATCTGTTGGCGAAAGGCATTGCCATTGCGTAACCCTTTGCTGTACCAAGCAATATGCTTGCGTGCCATGCGCACACCGGAATATTCACCATAGAAATCGTACAGCGTGTTGAGGTGACAAATCAAGATTTGTTGCACTTCTGTTACAAAGGGTTCGGCTAAATGTTCACCGGTTTGCAGAAAATGATTTATCTGCTGGAATATCCAGGGATTGCCTTGGGCAGCGCGTCCAATCATCAAACCATCAGCACCGGTTTGCTGTAAAACTAACAAGGCTTTTTCCGGCGTTTCGATATCACCATTGGCAATGACAGGAATGCCGATGCGTGATTTGATTTCTGCAATGGTGTCGTATTCGGCATCACCTTTATAGGCATCGGCACGGGTTCGGCCATGTACTGCCAGAGCCTGAATCCCGGCGTCTTCGGCAATTCGGGCAATCCTGACGCCATTGCGGTTATCGCGATCCCAGCCGGTACGGATTTTTAATGTCACTGGAACATCAACGGCATTCACTACGGCTTCCAGGATATCGCCGACCAGCGTTTCATGTTGCAGCAATGCAGAACCGGCCATCACATTACAAACTTTTTTGGCCGGGCAACCCATATTGATATCAATAATATGAGCACCTTCCTCCACATTATGTCGGGCTGCTTCAGCCATCATCTGTGGATCGGCACCGGCAATCTGTACGCTGCGTGGTTCTGGTTCACCTTCATGGTTGGCCCGTAACAGTGATTTTTTACTGGCCCATAACGCTTTATTGGCAGTGATCATTTCAGACACAGCCATTCCAGCGCCGAGTTTCCGACACAATTGGCGAAACGGACGATCGGTGACCCCGGCCATCGGTGCCAGAAAAAGATTGTTCGGTAAGGTGTAAGGACCGATAGAAAGCGCTTTATCAGTCATGACGAATTCCACTCAAACGCACCCATTCTTCCAGAACAACCGCTTTATTCATCTCAAACTCGGACTGGTAATGCTGACTGACGGTATCGGCCTGCACATCCAGAATTCCAGATAACACCAGTTGTGTGTCAGGTCGGGTTAATTCAATAAAGCGTGGCATCAGTTCCATTAAAGGACCCGCCAGAATATTGGCCAGCAGTAAATCACATTTAACCGTTGGGCAATGCTGCGGCAGATAGGTCTCGATGATCACACCATTACGTTGTGCGTTGGCCTGAGTTGCTTCCAATGCCTGTGGATCAGTATCAACACCAATAACTTTATCAGCTCCCAGCAGGGCGGCAGCTATCGCCAGGATGCCACTGCCACAACCATAATCAATCACTGTTTTACCGGTTAAGTCGACCTTATCCAGCCATTGCAAACATAAAGCAGTTGTCGGATGTGTTCCAGTACCGAAGGCGAGACCCGGATCCAGCAGAATATTGACGGCATCAGGCTGTGGCGGCTCATGCCAGCTGGGCACGATCCACAATTTCTTACCGAAACAGATGGGTTTGAAATTCTCCATCCATTCGCGTTCCCAATCTTTATCTTCCACCGCTTCGATTCGATGGTCAGGCAACTCGCCAATCTGGGAACGAAGGGCAGTCAACAGCGCTTCTGTGTCTGTCTCGGCATCAAACAGGGCAATGACCGACGTTGCAGACCATAATGGTGTTTCGCCAATAGCCGGTTCATAGATCGGCTGATCAGCATTATCCTGAAAGGTCACAGCGGCTGCACCGCATTCAGACAGAGCATCGGATAATGACTCTGCCTGCTGCGGTGAGCTGGTAAAAATAAGTTGGATCCAGGCCATAACGAACGGACTTAAAGTCCGAGTTTCTTTTCAAGATAGTGGATATTGGTGCCACCAGTCTGGAAATGCGTGTCATCCATGATGTCACGTTGCAGTTCTACGTTGGTTTTAATGCCTTCAATACCAATTTCTTTCAATGCGGTACGCATACGGGCAATCGCTGATTCACGGGTATTGCCATAAGCAATCAGTTTACCAATCAATGAATCATAGTTAGGTGGGACCTTGTAACCACTGTACAGATGGGAATCCATACGAATACCGGCCCCGCCCGGAGCATGATAGTGGGTAACCAGACCAGGACTGGGCATAAATGTGCGTGGATCTTCTGCATTAATCCGGCATTCGATAGCATGTCCACGGATCGTGATCTCTTCCTGAGTGAACGATAATGGCATCCCAGAAGCAATACGAATCTGTTCGGCAACCAAATCAATACCGGTGACCCGTTCGGTGACCGGATGTTCTACCTGGATGCGGGTGTTCATCTCAATGAAATAGAATTCACCGTCCTGATAGAGAAATTCAAAAGTACCCGCACCACGATAACCAATGCGAACACAGGCATCGGCACAGACTTTCCCCATGCGAGCACGCATTTCAGGGGTGATTCCTGGAGCCGGTGCCTCTTCGACGACTTTCTGATGACGACGCTGCATCGAGCAGTCACGTTCACCTAAATGCACTGCATTGCCATGCTCATCGGCCAACACCTGGAATTCGATATGACGTGGGTTTTCCAGGAATTTTTCCATGTAAACCATATCATTGCTAAAAGCAGATTTTGCTTCACTCTTGGTCAGGGAAATAGCATTGAGCAGATGCGCTTCACTATGCACTTCACGCATACCACGTCCACCACCACCGCCGGCGGCTTTGATGATAATCGGATAACCAATTTCACGTGCCAGGCGCAGATTGGTCGGGTCATCGTTACCGAGCGGGCCATCTGAACCTGGAACACAAGGTACGCCAGCCGCTTTCATCGCTTTGATGGCTTCAACCTTGTCACCCATCATACGAATGGTTTCAGAACGCGGGCCGATAAAAATAAAGCCGCTTTGTTCAACGCGCTCAGCAAAGTCTGCATTTTCAGACAAAAAGCCATAACCGGGATGAATAGCTGTCGCATCGGTAATCTCGGCGGCACTGATCAACGCGGGTACATTCAGGTAGCTAAGATTTGATGCTGCTGGACCAATACAGACGCTTTCATCAGCCAGTAATACATGTTTCAAATCACGATCCACATCAGAGTGAACAGCAACGGTTTTAATGCCTAATTCCCAGCATGCTCTGAGAATACGCAAAGCAATCTCGCCACGATTAGCGATGACAATTTTATCAATCATGTTGTTTTATCCGCAGTTTTTGGTTTGCCATAACAGCCGAAGCTGTCAGCAAAATTATTCGATAACGATCAATGGTTCGTCATACTCAACCGGGTGACCATCTTCAACCAGGATGGCTTTAACGGTACCGCTGCGATCCGCTTCAATCTGATTGAACATTTTCATCGCTTCAATGATACAAATTACATCACCGGTGGATACCTGCTGACCCACTTCTACAAAAGCAGCCGCATCGGGTGAGGGAGAACCGTAAAATGTGCCAACCATTGGCGAGCGTACAGCATTGGCTTCGTTAGATGATTTTGTTGCCGCTGCTGCCGTCGCAGTGGTTGCCGCTTCACTGGCAAATGACGGTGTGCTGGGTGCGGCAGGTGCCGGTTGAGGTGCAGCAAAATATTGTTGTTGTGGATAAGCAGAGCTGGCGCGGCTGATACGAACAGATTCTTCACCTTCAGAAATTTCGATTTCAGCAACATCCGATTCCTGAATCAAATCAATCAATTTTTTTATTTTACGAATATCCATGATTAAGCCTTAAGGGTTGAGTTGTTTAGTGGCAGCTTGTAATGCCAATTCATATCCCTGAGCACCGAGACCGCAAATTACGCCAACAGCCAAATCTGAAAAGTAGGATTGTTGCCGGAATGCTTCACGACGATGCACATTGGAAAGATGTATTTCTATAAA
>DELT01000039.1:58108-61681 GCA_002354555.1 Methylophaga sp. UBA2689
GTGGCACCATAAATTTCAGGCTCGCGCTGACCCAATAAATTCAGATTGGGGCCATGCAATACTAGAAATTTCGCCATAATAACTACACACCAACACTGGAAATATAAGCCGGGATTTTGCACCAGCTAACGCTTTATTGTCCAGCTTTTTAACTAAAAATCCGGCTTTTTGTCGCTAATTTCGTCGAAATAGAGAAGTTCTTGCAGTTTTAATTATCTGGCCTGAAAATCCGCCAGATGAGCGTTCAACTGGGCGGCTGAGACGTGCCCGACCAGACGATGTTCAGCAGATTCTTCTGCATTTTCGTCAAAAAACAACATGCTGGGTGGACCGAATACTCGCAGTGATTTTAACAAGGCTTGATGCGCATCGGTATTGTCAGTGAGATCCACTTTTAACAAAGTAAAATTCTGCAACGTCCTGATGACCTCGGCATCACGGAAAGTAGTCTGTTCCATGTTTTTGCAATCGGTACACCAGTCGGCATAAAAATCGAGCATCACTGGCTGATTACTTTGCTCCAGCTGAGTCTGCAGTTCCTCCAGTGAATTGACATAGGTAAATTGCAGACCGGGTTGAGTGGCTGTTGTGCCCGGCGAAAGGCTTAATTTGTGCAGCGGTTGTAAAATGGATTGTCCGCCGCTGGCACTGCCAATTAGCATCAATGCACCCGTGATAAGTGACAACAGTCCCAGACCTTTCCAGAATTTTTGCCAGCCAGTTGCTTCAATCGGCAGATTGTTGAGAGCGCCCAGATACACTGCGGTCATCACCAACAGGGCACCGCTCATAAACAGAATGGCCCAACCCGGCAGAATGCGATCCAGCATCCATATCGCCAAAGCGATCAGCATCACACCGAAAAAAGCCTTGATATTTTCCATCCAGCGTCCGGCTTTGGGTAGCAGGGTTCCGGCTGAGGTACCAATAATCAGTAACGGTATTCCCATGCCGATACTCATCGCAAATAATGCCGCCCCTCCCAGCACCGGATCTGCGTGCTGACTAATAAATAATAAGGCACCTGCTAATGGCGGAGCCAGGCAAGGCCCGACAATTAATCCTGATAGCAGCCCCATCAATACCACGCCAGCTAATGTACCACCTTGCTGACGGTGGCTGAGTTGATGCAATCGCTGTTGCAGGCCATGTGGCAGCTGCAATTCATAAAAGCCAAACATCGATAACGCCAGTAATATCAAGATGCCAACAAAGCCTGATATTACCCACGGATTTTGCAGCATGGCCTGGAGATTGCCGCCGAGTAAACCAGTCAATACACCCGCTACTGTATAAGTGACGGACATGGCCAGCACATAGGTGAGTGACAGAATAAATGCCCGGCGGGTCGTAATATGTTCGCCCTGACCGACAATAATGCCGGAAAGAATCGGAATCATCGGGAAAACGCAGGGGGTAAAGGCCAGCAATAAACCCAGTCCCAGAAAGCCAAGCAGAATTTGTAACAGATTGTCATTTTGCAGACGTTGTGAAATTTCATCCTGCTGACTGACTGGCGTTGAGGACAGGAGTGGAGCAGGTGAAGTGGTTTGTATCTCAGCGGTTGCAGTCTCGCTTACTGCGGTTGTTGCCGGTAACTCTAGCTCGAAGGTTTTGCGGGTAGGCGGGTAACAGATACCAAAGGTTTCAGAGCAACCCTGATAATGTGCCGTTAATGTGATGCTGGTCGATTCGGACTGGGAACGTATCAGTGGCAGCTTGATCTGCACATCACTGGTATATACTTCGGATAAACCAAAATACGCATCATTTTTTATATGTCCGCCGGGCAAAGTGAATTCGCCCAACTGAACAGAGTCATCACTGGTTATTTCGAAGCGGATTTTATCCTGATACAGATAATTTCCTTCCATTATCCGCCAGCCTGCCAATATTATTTCGGGATCAGTAACGACCGCTTCAAAGTCAAAAGCTTCATCAACTTCAGGGGGAGAGTCTGCACTGTCGAAACCAAATTTCTCCAACAGACTAGGGCGCGCCTGTGCGGAAAAACTGCTGAGCAGCATAAGCAGGATTAAAAATTGTTTCATTACGTTATCGCCACTGATTCATTGCAGTTACAGACCATTCTAACAGTCGAACGTTACACGGGTGAAAGCAACAGGATGTCATGTTGTCTTTAAACTGTAATAATTGCCCTCTTTTTTGGCGAAACACAGGTGTCTTGTGGAAATCAAAACCATTCATAAACTTGAAAAACAGGCCTACAAAAAAAGCCATGCCGAATTAGCCAGAATAGGCTTTGCCCTCTTTTTCCTCGCTGGCATTCTTGCATACAGTTTTGCTACCTCCGGTGGCGTTCCCAATAACCTGTTTCTGGCTATTGCCGCCGTGTTTGGTGGTTATATGGCAATGAATATCGGTGCCAACGATGTGGCCAATAATGTTGGCCCGGCGGTGGGCTCCAAGGCGCTGACTATGGGCGGCGCGATTATGATTGCAATGATTTTTGAGGCAGCCGGTGCCTTTATCGCCGGTGGCGAAGTGGTGTCAACTATTAAAGGTGGCATCATTGATATTAAGCAATTTGGTACCGATACCGAAACCTTTGTCTGGGCCATGATGGCTGCATTATTAGCAGCAGCTTTATGGCTGAATCTGGCGACCGTTGCCGGAGCGCCAGTATCAACTACTCACTCGATAGTAGGTGGTGTAATGGGTGGCGGTATGGCTGCAGCCGGCTTCGGTATTGTTGACTGGGGCACCATGGGCGCCATTGTCAGTTCCTGGATTATTTCGCCATTGATGGGGGGCATTATTGCAGCCTCTTTTTTATTGGCTATTAAGAAAACCATCATCTTTCGCGACGACAAAATCCAGGCTTCCTATCGCTGGGTGCCTATTTATGTTTCGGTTATGGCCTGGGCCTTTTCTACCTATTTAGTAACGAAAGGCCTTAAGCAGGTATGGGGGCAACTTATTAACACCCTGAATGGGTTGCCACTTGTTGATCTGGCCCCTCAATCCAAACCCAGTTTTTTTGCAGCTGCGTTGATTGGTTTTTTGATTGGGGTGCTGGTGTTCTGGATAGTTAAAAAATCTCTGGCCAGTAACCTGCAACACATGAAAAATGATCGTGCCAGTGTCAATGCACAATTCACTATTCCATTGATCTTCGCTGCGGCCTTGTTAAGTTTTGCTCATGGTGCAAATGATGTGGCAAATGCCATCGGTCCTCTGGCAGCAATAAATGACGCCATTATGTCCGGTGGTATCACCGATAAAGCCGGTATTCCACTTTGGGTCATGGCTGTAGGTGCGTTAGGTATTGCTATTGGTTTGGGCCTGTATGGTCCAAGACTGATTCGTACTGTAGGCGGTGAAATTACCGAGCTGGATCAGATGCGAGCCTATTCAATCGCTATGGCTGCTGCTTTGACAGTCATCATTGCCAGTCAGCTCGGGTTGCCGGTCAGTACAACGCATATTGCCATTGGTGGGGTATTTGGGGTTGGGTTCCTGCGTGAATGGCTGGATGAATCAAATAAAATCGAACGCCAGATTGATCGCGAAAAAGCCGAAATCAAAGATGATAAAAAGATGCTTAATGCA
>DELT01000039.1:61912-71504 GCA_002354555.1 Methylophaga sp. UBA2689
TCAGCCTGCATCTTCTTTATGATTAAAGGCATCATGCTGTAATCAAATCTTCATCAAACTGACATATTATTTTCAGCTTATTTGTCAGGACGATTTGAACATGCTGAATAAACTTAAAGCATTGCCGATTGCGATTCAGCAATATCTGGTAGTGACCTTCAGCTATTGGGCGTTTACCGTTTCCGACGGTGCGTTACGCATGTTGGTGGTATTGTTTTTCCATCAACTGGGTTACAGCCCGCTTGAAGTGGCAATGCTGTTTGTTCTGTATGAATTTTTCGGCATTGTGACAAACCTGGTCGGTGGCTGGCTGGCCGCCAGATTAGGGTTAAATGTCACCATGCATCTGGGCCTGCTATTACAGGTCATTGCATTAGCAATGTTGCTGGTGGACCCGCAGTGGCTCACCGTGGCCTATGTCATGGTAGCGCAGGCGCTCTCCGGTATTGCCAAAGATTTGAATAAAATGAGTGCCAAATCCAGCATTAAAATGCTGGTAGCTGATAACGCGCAATCAACCTTATTTAAATGGATATCCATTCTTACCGGCTCCAAAAATGCCCTGAAAGGGGTTGGCTTCTTTGTCGGTGCGGCCCTGCTTTCCTGGATCGGTTTTCGTGGCGCCATACTGACTATGGCGGTTTTGCTTCTGGTGGTGTTGATTTTCAGCATTGTCATGTTGCAACGCGATCTGGGTAAAGCCAAAAATAAACCAAAATTCAGTGATACCTGGTCAAAGAGTGCGCCGGTGAATCATTTATCGCTAGCAAGGTTCTTTCTTTTTGGCTCAAGAGATATCTGGTTTGTGGTGGCCTTACCCGTGTTTTTGCATGCTCAGTTACAGTGGCCACCCATTTATGTCGGTGGTTTGTTGGCGGCTTGGGTTATTGCTTACGGTATTGTGCAAGCGCTTGCGCCTAAACTGACTGGCTTTTCCAGGCAAAACGCTCCTGATGGCTATCATGTCTGGCTATGGTCCTTACCCCTCTTTGTGTTGCCGTTATTGATTGCCGCCGCAGTGTATTTTGAATGGGCTGTCATACCTGCTTTAACCGTCGGCTTATTAATTTATGGCGCTATTTTTGCGATAAATTCTGCCATCCATTCCTATCTGATCGTTTCATATGCTGATGCTGCCGGGGTGTCCCTGGATGTCGGTTTTTATTACATGGCCAATGCCGCTGGAAGATTGTTTGGTACGTTATTATCTGGCTGGGTCTATCAGGTTGCCGGGTTAGCAGCCTGTCTGGTCATTTCTGCCATAATGATTCTGGTCGCCAGTTTTATTTCAAAAATGTTACCGCGTGAACCTCAGCCTGTATAAAGCTTTCAGCGTTGTTATCAAATTGTCATATTTAGCCGTTAAGCTTTACTCTTAGAAAAATAGTTCAGGAAAAAATCGTATATGAGCATATCGGTATTACTGGTTGAAGATGACGCCGCCATTCGTGACATGATTAATTTCAGTCTGCGCCAGGCGGGATTTACCTGCGAAGCAGTCAAGGATGGCGAAACGGGTCTGGATTGGTTGAAAAATCAACAACCAGACATGATTTTGCTGGACTGGATGTTACCTGGAATTGATGGCATCGAGTTTATCCGCCGGCTGCGTGCCAATGAATTTTTAGCATCCATTCCCGTGATCATGCTCACCGCTAAAGGCGAAAGTGAAGATATGGTTAAAGGGCTGAGCGTCGGTGCTGATGACTATATTAATAAACCGTTTTCTCCACCTGAATTAATAGCGCGAATTAAAGCGGTTTTACGTCGTTGTCGTCCGATGGAAGATGATGATGCCCAGAAACTGCAGATGGGTGAAATGGTCATGGACACCAAAAGCCACCGGGTATCGGTGAATGGTGAACGCATTGAACTGGGACCGACCGAATTCCGTTTACTACACTTCTTTATGAAAAACCCCGAACGTGCCTATAACCGTTCCCAGCTGCTGGATTTTGTCTGGGGCGATACCGTATATATAGAGGAGCGCACAGTGGATGTGCATATTCGTCGTCTGCGTAAGGCGCTGGAACCCAGCGGTCATGACAATCTGGTTCAAACCGTTCGCGGTGTCGGCTACCGTTTCTCTGCTGAATAGCAGGATCGTCTGATGCAATGGGATTATTGGCGTTTACTGACGGTGCTCAGTCTGGCCGGTTTTGTGGGACTGGTCGTCGGGTATATGATGACTTTTCTGTTTGTCGCTGCGCTTATTTACATTTTCTGGATGCAGAGCAAATGGAATCAGTTGCAGGCCTGGCTGGATAAGCCGAAGAAAAACAGCTCTCCGCAAGCCGAAGGGGTGATTGATGACGTGTGCCGGCAGATCGAACAGATGCGCGCACAAAACAGCAGCCGTAAAAAAAAGCTCACCGGTTATTTAAAACGTTTCCAATCAGCAACAGCCGCTTTGCCCGATGCGGTGGTCGTAATGGGCGAATTTGGTCAGGTCAGCTGGGCCAATACCTCAGCCATGACCTTGTTGGGTATCAACTGGCCGCATGATAATGGGGTCAGGGTGAACAATCTGGTTCGCGACCCGGCATTCCAAAAATTACTGGAACTTGAAGGTGACGCTGAAGAAGCTGTAATAGCCGCTTCACCGATGAATGATCGCATTCAGCTGGAATTCAAAGTGGTTCGGTATGCCAGCAAGGACAGGTTGCTGATCGCCAGAGATATCACCCAGACACAGAAACTGCAGCGTATGCGTCGTGATTTTGTGGCCAATGTATCGCATGAATTGCGTACACCGTTGACGGTGTTACGCGGTTATCTGGAAACCTTGACCACGGAAAGTGATCAGGAGCTCTGGCAACAGGCTTTACCGGTAATGCAGCAACAAAGTCAGCGTATGCATCTGATGATCAAGGATCTACTGGCATTATCCCAACTGGAAACCGGTGAAAAGCCTTTGCAACACCGACCTACGGATATCTGCAAGTTATTGCATAGCGTGGTGGAGGATGCCAAACGACTGGAACATTTTCATCAACATCAGATCAACCTGCATTGTCTGAGTGAAAAATGGCTAATGGCAGATGCTGATGAACTACGCAGCGCAATTTCTAATCTGGTCTTTAATGCGGTCAAATATACTCCAGCAGAAACCTTGATCGATGTCAGATGGCATATCGAGGGTGAGTTTGCCGTTATTGAAGTAAAAGATACTGGTGAAGGTATCGCCCAGCATCATCTGGATCGCCTGACAGAACGTTTTTATCGTGTGGATAGTGGTCGGGCAAGAGAAACCGGTGGTACAGGACTGGGGCTGGCCATCGTCAAGCATGTGTTGCAACGACACAAAGCTGAACTGTTGATTCAGAGTGCTATTGGTGAGGGTTCAAGTTTTAAATGCTGTTTTCCCGCCAAAAGTGTGATGGATAAAATAGACATTTAGCCTTACTGACTACTGTTTTCGGTCATGTCACAGTATTGTCATATTTCTTTCATATCCTTGTCACAGTTAATCGCGATACTGCTCGGGTGCTCAACGCGGTAAGCGTTGGAACTTATTTTTAACCCAAGGAGTTAATGACTCATGTTCAAGAAAAAATTTGCTTTATACGGCGCCGCTTTGGCAATGACGTTTTCCGCTGCCAGCTTTGCAGACGTCGATCCAAACCTGCCAGAGTATGAAAAAACAAGCGGTGTTTCAGGTAGCTTATCAAGCGTCGGTTCTGACACATTAGCTAACTTGATGACCTTGTGGGCAGAAGAGTTCAAACGTGAATATCCTAATGTCAGCATCCAGATTCAAGCGGCTGGTTCTTCAACTGCGCCTCCTGCGTTAACTGAAGGTACATCGAACGTTGGTCCGATGAGCCGTGAAATGAAAGACAGCGAAATCAAAGAATTTGAAAACAAATACGGTTACAAGCCAACGGCTATCCCAGTTGCAATCGATGCCCTGGCTGTTTACGTTCATAAAGACAACCCAATCGAAGGTATGACCATCCCTCAAGTAGATGCTGCTTTCTCTGCAACACGTAAGTGTGGTTATTCAGAAGACATCACCGACTGGTCACAATTAGGTGTTGAAGGACTGGGTTCAATCCAGTTATATGGCCGTAACTCTGTATCGGGTACTTACGGTTACTTTAAAGATAATGCATTGTGCAAAGGCGACTACAAAAACACTGTAAATGAGCAACCTGGTTCAGCTTCAGTTGTTCAGGGCGTGACCAAATCAACCAACGGTCTGGGTTATTCAGGTATCGGTTACAAAACATCAGGCGTAAAACTGGTTCCTTTAGCGAAAGAAGCGGGTCAACCTTTCATTGAAGCAAGTGGTGAAAATGCTGCTGATGGTAGCTATCCAATGTCACGTTTCCTGTGGGTTTATGTGAACAAAGCACCTAACAAACCAATGTCACCGCTTGACCGTGAATTCATGAAAATGATTCTTTCTAAAGTAGGTCAGGAAGTTGTTGTTAAAGATGGTTATGTTCCACTGCCAGCTAAAACTGCAGCAAAATATATGGAAATGCTGAAGTAATATTGCAAATTAAAATTACCCCGCACATTGCAAGATGTGCGGGGTTTTTTTATCTAATAGCGTTAATCAATTTGTCTGCAGATTGATTAGCAGTATTAAAATTAAGCAATCACCCTATTGCGTGCGTATTTCTTAAACGGAAACCAAATCAGATTATGGCTGAGCAAACTATTGAAAATAGCGTTATAGCTGCTGCTAATTCAAAAACGGCCCGTCGTCGGCGGAATTGGCGCGAGTTTAAAGATAAATTAGCCCGGGTCGTTGTGACAGGTGGCGGCATCATGGTGATTGTCGCTATCGTGCTGATCTTCTTTTATCTGCTATATGTGGTGATTCCATTGTTCAATAGCGCTGACCTGCGTACTGAACAACAATTTGAACAAGTGCCAACCAACAATGTTCATCTGACCCTGGATGAATATAATGAAGTGGCGTTATCGCTGGATGAAAAAGCTAATTTACGTTTTTTTAATGCGCATAATGGCGATGAAATATCGACTTTTGATCTTCCCATTCCAGCTGAAAGTTCTATCAGCAGTTTCTCGGCAGGTAGTGCTTCCACCGGTGTATTTGCTTATGGGCTGGATAATGGTCAGGCGATAGTCTTTCAGGAAGCCTACAAAATCAGTTATCCCCAGGGAACACAGCGACTGATTACACCAGAAATCCAGTATCCCATAGGTGAACAACTGATCGAAGTCGATCCACAGGGACAGCCGCTGCAGATGCTGACGGTTCAAAGCTATGATGACCTCACCACCTTGGTGGCGCTCACAGCTGATAATCGACTGGTTATGTCGCGTATCACCAAGGATGTGAATTTTCTTGATGAAACTGACTTTACACTGGACAACGAAAACCGCGAAATCCCATTGGATAGTAATGCTCCGGTATCCAAGATTCGGTTAGATATCGATCAGCGTGAGTTATATGTCATTCACGAAGATGGTGATATTGCCTATTACGACGTACAGAACATAGATGATGTCAGAATGCTGCAGCGGGTCAGCGCAGTACCTGAGGATGTTGAAATCACGGCAGCAGAATTTCTGACGGGCGGTATTTCAATATTAATAGGACGCAGTGACGGCCAGATTGACCAGTGGTTTCCAGTACGTGATGCTGACAATAATTACACCATTGAGCGGGTCAGAAGCTTCTCTGAACAGACAGCGCCCATCCGTAGCATTCTGGCTGAACAAGCTCGTAAAGGCTTTGTTGCGTTGGATGATACCGGTGATATCGGTATTTATCACACCACAGCAGAGAGAAACCTGTTGGTGGAGAACATTCTGGCTGACGCCAATGCCAAAATGGCCCTGTCACCCCGGGCAAATGGTCTGATAACGGTTGCAATGGATGGTGAAACGCAGTTTCATGAAATTGAAAATGAGCACCCTGAAGTTTCCTGGCATTCCTTATGGGAAAAAGTCTGGTATGAAAGTCGTAGCGAGCCTGAGTATCTCTGGCAGTCTTCGTCTTCCAGCAGCGACTTTGAACCAAAACTCAGTCTTACCCCATTAACATTCGGCACCATTAAAGCGGCATTTTACGCCATGATGGTCGCAGTACCGCTGGCCATTATGGGGGCAATTTTTACCGCCTACTTCATGTCACCGCGAATGCGTAATGTGGTGAAACCGACCATTGAAATCATGGAAGCTTTACCAACTGTTATTCTGGGGTTTCTGGCCGGTTTATGGTTGGCCCCGCTGGTGGAAAACAACCTGCCCGGTGTTTTCAGTATTCTGATCCTGACCCCCATTATGGTATTGCTCACCGCCTGGCTATGGACCAAATTACCTAAATCATTGCGCCAGCGAATTCCTGATGGTTGGGAGGCAGCGATCTTGATTCCAATCGTTATTCTGGTTGGTATTATTTCGATGAAATTAAGTCTGCCATTGGAAAATCTGTTATTTGGTGGCGATATGCCGGGTTGGCTGGAATCAACCGGTATCGGCTATGACCAGCGTAACTCATTAGTCGTCGGTATGGTGATGGGCTTTGCTGTTATCCCGACTATTTTCTCGATTACCGAAGATGCCATTTTCAGTGTGCCCAAGCAATTGACCATCGGTTCATTGGCACTGGGTGCAACACCCTGGCAAACCTTAACAAAAGTGGTGTTACTCACCGCCAGTCCGGCAATTTTCTCGGCCGTCATGATCGGCCTTGGGCGTGCTGTAGGTGAAACGATGATCGTATTGATGGCGACCGGTAATACGCCAATTATGGACTTCAATATTTTTGAGGGATTCAGAGCCTTATCAGCCAATATCGCGGTAGAAATGCCTGAAGCAGCAGTTAACAGTACCCATTATCGTGTGCTGTTCCTTGCAGCGTTGGTGCTGTTCTCAGCGACCTTTGTGTTTAACACCCTTGCAGAGCTGGTTCGCCAGCGTCTGCGTAAGAAATATAGCAGCCTTTAAACAGAGATCAGCATGTCTAATTCAACATTTAAATCCTGGTATCAAAGTGGTAGTCCGTGGGTCTGGCTTAATGCCGGGGCGGTGTCCATCAGTCTGATCGCGGTTATTGGTCTGGTCTTATTGATAGCGGTTCGTGGCCTCAGTCATTTCTGGCCAGCTGACATTATGTCGGTGGAATATAACGAACCTGGTTTGGAGCCGACGGTTCTAATCGGTGAAAGAGTTGATCATGAAATTGTCCCTGCGGAAAGGGTGCCTTCTGATTACCAGCTAAGAGAAGGGCAGATAAGTGTTGAGCGTTATCTGCTGAAAATTGGTAACCGCGATCAATTCGGTCTGGATTTCCGCTGGGTAAACAAAGACTGGATGGGTGAGGTTAGCTATCCGGAAGATATTCTGGCTATTGAACGTCGTGAATGGGGTCATTTTTACGGCTACCTTCAATCGGTAGTGGAACAAGGTGAAATTGTTGCCGATGGAGAACAGGCCTGGCCAGAATTTCAGCAACGGCTGGAACGTAGCAATAATCTGGTTGCTGAAATCAAATATATTGAAAAGATCGAAATCGGCAAAATAAATCAGGCACTCGAATCTTTGCGTCTGGATGAGCGCCGGCTGGAGCTGGATAACGTTCCTGAAGATAATGCTGCCTATGCCGAGATTGAAGCTGCAAAAGCGGTACAAAATGAAAAATACGCAAAATTACAAACCCGTCTCAGCGAATTAAGCCAGGCTTTGATGCGTGATCAGGTGGTCATGCAAATGTCCAATGGTGATGAAGTGGTCATTCCGATGGCGAAAATCGTTGATGTCGTGAAACCGAATGATATGAATCGTCTCGAAAAACTGCAGCACTATTTTCATGAAGTATGGAAATTTGTCTCCGGTGAACCACGCGAAGCAAATACTGAAGGCGGAATTTTCCCGGCCATTTTCGGCACCGTGATGATGGTATTGATTATGTCAGTTATCGTCACGCCTTTTGGTGTCATTGCCGCTATTTATCTGAAAGAGTATGCAAAACAGGGGTTTGTTACCCGAACGATTCGTATCGCGGTCAATAACCTGGCCGGTGTTCCGTCAATCGTATATGGCGTATTCGGTCTGGGGTTCTTTGTCTATTTCCTTGGTGGCAATATCGATGAAATATTCTTCCAGGCAAAATTACCATCCCCTACTTTTGGTCAGCCCGGCTTGATGTGGGCGTCGTTGACTCTGGCTATTCTGACTGTGCCGGTGGTTATCGTGGCAACCGAAGAAGGTCTGTCACGTATTCCACGGGCAATGCGTGAAGGCAGTCTTGCATTGGGCGCCACTAAAGCAGAAACCTTATGGCGTACAGTTATTCCAATGGCGGCTCCGGCAATGATGACAGGGTTGATTCTGGCTGTTGCCCGAGCAGCTGGTGAAGTCGCTCCACTGATGATGGTGGGTGTAGTGAAACTGGCGCCAGCGTTAGCGGTTGATTCTGTTGCTCCTTATCTGCATCTGGATCGCCAGTTTATGCATCTGGGCTTCCATATTTATGATGTGGGTTTCCAGAGTCCGAATGTTGAAGCGGCACGTCCTCTGGTTTATGCCACAGCATTTCTGTTGTTGCTGATAATTGTAGTGTTGAATTTAACGGCGATTAGTATCCGTAATCGTCTGCGTGAAAACTTTAAAGCGAGTGATAACTAATGGAAGCAGTCAATCAACAAAAAAACGCGGCGCGTAGCATTGATATAGAGTCAATGAATCGTGGCCCGAAACTGAATATGGCTGATGAAACTGCCTGTATTGAAATTAAAAATTTCAATCTGTTTTATGGCGACGCTCAGGCATTAAAAGATATCAACCTGACCATTCCACGTCATAGAGTAACGGCTTTTATCGGTCCAAGTGGGTGCGGTAAATCAACTTTCCTCAGATGTTTCAATCGAATGAATGATTTGATTGATAACGTCAATATTCAGGGACAATTACTGCTGGATGGCGAAGAACTGAACTCGCCAGCAGTTAACGTCTCTGACTTGCGTCGTAAAGTTGGCATGGTGTTTCAGAAGCCAAACCCATTTCCAAAAACAATTTATGAAAATGTTGCCTACGGCTTGCGATTGCAAGGTGTTAACGATCGCCAGACGCTGGATAAGGTCGTGGAAAAATCGCTGAAAGGCGCTGCATTGTGGGACGAAGTAAAGGATCGATTGCAATCTTCAGCAATGGGCCTGTCCGGCGGTCAACAGCAAAGACTGGTGATTGCCCGTGCCATTGCTATTGAACCGGAAGTGTTACTGCTTGATGAACCGGCTTCTGCTCTGGATCCTTTATCTACGCTTAAAATCGAAGAACTGATTTACGAGCTGAAAGAAAAATACACCATCGTCATCGTCACACATAATATGCAACAGGCGGCCAGGGTCTCGGACTACACCGCGTTTATGTATATGGGTGAATTAATCGAATTTGGTGCCACGGATGAGTTATTCACCAATCCGGGCAAAAAACAAACGGAAGACTATATTACCGGCCGTTACGGCTAGGCTGCAGGTTCAGGAGATCCTTTATGGCTACAAATCAATCACAACATATTTCGCAACAGTTCGAAAAAGAGCTTCAAGATATCCGCAGCCGCGTTTTAGCCATGGGTGGTATGGTCGAAAAACAGGTTTCGGAGGCAATG
>DELT01000099.1:0-10550 GCA_002354555.1 Methylophaga sp. UBA2689
ATATTTGATGAAGTTGATGTGGGAATAGGTGGCGGCGTTGCTGAAATTGTTGGCCAACATCTCAAATTACTGGCATCAAGCCAGCAGGTGATCTGTATTACCCATTTGCCTCAAGTCGCGGCACAAGCTCATCAGCAACTACAGGTCACAAAGATTCTGGGTAAAGATAAAACCCATACTGAAATTAACGAGCTTCATCGTGAACAACGCATTGAGGAAATTGCCCGGATGTTAGGCGGAATGAACCTGACCCAGAAAACTCGTTCACATGCTGAAGAGATGCTGGATCAGGGACAAAACTGATTAGCGTTCTTTTTTGCAGTCTTCGCGGTTGCAAATGCCATAGATATAAAGGCTGTGATCGGTCATTTCAAACCCATTCGCCTTGGCAATCTCTCTTTGCCGCTCTTCAATCACTTCATCATAAAACTCGATAATGCGATTACATTTCACACAGAACAAATGATCATGATGCTCGCCATCTTCCAGTTCAAAGACCGCATGTCCACCATCAATATTTAATCGTGAAACCAGCCCTGCACCTTCAAACTGAGTAAGCACCCGGTAAACAGTTGCCAGTCCGATTTCCTCTCCCATTTCCAGCAAAGCCTTATAGACATCTTCAGCGCTTAGATGGCGTTGTTTGGAGTGTTCAAGAATCTCCAGCACCTTTAAACGTGGCAGAGTAATTTTCAATCCCGCTTTTCTTAAATCTTGTCTTTCCATTATTATTGTTGCCTCGTAGAATAGTTACGAATAGCGTATCATCGCACTTTGGTCATCAACACAGAAACAAATACTAAATGAAAAGCCTGCTTATTTATAGCCTTTCCTTGGTTATTCTCACTCTCAGCGCCTGTAGCAAAGACAAAATTCCTGGTGTTTATCGAATTGATATTCAACAAGGCAACCAGGTTACACAGGAAATGCTGAGTAAGCTTGAACCTGGCATGACTAAAAGTCAGGTATCTTTTGTGATGGGAACACCGATGTTAATTGATGTATTCCATCCGAATCGCTGGGATTATATTTACAGTTTCCACCCCGGAAACGGTTCACGCGAGCAGCGTCGAATCACCTTGTACTTTGATGAGGCAGAAACGCTTGACTACATTGATGGCAATACCCAGATTGTTGAAAACATCCAATTAACGGAAGAACAGCGCACTGATACCAATGTTGTGGTTCCCTTAAACGAGAAAGAAACCGGTTTCTTCAACAGCATATTTAATGTGTTCGGTCTGGGCGAAGATGAAGTAGAAATTATCGAAGACGATAACGAAACTGATGCAGCTAAGAAAAAGCAGAAAGAAGCACTGCCGGAAAACTCAGATGACTCAATGGGTACTCAACCTGCAGGTCAGCTCCCAGATATTCAGTAAGTCCTTAAACGCTATTCCTGAACCGGTTCAAACTGGCCGGTTTGGGAATTAAAACAAAGCAACTCTCCTGCTGCCAAGTCAAAATACCAGCCGTGTAAAGTCAACCGACCCTCTTCTACCCGTTGCTGAACACATTCAAAACTCATCAAGTTATCCAGCGATACCAGCACTGCACGTTGTTCACAAGCCTTTAACTGACTGGCCTCGTCACCATCAGCGTGGGATTTCACCCAGTCCTTTGCCGGTTGAGCAATTGAAACCCACTGATGGATGAATTTCGAGTTTTGTTGCCCATCATCATCCCACAGAGCACGTATACCACCACAATTGGCATGCCCCATTACAATAATGTTCTCTACTTCAAGATTATTAACGGCAAATTCAAGTGCTGAGCTGGTGCCATGATGCAATCCATCATGTTCACACGGTGGCACCAGATTGGCGACATTTCTGACAGTAAATAAATCACCAGGATCACAATCTGTCAAAATCGCCGGATCAACTCGGGAATCACAACAGCCAACCATTAAGGTTTTGGCCGGCTGCCCCGTTTTCATACTGGCATAAAGACGGCTGTCCTGACCAAAATACTGTTTTTTAAAACGCTGAAAACCTTCAATTAATCTATCTGTATTAGCCATTGTTTATGCTTATCTCAAAAACGTTAAAAAAGGGTTATGTTGTTTCTCACGGGAAATAGTTGTGACCGGTCCATGACCACTATGCACTCGCAAATGCCCCGGTAATTGCATTAACCGTTGTAAGCTTTGCTGCATTATAGCCGGATTACCCATGGGTAGATCAGTGCGTCCAACGCTGCCAGAGAATAATGTGTCACCTACAAAAATATCCTGATCATCATAATAGCAACCCTGCCCTGGAGTATGCCCCGGGGTCGATATAAATTTCAGTTTGGAATTTCCCAGCTGAATTTCATCGCCATCATCGACAAAATGGTCAATTCGTCCACATGGGCGATTAAACGCTGGCTCACCAAACCAATCTCCCTGTATTGGTAACGTCTCAAATAATGGGACTTCTTTTCGCGGCAGGTAGGTCGGCACATCAAATTGTGATTGTAAGGCGACCAAGCCTCCTGCATGGTCAAGGTGGCCATGTGTTAGCAATATCATCTGTATGCGAGGACGTGGCTTGATAGACAGTAACTTTTGCACTAATTCATCTGTTTCGCCGGTATCAATTATAGCTGCATCACCAGTCGTCTCATCCTCAATTAAATAGGTATTGACCTGAAATGCACCAACGGTAAAGCAGGTGATTTTCATCCTCTATGATTCTCCCAAAAAAAAACAGCTGGTCGGTTAAACCAGCTGTTTTAATAATGACATTTAAGACGTGTTATTTATCTTTGTTTTTCTGCGCTTCGCGCGCTAAACGCATATTGTTTTCAAACCAATCACGTTTAATTTTTTGGGTACGAGCCAGATTGATATTGGCTTCGTACCATTTCTGCTTGATATCTGCATGCGGATCGGGATGCAGATTCGCCTCGTACCATTTTTTATGGCTTTCACGAGCGGCTTGCAGATTGGCTTCGTACCATTTTTTATCACTGGCAGTCTGCTCATCACTGAATTCATACCAATGTTTATTGGTTGGTGTCTGATCCAGGTTGGCTTCATACCATTTACTGTGTTGCTCACGGAATTTGGCCAAATTAGCTTCTTGGAAGCGTTTTTTCCAATCTGTATCGCCCGCTTCTTTAAACTCATACCAGTGAGTAGTAGTAGGTGTATTGTCCAAATTGGCTTCATACCAGTGACGATTTGCTCTAACCGTTTCTACTGCTGTGCGTAAGTTGGCCTCATACCATTTTTTCTTGGTATCCAGATGATCCACCATATTGGCTTCATACCAATGCGTATCACGCTGTTGTGCAGGACGCTGATTGGCTTCATACCATTTGGCATTTTCACGTGCGACCTTGGTGTTATAAGCAAACCAATCACGTTTGATTTGTTGAGTACGTACCAGACTGATATTAGCTTCGTACCATTTCTTTTTGATATCAGCATGTGGATCGGGATGTAAATTGGCTTCATACCATTTTTGATGGCTTTCCCGAGCCGCTTGCAGATTGGCTTCATACCATTTTTTATCACTGGCAGTTTGTTCATCACTAAACTCATACCAGTGTTTATCCGTTGGCGACTGATCCAGATTGGCTTCATACCATTTGCTGTGCTGCTCGCGGAATTTTGCCAGGTTGGCCTGTTGCCAGCGTTTTTTCAAATCACTGTATTGTGAATCGGCAAATTCATACCAGTGGGTTTGCGTAGGCGTGTTGTCCAGGTTCGCTTCGTACCAATGGCGGTTTGCCCGCACTGCTTCAATAGCAGTACGTAAATTGGCTTCATACCATTTTTTCTTGGTATCAAGATGCTTCACCATGTTCGCTTCATACCACGGACGTTCAGAATGCTTTACAGGATTCTGTGCCGCTTTGTACCAAGGCAGTTTTTTCATTTTATCTCTCACTGCGTTTGCGGATTGCAACTTAGCTTTAATGCTATCAACTGTTGCGTGATTGCTCTCGTACCACTTTGTTTTAATATCTATTGTGCTACTCATTGCGTTTACCTCTTTGGGTAGTTTTACAAGTTGATACTACCCCAGAAGTGAAGCCTACTACAAGTAAAACCATGCGATGAGAGAGCGAAAAAATCTATTTATTCAAAGCAATGTTTTTCAGCTTTTACCCGCTGTAACATAGCTATTTTCTGTTCCACCTGCTGTGAACGTCTGGCTTCTTTTTCATCCACCAGAGAAGAATATCCCAGGTAGGCCAGGCCCAACCATCCCTCAACAATCGGGATCGTATCAAAAGCAATTAATGTCGCAGCGAGTTTATTGCTGCCATCATTATAAAAGCCGGGCTTGTAACTGTAACGATAGGGATGAAGCTGATTGATCGCACCATCAATTTCAACGCAGCTGTGTTTGCGAATTTCATCGGTAATTTCAACTACCGGCGGTTCATAATAAATTGGCTCCGTGGGCACGGGTACAGGTGTTAACGCCTGTACTGGTAACACCATAAAACCAAACATCAAACCTAATGACTTGAGAAAAAATTGATTTTTCATAACTAAGATACCTATACAATTCTTGCTTGTTTGCCTGTAGAGGTTAACGGCTGGCCTGACCGTAACTATAGCCTAATCATTTGCTTCATGACTGCTGTCTTTATCATGCTTGTGTAGTTCCGCCCAATTGGCCAGCCTTGCCGCGACAGCGCCATTAAAACTGTTCTCAGGATAATTACCATGTTCATCTGCAGCGCCAGCCTCATATTCACTCAGCACGTTGATAGCATCACTGATGTCATCAACAGCATAAATATGAAAAAGACCATTCTCAACGGATTGTCGGACTTCGGGTTTTAGCATCAGATGCTGCATGTTACTGCGGGGAATAATCACACCCTGTGTACCGGTCATTCCCACCAGACAACAGACATCATAAAAGCCCTCAATCTTTTCATTGACGCCACCGATAGCCTGAACATGCCCGAACTGATTCATTGATCCGGTAATCGCGATAGACTGCTTGAGTGGGATTCTGGCAATAGAAGATAATAAAGCACACAGTTCAGCAACCGTTGCACTATCGCCATCGATCTCACCGTAATTCTGTTCAAATACAATACTGGCAGCCATTGATAGCGGTTTATCTGCCGCATAAAAAGAACCCAGATAAGCAGCCAGAATCATCACGCCTTTTGCATGCAGGTTGCCCCCGAGCTCCACTTCCCTTTCAATATCTATAATCGCATCATCACCATATCGACAACTCGCAGTGATGCGGGTAGGTTCGCCAAAATGAAAACTGCCGATACTTAATACCGATAAGCCATTGACCTGACCGATACGCTTGCCATTCACATCCAGTTGAATAATCTGCCGCTGGATTTGCTGATACACCACTGAACGAACGCGATCCACCCGTCTAAGACGCTGTTGCCAGGCGTGATTCACCGCATCAGCAGTAATCTCAGTCTGTTGGTATTTGCGAGTCCAATAGGCGGCTTCACGTAACAGATCAGTCATATCGGCAATATGCAACGACATCTGTTGACCATCATTAATGGATCTCGCGGCATATTCGATCATTAATGCCACTGCCCCCTGTTGCAAAGCGGGCAAATGCTCATTCATTGCAGTAGAAGCAATCAATTTCGCCATTTGCATATGTGTTTCGGCGGTACGCGGTAATTCATCTTCCAAGTCAGCCAGCACTTTAAATAAACCGGCAAACTCGGGATCCAATTCATAAAGCTGATAATAAAGATCCCGGTTACCCAGGAGAATCACTTTAGCTGAAAGCGGGATTGGTTCGGGTTCAAGTGAAACTGTTGCCACCAGGCTATAAGTTCGTTCAAGGTTTTCCAGAGGAATTTCGGAAGCCTTTAACGCGGCCTTCAAACCTTCCCAGGCAAAAGGCTGTTCCAAAAGCTTTTCAGCATCAACAATTAAAAAGCCGCCATTGGCACGATGTAATGCTCCCGCCTTAATCAACGTAAAGTCAGTCACCAGTGCGCCCATCATCGCCATGTTTTCAACACAGCCCAATAAATTCTGATGGTTTGGTTGATTGAGGTACACCACCGGTGCTCCATGTACATCGGCATTATCCACAATCAGGTTAATCTGATAGCGCTTCAGACAGTTATCAACATTGACATCCTCCTGCCGCTCTTCATTTTTGAGGAACATCTCGATATTCCGCTGAATATCAAATTGCATGTCATCAAAATAATTCTGTAACGCCTCGGATTTTGGATAGGCATGGCGTAAAAAATCGATTTGCCGGGTAATAACCTCTAATGCAACCTGGTCATTCAGCGCGGTAATCTTATTTACCGTGTCATGTTCCCATTCGTGAATTTCAATCAGGGTATCCTGCATTGACACCTGCAATTTCGCGATAGCCTCTTCCGTTTCCATTTTCTTGGCATAGGGTAGATCTTCAAAATCTTCGCCTGATAAAGGCTCCCCTTCTTGCTGAGCGGCAAAAGCGTAGCTGCCGTCTTCCATCCTGAGTAATACGACACCCTGTTTATCCGCTTCAGTCTGTAGCGCACCAAACAAGCGTACCCGATGCTGGCGACTGGCTTCTTCAATTGCCCGCACTCTTCCCCGATAATATTCGTCATCAAAAGCATGAGGTAATTGTTGCTGTAGCGCTTTAATAACCCGCTCGATATCCAGTTTTAACTGCGCACCTTCACCAGCGGGTAATGACAATGATTTAGGCTGTTGAGGTAAATCAAAATTATGTAAATAAGCCCAATCTTCTGCATCAGGCCGATTTGCACTGTGTTTGGTGAGATATTCGCTGACCAGTGATTTTTTACCCATGCCGGCCTCCCCCATCACATACAGGTTATAGCCATCTGCTTGAATATTCGCAGCAAATTCAATTGCTTCGCGGGCTCTATCCTGGCCAATCAAGCCTGTTAAAGGCTCCACTGTAGCGGTTGTTTTGAAGGGTAGATCAGCTGGATTGCAGCCGTGATAAAGTTGTGACGCGTTTAGTTGAGTTACAGACATGGATATCTCTGGACGAATGAACAGAACTTAGCTTAGGCTAGGGACATCTGATAGGCAACTGCATCTATAAGGGATAAAAATTATGGCAGGTCAGGATTTTGAAGAAAAACGCAATTATTTCCGAATGCGCGTCAACGGTCCGGTACAAATAAAACGTCCAGATTCCACAGAAAGTTTTCATGCAGAAGGACTCGATTTAAGCGCCAGCGGTTTGAGTTTGATAGCGGATGAAATGGTTAGCGAGGGGGAAATACTGGATATAAGTATTAAAAGTCATAATCCGGAGCTGGCTGATTTTGTTGCACAGGCTGAAGTGGTCAGAGTTGAACCTTCCGACGAACAAGCTGGACGTTTCAACATTTCATTGAAGTTTACGACAATCTATTGAGATCAGCTTACAACCAGTAACTGCTACGGGTCATCACTTTCGACATTGGCTGCATGATTTTCTGCACCAGCCAGGGTAATTGAGCGCCGCCGGCCGCTAACGCAGTTTGCTGGTGATGACTTTCATCTTCACGCATTTGCGCCAAAATTGAACGACTGCGCAAATCCGCATCACTCATTTTGTCGAGATGCTCATCCAGATGTTCTATAACCTGTTTTTCAGTTTCGGCAACAAATCCCAGACTCCATTTATCACCGATTTTTCCTGCTACAGCCCCAATCACGAAAGAACCGACATACCACAATGGATTTAACAGGCTGGTTCGGCCCTCCAGTTCATCAATACGTTTTTCGCACCATAACAAATGGTCGTTTTCTTCAGCGGCTGCCTGACGCATTGATTCGCGGACATTGGTCAGTTCCGCTGTTAATGCCTGTCCCTGATACAAGGCCTGGGCTGATACTTCACCCGCATGATTCACCCGCATTAAAGCAACTGATTGCCGACGTTCATTATCAGTAAGGGTTGTTTCTTCTATATTTCTTGCCGGGTTTTCTCTGCCACTCGATGGTGGAGTACCAGCCAGAGTAGTTAATGCTTTATCCAGTTCAATAATAATTTTGTCTGCCAATAACAGATTGCGGAAGCTCATATTTTTCCTGGGATTTCTTTAAAATAATTCAACGTCGGAGCTCGCTATTTTCTTCGGCTCGCTAATTTTACCTTCGGCCACGAGGGTATGGTAATTTTGTACTTGATTTCGACCTTCATTTTTTGCGCTATACAGCGCCTCATCTGCCTGTCCAATAACATCAGTTGGCGATAATTGTGCCGAAACTTCCACAAAACCAATACTGACTGTGACCTGACCAAGCTGAGGAAAGTTATGCTCGGCCACTACCCTGCGTATTCTTTCAAAAGCCTGCATCGCATCCGTTTCATTTGCAGCTTTGAGTAACACCACAAACTCCTCGCCACCAAAACGATAAATCAGATCATCATCGCGGATAACACCAGAAGTCATCAGCCTGGCGACCAGAATGATAACTTCATCACCATATAAATGGCCGTAGGTATCATTGATGGTTTTAAACTTATCAATATCCACAACGCCCAACCAATGCTTAATAGCATAGCGACGGCGTCGCGAGTCATTGGGTGAAGCCATCAGTTTATTGAGTTCACTGCTCTGATTGACCAGAATCTTGGTTATCTGTTCATCCAGCGTTTCCCGATTATATAAACCGGTTAATTTGTCACGTTGAGATTTATCAATCAGCGCCAGATAATTGGCATACACCCTGAGAATTCCATGGACCAGTCGTTGGTCAATGCTAGACGGTAATTCCTGGCAATGGTGAACCAGGCTGGCGAATATCTCACCATGTGAATCATAAGCCGGATATATTACATTCCAGCCAGTATCTTCAGCAGGCCGGTAAGAGACAATATCTTCCTTATCAATCGCTTCAGTCATTGCAGCTGTAAGCTCATCCGCCGTTTCCTGATTCAATTTTGGATGCTGTTCAGAAGATGAAATGACATCATTTACACAAAAAGCCAGCAGGCTGATATCGTGCATCAGATCATGGCGTCTGATTCTAAATAAACGTAGTGACTGTGCCGGAAACAATTCATTCAGCGTTTTGAGCAGACTTTTTTCCAGCACCTGCCGATCGTGATGTCGGGTAATTTCGGCCAGATTGTCGACAATTCGTATACTGCTATGACGATGTTGCATTATTTGTTGCCTTCAACAGTTCGGATAATCGAAAAGACTCATTTATGCTGTTCCAACAGCCCTCAATTTTAAAATGATAAAACTAATGAGTACTTTCAATAAAACCACGAATGGTTGCAGCTAATTCACGTGGTTGAAATTTTGATACATAGGCATCTGATCCTACTCCCCGGCCCATTGCCTGATTCGCAACAGCCGTCAGGGAAGAATGCATAATCACCGGTAAATGCGCCAGGCGGGGATCCGCTTTGATTTTTTGTGTCAGTACATAGCCGTCCATCTCCGGCATTTCCACATCGGTTAGCACCACTTGAATTTCCGTCGTAATGTTCCGGTTTTCCTGTTCACATTGGGTTGCCAGTTTATCGAGCGTTTTCCAGGCCAATGCACCATTCACTACCCCTACGTGGCTGACGCCCAATTTATCCAATGTCTGAGTAATCTGTTTGCGAGCAACATTTGAATCATCGGCATATAACACTTTGTATTTTTTACCGTTTTCAATTTTTTCAATGCCTTCAAAAGCATTCTCATCATAAAAGTCACCGGTATCAGCCAGTACCTTTTCCACGTCCATGATCATGACCAGACGTTTGTCCTGTAATTCAGCCACGGCAGTGACCAGCCCCCCCAGTCGTTTGGAAATCAATGGAGGTGGTTCTTTAACCTGCTGCCAGCTTAGTCGTTGGATTGTATCAACTGAGGTCACCAGAAATCCCTGAACATGGGTGTTATACTCGGTGATCATCAGGATTTTTGGGGTTTCGTGAGATTTTAATTTACAAAATTTTTGCAAATTTATTATAGGCACCATATCGCCACGCAGGCTTACAAAACCTTCAATGCCATCAGGCATTTCAGGGGCGCCGGTGATTTCAGGGACATTAAGCACTTCACGAACTTTAAACACATTTATACCGAACAATTCATTTCGTCCGGTATCATCATTGGTACCAAGACTGAATAGCAACACTTCAAGGTGATTTGTGCCTGCTAGTTTGGTACGCTCATCAATCGAGTCAATAAAAGTTGCCATGTCCATTCTCACTGTGCAAAGGCTGATTTTCCGTTAGGCACACTGGTAATGTACCTGACACGGTATGTTAAGTTGCACAATATCGTAACCTTAAAACAGGTTCAATAGCATTAATAATCAGAATGTGGAAATGTGGAAAGAGAAAGATTCACCTGAAAGGACCAATAGCAGTTAAAATGGTCTGGTGACAATAGAGAAAAATTCGGAATGGTGCCCAGGGGGAGACTCGAACTCCCACGTACATACGTACACTAGCACCTGAAGCTAGCGCGTCTACCAATTCCGCCACCTGGGCAAGAAGACGCGCATCATATAGATCGAGATAAAAACTGTCAATGACTGAACAAAACATAACTGACCCTTTTGAGGGTCGTGAAGCCGAGAAATACGATAATCCCATCCCTAGCCGTGAATTTATTCTCGAGCTCCT
>DELT01000099.1:10659-77224 GCA_002354555.1 Methylophaga sp. UBA2689
ATCAAAGGGGAAGAACAAACCGAGGCACTTCGTCGCCGTCTGCGCGCCATGGAGCGTGACGGACAAATCCTGCGTAATCGCAAAAATGCTTACGGCATTGTCTCTAAAATGAATCTGGTCAGTGGCCGCGTAATGGGGCATCCTGAAGGCTTTGGCTTTTTAATTCCTGATGAAGGCGGTGAGGATTTATTTCTCAGCGAACGTGAAATGCGAGTTGTTTTGCATGGTGATCGTGCGTTAGCTCGTGTCAGCGGTACCGATCGCCGGGGACGTAGAGAAGGCGCGATTGTTGAAATAGTTAAACGTGCCAACCAGACTGTGGTCGGTCGGTTGCAGGAAGACGCCGGTCTTTATTATCTAATTCCGCATAACCGTCGCATCAGTCAGGATATTATGATTCCTGTTCCCGACTTAATGGATGCCAAAGACGGACAAATTGTCGAAGCAGAAATTACTGAACATCCGAATAAGCATCGCTCGCCTTTAGGCAAAATTGTTACTGTATTAGGCGACCATATGGCGCCCGGTATGGAAATCGATATTGCACTTCGCAGCTTTGAACTGCCGCATGTCTGGTCTCCAAAAGCGTTGGCTCAGGCTGAAAGTTTTGGTGAAACCATTCCTCAGGATGCTATTCATGATCGTCTGGACTTACGCGAATTGCCGCTGGTCACAATAGATGGTTCAGATGCGCGTGACTTTGACGATGCAGTTTATGCAGAAAAACTGGACTCAGGTAACTGGCGTTTGTGGGTGGCTATTGCTGACGTTTCCTATTACGTGAAACCTGAAGATAATCTCGATAAAGATGCCCAGGAACGCGCCACTTCAGTGTACTTTCCAAGTCAGGTCATTCCGATGTTGCCTGAAGCATTATCCAATGGCTTGTGTTCATTAAATCCAGAGGTTGATCGTTTATGCATGGCCTGCGAAATGATCATCAATCAGGACGGTGAAATTGAATCCTACAAATTTCACCAAGCAGTAATGAACTCCAAGGCACGGCTGATTTACGAACAGGTTGCCAGCATCTTGCAAGAAAATGATAGCGAATTACGCAATCAATATGCCCATGTACTTCCGGGGCTGGAAACCATGTATGAATTGTTTCATGTCATGCTCAAAGCACGCGAAAAACGTGGGGCAATTGATTTTGAAATGACCGAAACACAATTTATGTTTGATGAGAATCGGAAAATTTCCTCAATCGAACCTCGTCAACGTAATGATGCCCATCGGTTAATTGAAGAATTCATGATTGCGGCCAACGTCGCAGCAGCAAAATATTTGCTCGCCAGCAAACTGCCGGTTTTATACCGTGTTCATGAAGTGCCATCGGTTGAAAAACTATCTGCCTTACGTGAATTTTTAGGTGAGTTAGGATTGTTTTTAGGTGGTGGAGATGAGCCTGAGCCCGGCCACTATGCCTCTTTATTGAAAACAGTCAGCAAACGCCCTGATGGACATTTGTTGCAAACAGTTATGTTACGCAGTATGAAACAAGCGGTTTATTCTCCTGAAAATGTGGGTCACTTTGGGCTGGGTCTCGAAGCTTATGCACATTTCACGTCACCGATTCGACGCTATCCGGATTTGTTAGTGCATCGTGCGATCAAGCATGCTATTACTAAACAGAAAAAGGCCACCTGGCATTATTCGGAAGAAGCCATGGTGCAACTTGGTGAACATTGTTCAATGGCCAGCCGTAGAGCTGATGAAGCAACGCGTGATGTTGCTGACTGGCTCAAGTGTGAATACATGCGTGATCGTGTTGGTGAAGTTCATGAAGGTGTTATCAGCGGTGTGACTGGTTTTGGTTTATTCGTGGAACTGAGTGATATCTACATTGAAGGTCTGGTTCATGTCACTGCACTGAAAAATGATTACTATCAGTTTGATGCCAGCGGCCATCGCTTAATGGGTGAAAAATCACGCAAATCCTATCGTCTGGGCGATTCCATTAAAGTTAAAGTGGTACGAGTAGACCTGGATGAAAAGAAAATCGATCTGGATCTGGCATAACATAGATTGTTTATTTAGAGTTACCACTGTGGTTAGTTTAAAATTACCAGCTCAGTGGTGGTTTTGAATGATAAACGGGCCCCGGGGCTCAATTTCCCTTGACCAGAAAAATAAAGGCAGTACAATTGTCGACTTCCTGAAGGTCACCCAGCTAATTTCGAGTGATTTTCTGAATAGATTTCTGTGGTGAGTGTAGCTCAGTTGGTAGAGCCCCGGATTGTGATTCCGGTGGTCGTGGGTTCGAGCCCCATCACTCACCCCACTTTTTGAAATCGACTATTTACCTCATCACATTGAAAGTAAATAACCGATTCAGCATTATTTTTTTAACAGGTGATTCAGGCTTGCATGCCCCCCACACTGTTTGTATAATGCGCCTCTTGTTGCCGGTGTAGCTCAGTTGGTAGAGCAACTGATTTGTAATCAGTGGGTCGTAGGTTCAAGTCCTATCTCCGGCTCCATATATATAACAAAGCCTCAGAAGTTTTTAGCTTCGGAGGCTTTTTTATTTGTTTACTACATTTGAGATTTTCCTTCTCTTACTACCAAGTTTTTATTGTATTTGTAGCTTCAGAAAATCCAATGGGGCGTCTTTTTTCAGCACTGACAGTCTCTGCTCATGAGTTTTAAGTTTTAGAGAGTGGAGTTAAATCCAATTAAACTTAGCGAAACATGAGAAACTTTTGCCTTTAACATCAACGGTGTTAACACATCCCAGTCATGGTATTCGTGCAATTGTGACATCATCTGCTTCGAATAACTGACATTTTCTCTTTGCATCACAGGTTGACTCTGGAATTTTGTTTGGCTGTTCAATTATCCGAACTTGGTTACCAACCAACGGTATGCTGGGCAACAGACTTTTTCCTTACATGATTACTATCATATAAATTTACAGTGGTTATTAGAGATGTTTATCTCTAACGTAAATTATTTACTAAATTAATCAGATTTTTATAACCTTCTTCTATCTCTTCGAATGCAATCATTGCCGACGTTATGTCACCACACTGATGCAGAACATGTGTATTAGCGATTGAGTTTAATAGCGTTGTATAGTGGTTTTCCAATTGCCCCAGCAGGTGTGCTTCGATAAATTGAATGCTCTTTGCCTTTTTCAACCAAAATCCGCAATGACTATGTGCTGAGACAATTAATGGAAAATTACTATTGGTTTTAGCGTGGATATTGTTTTTTAAAAATTCATGCTCTATTTCGAGAAAATGTATAAATAATCTGAGTTGGGAAGTTTTTAAGGAATCATTTTTCTTATTTTCAATAACAATCAGTTCTTGTATGGAAAAATTGCAAGCCCATTCCAATACACTTTCTGCTGGCATTGGTCGCGCGATAGCATAACCCTGTGCAATTTTACACCCCATACATAAAAGAATCTGAGCGTGTTTAAACGACTCAACGCCTTCAGCAATAACTTCGATGTTAAATGAGTTGGCAAGAGAAATGACACTTTCGACAATTTTATAGTCATCTGCATCATTGAGCATATTCCGAACAAAAGATTGATCTATCTTGATAGTTTTTATGGGAAGTGTTCTTATGTGGCTAAGCGAAGAATATCCTGTTCCAAAATCATCCAAAGCCATTGAGATATCTAATTTTTCCTTACATTCAGCAATAACAGTCTGAATTGAAGATAATTCATCAAGCGCATGGCTCTCCAGTATTTCAATTTGAAAAAAACTCAAATCAAGTCCGGGAAACTCATTACATATTATCTCCAGACTTTTTATAAATGAGCTTCTTGCAAGATGATAAGCAGACAGATTGACACTTACACGTAGTTTTAATCCATAGTTATGCCAAGTCGAAAGACATTTCAAAGCTTCTTTTATCACATACTGTCCCAGCAAAACCTCGACATCGGACTCATTTATTGAAGGCAAAAACTCAATTGGCGATAAAAGACCCTTTGAAGGATGCTGCCAACGGACCAACGCTTCAAAACCAATTATTTCGCCGGATGTCATATCTATCTTGGGCTGAAAGAACAATCGCAACTGCTCTTCGTTTATCGCTGATAAGACTTCAACATGGCTGAAAGAACTTTTTGAGACTTCTTTTACTTTTTCAGTATCTCCATACATTAAAAATGCTGATTTACCTGCATTTTTTATCTGATAAAGAGTTTGATCAGCGTGTTCAATCAGAGAATCCAGAGATCCTTTATCGAAAGGATACAGCGTGTAGCCAATCGAAGCCCCTATATATATTTTATGTCCATCAACAAGATCATAAGGTTGACTCACTGTATTTAATAGTTTTTGGAGTATTCCATCACAATCCGACCGGCTATGAATCTCACTCAATAAAATGACAAACTCATCACCGCCATATCTCGATATTGTATCTTCCTGTCTAAGCTGGGATTTTATTCTATCGGCCAACTCAACCAGAAGCTGATCTCCAATGTTATGGCCATAAGTATCATTTACTGGTTTGAAGTCATCCAGGTCCAAAAAGCAAACCGCCAACATTTCATGATTTCGATTTGCTTTAGCAACAGCCTGATTAAACCGATCTCCCAGCAAGTGCCTGTTAGGTAACCCGGTAAGTGCATCGTAATGGGCTAATTTTTCAAGACTTGTGTGATGTTCTTTCATTTTGGTTATATCAGACATCATTCCCAAATAATGCACAGTGTCAGTACCCGGTATGTTGACTTTATTTACACTTAAAAGCTCTGCATAGAAAGTTCCGTCTTTTTTTCTATTCCATACTTCACCTTCCCAACGCCCATTTTCTTCAATAGTCAGCCACATGTCCTTATAAAAGTTTTTATCCTGCCGACCGGAGCTTAGAATACTCGGGTTGTTTCCAATCAATTCTTGTTCTGTAAAACCGCTTATCCGACAAAAAGCATCATTACAAACAAGAATGCGAGCTTTATCATCGGTAATAATCATGCCTTCCTGAGCCTTGTTAAATAGCTCCATCAACAGAAAATCTAGATTGCTTAAATCAAACATAATTTACTCCAAACTACTTAATCCCTCGTTTTATGCTTATGAATTAGTTTGTTTGGCCCAAAATTGAGCGGCCAGGGATTCAAAGTTTGTTGTTAAGGACATCATGTGTGAACTGATGGAAACAGTGTTATCTGCCTCTCTGACGTTATTGCCCGACGAATCTCTTATGTTATGAATACTCTTACTAATTTCTTCAGCCACGGCACTCTGTTGCTCAACTGCAGAAGCGATTTGTGTGGTCATATCATTAATTTTCTGGATCACATCCAGAATATTTGCAAAAGAACTGACTGTATCCTGATTATGACCGACACAGGTATCTGCCTGTTTCAACCCCTCATTCATCGCCTTAACAGCGGTAGAGGAATTATTTTGAAGCTTCTCAACCATCACGCGAATCTCTTCTGTAGAAGTTCGTGTTCTACTGGCAAGGGAGCGAACTTCATCGGCAACCACAGCAAATCCGCGTCCAGCATCGCCCGCTCTTGCTGCCTCAATTGCAGCATTTAAAGCGAGTAAATTGGTTTGCTCAGAAATTTCATTGATTACGTCCAGCACAATGGCAATATCGTTACTGCTTTTTTCCAGTGCTTTGATCGTTTCTGATGCTTGCTCGACACCGCCTCGCAATGTCTGCATCAAATCAACGCTAATTTGCACCACCTTCTTGCCATTTTCAACTTCCTCAACCCCTTTATTGGCTATTAAAGTACTGTTTTGAGCATTCCTCGAAACCTCCTGAATACTCGCAGACATTTCGTTTATTGCCGCTGCAATCTGTTCTGTCTCATTGAATTGTTGCTCGGCATATCCTTTTGAAGCTTTAATAGCCCCACCTAAAGTATAAGTATTTGAGCCCATTGTAGCGGCGCTGTCGGCAACACGACCGATTAAACCTGCTGTTTCAGACTCGAGAAACTTCATGGCCAGTGCAATATCACCAAGCTCATCACGCCTTCCACTATAGACATATCTGGCCACAGGATCATGTATGGTTTTACGCGCATTGGTAACAATGACTTTTAAGGGTGATAGCAGGATATAAACCCCACCTAGTGAAACACTGATACACAAAAGTGAAATGAGAGTAATGAATAACCAGCTTTGAAGTAACAGGCTTGCTAAAATCTGGATCATCATTGGCAGAACTATTAATGCAGCAATTTTGAAAATTATAGATAGAGAGTTTTTAAGTTCTGCAGTCTTTTTCCCTGTGCGAAGCTTTTCGTAAATTCGGGAAGCACGATCCACATGTTCTCTTTTGGGCTTTCTTCTTATTGACTGGTATTCCCGTGTTCCATCGTCTTTTGTTATCGGGGTAACGTAGGCATCAACCCAGTAGTGATTTCCATTTTTGCAACGATTTTTGACCATTCCCATCCAGGACTTATCAGATTTAACTTTTCCCCACAAAGCAGCAAAGGCAGCAGGTGGCATATCGGGATGCCTTACTACATTATGATTTTTGCCTACCAATTCCTCTTCAGTAAAACCACTAATATCAACAAAGTCCTGATTGACATAAGTAATAATTCCCTTACTATTTGTAGTGGTAAGTATATTTGCATCACTTTTGTATGATTCTTCTACTTGTGTAACTGGTTCGTTAATCTTCATAACTTTTGGCCTTTAGCGTGGAAAGCATATTTAACTACTCGCAAGGCTATATTTAGTTTAAACAATAGGTCTAATACCAAAAATGAATCAACGTATAACAAAAAACTATCAGTTCAACTATGACCTGAAACAGTTACGGGCTTTTCTTGAAGTTGCTAAAGTAAAAAGCTTTAGTAAAGCAGCAGAGAATTTGTTTATTTCTCAACCGGCAATTTCAAGAAAAATTTCTCAGCTTGAGGAGGCATTGAACTGCCAACTTTTCATTAGAGAAAACAATACCGTTACATTAACACCAGCAGGCGAAGAACTTAGAAATAAATTACCTAAGATTTTTGACAATCTAACAGGCATAACTGAGTCACTCAACTCTCTAACAATATATAACAAATTAAAAATAGGTTATACATGTGCTGCAATGAGTAGTTTTTTACCCAACTTGATACGCAAAACTACAGATAAACTTCCAGGATATGAATTAATTTTTTCTGAAGACAATACAACAGGGTTAATTAATAAGGTACTTGAAAATAATATCCATTGCGCATTTATTATGGCGCAACCAAAACACGAAAACCTGATAACAATAAATATCCGGTCCGAATCCATGGGCTTGATGATACCGGATAATCATCCTCTTAATTCACTGAATGAAATACCACTTGAATTACTCAAGCAGGAAACGATAATTCTTTTTCCCAGACCTCAAAACCCCAGCTTATATGACCATATACTGGAACATTTTCATAACAAAAAATTTATGCCAAAAGCTATAAGAGAGGCGGATAGTTGCAATGCAATATTTGGTTTTGTTGCTGCGGAAACTGGTGTTGCCTTTATAGCAGAATCGATGGCAGGACTTTGCATGAAAGGTACGATTTATAAGCCAATTTCTCAACCGGGTCCTGAAATTAAATTCAGCTTCATATCCAATAAATTTTTTCTTGAAGACTGGCATTTAACTTTTTAACGTTTAATTTCTGAAAACTATTGTGACGATTCTTCTTTCTACCAAAACCAGATAGATACATCCTTTATCATTCAGAATAACCTTTAACCTTAAACTAATATTTGTTCAGTATAGAAGGATGTTAAATATAAATAGTTTTTTCAAAATAAAAACGGCTACTATTATTAAAATAAATTGAATAAAAATTACAATTTAAAAATCTAAATTAATTACATTTTTTTATAACAACCAAATTTTCATATTTATTTAAAAAACTAAATCATTAAACACATATCACCAAATCAAATATAGCGACGATTATTTCAGTTAATTATTTATAAGCAAAAAAGCCCAATCTACCACTTTTGGGTTATTAGCAGCGATAAGTATCAATAGCATTACCTCAGATAAGTATTAACCTTGTAATATATGCAAATATTTTTTAAGGGAAAAATGTAGTATGGCATCTGTCACATGTTGACGGCTGGCTGCATGTAAATAAATGAAGAAAGCTATTTATTTGTATTGTGATATAAAAAAAAGTATTTCCAAACTGCCACTATTGTTTATACCTTTTTTGGTGATAGTGGTAGGTTCTGGTTTTTCCTTGGCACAATATCATCAAGTTAAAAGCCGTAATCAGCAGGTGATCGCTGATCGCTTTGCTATATCGTTTAACGAAATCACCCAAAGCATTACTGAAAAAGTCCGCAGCTACGAACAGATGTTACGGGCGACTCAGGGATTATTTGAATCCTCAAAAATTATTACCCGCTCAGAATTCCGAAATTACGCTGAAAAACTCCGGCTGGAAGCTTTTTATCCCGGGATTCAGGGATTGGGATATGTACCACTGATCACACCTGAAGAAAAATCTGCTCATATCGAAATGGTCCGTCAATCAGGATTTCCTGACTACAACATTTATCCTGAAGGTGAACGGCAAGTTTATACAAGCATTTTGTATCTTGAACCATTTGAGACACGTAATCTTCGGGCGTTTGGTTTTGATATGTATTCTGAAACCACACGGCGTGCGGCCATGATGGAAGCGCTTCAAAGTGGCAACACCGCGCTCTCTGGAGGGGTAAAACTTGTTCAGGACAATCCCGAAGAACCCGTAACGGGATTGCTTATGTACCTGCCATTATTTGAATCAAATGCCTCTGAAAAAATCCATACTGGCTGGGTTTATGCTGTATTTCGAATAAATGACGTGATCAATGCTTCATTAACGCAAAATGGCATATTTAGCCATATGCAGATAACAGATGTGACCGATGGCACGCAGGATGTGCTGTTTCAGTCCAGTCAATTTCAAACTAATACTTTTGAATTAAGTGAGACATATACTCTGGCAGGTCGGCAGTGGAAAGTAACCGCCTATCCCGATAAAGCATTCATAAAAGCCTTCGAAAAACAGTCAGCAACTGCATTGTTTTTTTTAGAATTGTTAATGACATTTTTAATTGCTTTTATATTCTGGTTATTAGCAAGTGGTCGTGTAAGAGCAGAAAACAGGGCAAACGAAATAACCCAATCCCTGAAAGAAAAGCACTTAAAGCTGCAGCTGGCAACAGATACCGCTGGCATGGGTACCTGGGAATGGAATTTTCAGCGCCAGATAGTGTTAGTAGATGAGCATCAATTAAGCATTTTTGGCGAGAAGGAACATGCCAATCAGTCTCTTAGTCTCGAAGACTGGTTTTCCCGATTTGAAGAAACTGATCGTCAGCGGGTGGAAATGGCATTTGAGCGAAGCAAAGCAAATGGTGATGATCTCAATATTCAGGCTTTGGTACAGGCTGGTAACGAGACCCGAATGGTACAACTCAAGACGGCCATTAATTTCGAGGCTTCAGGCCTGGCAACAGGCATGATAGGTATTTGTTTTGATATTACTGACAGCTGGCTTTATCAGACACAACTTGAACAAACTGAAGCACGTTGGAAACATGCGCTGGAAGGTAGTGGCGAAGGCGTATGGGACTGGTCAATTATCGATGACAAAGTGCTTTTTTCGGAAAAACTGATTTCCATGCTGGGATATACACCAGATGAATTTTCTCCTCATGTCAGCGAATGGTCAGATCGTATTCATCCAGATGATCGTCAACAGGTATTCAGCGATATTGATGCGTTGCTGGATGGCAGCCAACCTGAGTACCGAAATGAACACCGTATGCTGTGTAAAGATGGTAGCTGGAAATGGATTCTGGATCGTGGCACGGTGGTTGACCGTGATGAGCAGGGCAATCCACTCAGAGCTATTGGTACTCATACCGACATCAGTGGACGAAAAGCAATCGAAATCAATCTGCGTATCAGTGAAGAACGCTTCCGTAATGCCTTTGATACAGCTGCTATCGGGATGGCACTGGTTGGTCTGGATGGGAGCTGGCTGGAGGCAAACCCAGCCTGTTGCGAAATGCTTGGTTACAGCGAAGGTGAATTATTACAAATGACCTTTATGGATGTGACACATCCTGAAGATCTCGATGTCGATAAACATTTTGTCGATCAGCTTATTGCCGGTGAAATTGATCACTATCAGATGGAAAAGCGTTATATATGCAAAAATCATCAACTAATTGATGTATTACTCAGCGTCTCGGTGGTTCATGACATAAATGGGGATCTGCTGCATTTTGTCTCACAAATAGAAGATATTACCGCCAGAAAACACGAACATGAATTAATGCGAAAAATGGCGCTTTATGATGCCTTGACCGGCTTACCAAATCGCCGTTTGTTTGACGAGCGGATGAATCAGGCAATACTCGGTGCAAAACGAAATAAACATCCGCTGGCCCTGATGTTTATTGATGTCGATCATTTTAAGCAAATCAATGATACCTACGGGCATGATGTTGGGGATCAAGTGATAAAACGCGTAGCAGAAACCATGCTGTCAGCATTAAGAGCGACGGATACACTTGCTCGATTTGGTGGTGATGAATTCGTCGTCTTACTGAACAAAGTAAGTTCTCCCGAAGCTGCGGTAAAAGTGGCTGAACACTTGCGCAAGAGTCTGGAAAACCACCTTGTATTTGGGGATATTCGGTTATTGATCACTTTGAGTATCGGCATTGCAGCCTACTTACCCGAAACGAATGAAACTCCCCTTCAGCTTATGAAAAAGGCCGATATGGCGCTTTATGATGTCAAAGCTCGTGGCCGTGATGGTGTCGGTATATTCCAGACGGGTGGATTTGAAAAATAATAACTCAATATTTGTAAATAAAATCAGTATGTTTTCATTCCGCCATCAATTCAAGTGGTGAACCAGTAACAATTTGCTTAGTCTGATAAAAAGCATTACTTCTGTTAGATTGTATATTTGCATTATCAGGTTAAACAAAGAGGTTTGAATGTCCTATATTGAGGTGACGATGAAGAAGCTGCAACGAAGCAGCCCAAGTCAGCCAGAGTTTTATCAAGCTACCGAAGAAATTCTCCAATCTATATGCCCTTTGCTGGACAGAAATCCTCAGTATCTACAACAAAATATCATCGAACGCATAGTTGAACCGGAACGCCAGATTATGTTCAGAGTTGTCTGGCAAGATGATGACGGTAACGTCCAGGTTAACAAAGGCTATCGAGTTCAGTTCAACTCCGCACTGGGCCCCTATAAAGGTGGTATCCGCTTTCATCCTTCAGTCACTGCCAGTACCGTTAAATTTCTGGGCTTTGAGCAGATATTTAAAAATGCATTGACTGGTTTATCACTCGGTGGAGGCAAAGGTGGCTCAGACTTTGATCCCAAAAATCGATCAGATAACGAAATTATGCGTTTCTGTCAGGCATTTATGAACGAGTTGCAACGGCATATTGGTGCGACCATCGATGTACCCGCAGGCGACATTGGCGTGGGTAAGCGTGAGATTGGCTATCTGTTTGGACAATACAAACGTTTGAATCGTCACTTTGAAGGAGTACTGACAGGAAAATCGCTGAATTGGGGGGGATCACTTGTTCGCCCTGAAGCCACAGGCTACGGCTTAGTCTATTTCACAGAAAATATGCTGCAAGCCAATGATGATTGTCTCGATGGCAAAAAATGCCTGGTATCAGGGGCAGGAAATGTGGCGATACATACTATTGAAAAACTCTATCAATGTGGTGCACTGCCAATAAGCTGCTCTGACAGCACCGGTACCATTTATCACGAAAAAGGTATTGATTTAATTCTGCTGAGGGAATTAAAAGAGGATCAAAATTGCTCTTTGGCGAAATACCTGGAATCACACCCTGACGCTGAGTTTACACCTATCAAACAGTATCCTGAAGGTGGTCATGCGGTATGGCGTATTAAAGCAGATGCTGCTTTTCCGTGCGCGACCCAGAATGAATTATCGGCAGCTGATGCCGTTGCACTGTGCAAAAATGGTATTAGCTGCATTGCTGAAGGCGCCAATATGCCCTGCACTGCTGAAGCACAGGCACATATTATTGCGGCAGGGATTCATTATGCTCCAGCCAAAGCTGCCAATGCCGGCGGCGTCGCCACCAGCCAGCTCGAAATGGCGCAAAATGCCAGTATGATGCAATGGTCGTTTGCTGACGTGGATCAACGTTTGCAAATTATCATGAAAGATATCTATCAACGCTGTGCAGAGACTGCCATTGAATTTCATCAACCCTGCAATCTTATGCTGGGGGCAAATATCGCGGGATTCCGAAAAGTTGCGGATGCGATGCTGGAACAGGGATTGGTGTAACCTCAGTTACATCTATCGATAAAGACTAATATTCGGAATACAATTTTGAAATTCACAAACCTATTAATTGTGAGCATAGGCCTCGCCACATTAACTCAGACATTAACAGCCAGAGCAGAGTCCATTTCTTTGAAAATAGTTGATCAACAACAACAGGCTGTTTCCAGTGCGGTAATTGAGGTATTGAGTTCGCCCGAAAGCTTTGGTCAAGTAGATTCAATCAATGTTATCGATCAGATAGATAAGATGTTTGTCCCTGAGCAAATTGTTATTCAACAAGGTCAGGCAGTTGATTTTCCCAATAGCGACAATATACGCCATCACGTTTATTCATTTTCTGAAGCTAAAACGTTTGAACTCAAGCTCTATGCCGACAAACCGGAAAAGCCAATCCAATTTGAAAAGCCCGGTGTGGTTGTAGTGGGCTGTAACATTCACGACACAATGATTGGCTACATTTATATCGCACAACACCAAACGGTTGTGACGTCCTCTGATCAAGGTTACGCAAAATTTAATGCAACCGAGCAGAATCCCCGGATAAGTGTCTGGCATCCCTATACGACTGATGGTGCCGAAAGTCGTCAGTATTTTGAAATAGATCAGCTTGAACAAAATGATAAAGGTGAGCACATAGTCCAGTTGGACATTGCGCCCCCACCTCCGCGTGAGTCATTTGAGGATACCTTTGGTGCGCCTGGGCATCACTAAATTACGCACGCAAATTCTGCTATTTGCGCTTTCACTGGTTCTGGTGACCACAATGGTCATTCAGGCTATTTCGTGGTGGTCTGCCAACCAGTTTAATCAGCAACAGATTCAGCAAAATACCATTAAGGCTGAAAATATTCTGCGTCAATACATTCGCTCAACAGAAAAAAATCTGGTGAATTCGGCACAGGTACTGACGGCAGACTTTGGTTTTAAACAAGCGGTGGCTTCCGGCGACAAAGATACTATCGCCAGCGTATTAATGAATCATGGTGCACGAATCAATGCTGATTTAATGTTGTTGACGGATCTATCCGGTAAGCTGATCTCCAGTAGTCATTCGATCATTAACGATGAGGCCCTACTGAGCTATGTAGTTAAAGATTTACTGGAAAAACCTGCCATTGCTCATATTGTGATGCTGGACGACCGGGTTTATGAGCTCATCCTGTTACCAATAATGGCCCCCAGAACCATTGCCTATACGTTAGTAGGATTTGAGCTGAATCAGACAAACCTTAATGAGCTCAAACAACTCACCGGTCTGGACATAACCCTGCTTAAACATTCAGTTCCGGTTTATTCCACACTGGAAAATATTTCAAATGATTCAGAATTTATAGAGACGATAAATTCAGCTCACACAGAATGGTTTTGGATGGAAAGACCTACATTTATCAATTCTGATTTTATGCCAGTGACCACCAGCATAAACCCTGTCAGCATTCTTTTATCAGCTGACTTAAGACCCACCTATCAACAATATGATGAGATGTCTGGGCGCATCATCCTGATAGTCTTATTGGTGATGTTGGTTTCCATCATCATCAGCACCATCATTGCACATACCTTAACCACCCCGCTCGCTAAACTGGTCGGCATCGCCAACCAGTTTGCCAAAGGAAATTACGATGCCTGGCAGGAACCCGGCCAGGCCAGTAGTGAAATCCGTGATTTAGCTGCTGCCCTCAGAACCATGGGGTCAGAAGTTAAACAGCGTGAACAGGTTGTGACATGGCAGGCCAGACATGATGCATTGACCGGTTTATTCAATATCCACACCATGCGAAGCACACTTTCAGCAACAATGCAGGAATATGGTCAATGTATTGTAGTGGCGACGTATATTCAAAATTTCCGACAGATAAATGATCGGCTTGGGCCTGAAGTTGCCGATGCCTGCCTCACTGTTCTGGCTCAACGACTTAACCAGTTTGCTACAGCTGGAGAAAAAACCAATGCACGTCTGGAAGGAATCGAGTTTCTATCCGTTATTCAATTGCTGCCTGGACAAAGTCCTAAACAGGTTGTTGAAGCATTGCTTAATAACCTGGATAAGCCCTTTCAAATTGGTAATATCAGTTTAAGCGCTCATTTTTATGCTGGGGTGTGTTGCTATCCAGCCGATGGATATGACAGTAAAACGATGCTTCGTCGAGTCAGAATTGCTGCTGATCATGCTCGCCTGAATCGTACAACCATACATGTCTATATGCCCGGTGAAGACGAAAATCATCTAGAAGAATTAAGCCTTATTGAAGCGCTTCAAGCACTGTTGAGACAACCGACTAATATTGAATTATTTTTAAACTTCCAGCCTAAGGTTGAGCTTAAAAATGGCAAAATGGAAACCGTAGAAACTCTTATACGCTGGCATCGTCCAGGCTTAGGCCGAGTTGCACCTGATAAATTTATCGGCTTGGCCGAACAGTCCGGTCTGATCGTTGAGTTAACCCACTGGGTTATCAAACAGACACTCAAGCAGTTAAGCGATTGGCGGGAAAATGGATTGGCATTAAATGCTGCCATTAATGTGTCGGCAGAGGATTTGGCGCATCCGGATTTTTGTCAATTTCTGGACACACAGATTGAGTTTTACAATATTCCCGCCAGCTCGGTCACGATCGAGATCACCGAACGCGATATCATGTACGATGAAGCGCTGGGTATCGAGGTACTTAAAACCTTAAAAAAATCCGGCTATATGATTGCTGTAGATGATTACGGAATAGGTCAGTCATCATTATCGAAATTAAAAATCCTACCTGTCGATGAACTCAAACTGGATATGAGTTTTATTCGCAATCTCGATAGTTCTACAACGGATCAAAAAATTGTTCGATCCACTATCTATCTGGCCCATTCATTGGGGTTAAAGGTGGTGGCTGAAGGTGTTGAAAATGCTGCGACCTACTCTATTCTGCTGGAAATGGGCTGTGATAGTGTTCAAGGCTATTTAATAAGTAAACCTCGGGATGCTGAAGATCTCGTTGCTTGGTTAGGTGAAAATAATGCGACTTATTCTTTTTCTGCTGACAGTATCACTCACTAGTCAGCTTTTCGCCGCAGATGGCAAGTTGATCGCCACGCCCGGCATTTCCCAAATTGAAGGGACCGGCGGTGGCGGTTTTGTACCGTGGGCTCAATTAGCCGGTTATGGCAGTCGAGATGAAATAGCCGCCAATGTATTTTGTAGTGGTGCGAATGTGGATGACTATGATTTACGTGTCTGCGGCGCTCAGGCGACTTTCTATGACCGAATTGAATTCTCAGTTGCCAAGCAAAAATTTCATGTTGATGCCTTAGACCTCGATATCAAACAACGTGTATTGGGTGTCAAAGCCAGACTTTATGGCGATATTGTCTATAGTCAATTTCCGCAGATAAGCCTGGGGATCCAGCATAAAAAACTTGACGATCCTACTGTCGCCTATTTGTTGGGCGCAGATGATGATTCCGGAACCGATATTTATCTGGCTGCCAGTAAACTGCATCTTGGTGCAATTGCCGGGTATAACTGGCTATGGAATGTAACGGCCCGTTCTACAGAAGCCAATCAGACCGGCTTATTAGGTTTTGGTGATGCAGCACATGGAAGTCAGCGTGAAATTGTCCTTGAAGCATCCACAGCTATACTATTTGGTCGCCATTTAGCCCTTGGTGTTGAATATCGCCAAAAACCCGATAATCTTGCTTTAAAAGAAGATGACTGGTCTAACGTGTTTGTGGCCTGGTTTCCCAATAAGGTTATAAGTGTCACGGCCGCCTGGCTTGATCTGGGTGAAATTGCTGGCGCCAAAAACCAGAAAGGGGCTTATTTTTCTGTGACAGGTTACTTTTGATGTTAGCGAAATTCCAATATAGCTTTTTGATGGCTTGCTGCCTGATATTAACCGCTTGTGCTAGTACTTCAGAATCCACGCTCTACAATAAACTGGGTGGTGAGCAAGGTGTGAATAATATTGTTGAAAACCTCATCCAGCAAATTGGTCAGGATGAGCAGATTTTCCATTATTTCGCCGAAGCCCGCGTCAGCCGATTCCGTGAAAATCTCATCGAACACTTTTGTGCGATCTCTGACGGCCCCTGCCAATATACCGGTGACAATATGGCCGATATCCATACTGGTATGAATATCAATGAAAGCGATTTTAATCATTTGGTGGATTTATTGATTAATGCCATGGATGCTGAAGGAATACCTCACCGTGTTCAAAATCAGCTGCTTGCTCGTCTGGCACCATTGCGTGAAAACATTATCTATCTATGATTCAACTTTATCGTCAATATCAGATTCTACAACCGGAAAAGCAGGAACATGGGTAAAAATCACCTGATTACGGCCATGATTCTTTGCTTTATATAACGCCGTATCGGCCGTATGCAAAATCACATCCATCGGTGGCACAGCCTCTTCAGGCCGTAGCAGGCAAACACCACAACTCATCGTCACCGGAATTAACCGGGAACCACTCGGGATGGGATCATCCGCTATAACTGATCTTAATCTTTCAAAAGATGCTGTTGCCTCTTCAGGTTTTAATTGCAAAGCGACCAAAAACTCTTCCCCTCCAAAGCGTCCCAATACATCATAGCTTCGCAAAGTGGATTTCAGGCGTTTTGCAAAGCGGCGCAGTACCTCGTCGCCTGCAGCATGACCATAGGTATCATTTATCTTTTTGAAATTATCTATATCGCATAATGCGACGCAATAAATTTTATCACTACGAGTTGAGCGTGCGAGTTCTTCAGTGATTCGTTCGATAGCAGCATGACGATTAAGAATGGACGTTAAATGATCATGAGTTGCTCGGTAAATCAAATCCTTGTATAGATGAGAAAGTGGATTTGCCAGACGTCTGGCCAGCAAAGTGCTGAGCACCACACTGATTATCACAATAAATAACGTTAAACCCAGCAGAGAATAATTCAGTCGATCAAAAACCTGATAAAAAATGGATAAATCTGCCAACAAAAATAATTGTATTTGCTGGTCATTAACGCTTTTTAACTTGACCTCTTCCAATAAGAATTGGGATCTTTGCCACCACAAATCAGGCACATTCGTTTTTTGTAGAAGACGGTCGAACTCAGCTTTATGAATTTGCAGGGTAGTTAAAAAGAAATCTGTCTGGTTAGATTCAAACACAATATCCAACCCGGTTTTGAGCTTTAATTCTTCCAGTAAGGGTGCATTTATTTCAAACGCGATAATACTGATAGCGACTTGATGCGGTGCATTGATGGGTAAGCTGAATAAACGATACAAACGATTATTTATTTCCACAAACTGACCCTGCTGGCTGATGCCATTAAACGCCAGCCAATTGATATCGGCCATATCAGAAAGTGGGAAATCCAATTCATTCGCTGCAATCAGCTCACCATTATCACTGACCACCAACATCAAATCTGCCTGAATCCGTCCAGCATGGTTAGTAAGCATGCTGGTAATGGTAGGAACATCATTGGTCGCAACAGCTTGTCTGAAACCAAAATCCTGGATAATAACTCTGGTTGCGTAACGTAGATTCGTCTCACGGCTGTCAATGTACTGATGCAGAAAATAGGAGGCATTTGCCACCTGTTCATGAATTTGCTGCTGATTATGTTTATGAATAAACCAACCATGGCTCAGCTGCATGGCAAACGCCGTCAGTAAAATAAGACTGACACAAAGTAGAATCACCCTGGTTCGGATGCTATTCATCTAAAAGTAGTTTCCATAATATGCAGCATATTCAGCCATCTGAACTCCTTTCATCAGGATTTATCAATCCTGTAAAGTTTCAGGGTAGACTCCAGGCCCTGATTTTCTGTCCGGTTTTAAAACCAAACAGACGATTGCCACCCACAGCGACAGCAATATACTGTTTACCATTAACACTGTAGGTAATGGGTGGCGCATTGACGCCCGCTTCAGTTTTACCGCTCCAGCGTTTTTCTCCCGAATCAGCATCAAAGGCCATCAGTTCACCACTCCCTTCTCCGGTAAACACCAGACCACTGGCTGTACTTAAAACGCCGCCTATTAATGGATTTTCAGTTTTGACCTGCCAGACTATTTCCCCACTATCCAAATCAATTGCAGTTAATAAACCATGTTTTTCAGGAGTATTTAACGGAGACATTGAAGAATAACGCACCGCTTCTTCTCCATCCTTGGCGGCCTGTTTGTGTAATTTATATTCCACCGGCCAGTGAATGGCGGCAATAAATACCAAACGTCTGCGAGCATCCACTGAAACGGGAGACCAGTTTGCCCCGCCCATTACACCAGGATAAATAACCGTGCCTTCGCTGCTGGGAAGTTCAAACATGTTTTTTTGCGGGACAAAGGCTTCACTTTTATAGAGAAACTTACCATTTCGTCTATCATGCACATAAAACCAGCCGGTTTTACCGGCTTGCCCAATGGCGGGGGTAGGTTTTCCCTGGATTGTAATATCAAATAAAACCGGGGGACTAGCCACATCGTATCCCCAGCTGTCATGGGGGACTTGTTGATAATGCCAGCGATAATCTCCACTGTTGGCATCAAGTGCCAGTAGTGAACTGCTGTAAAGATTATCTCCTGGTCTGGATGAGCCTTCCATTTGCGGTGAAGGATTACCAGTACCAAAATGCAGGATGCCAGTGTAAGGATCGATAACTGGCGTACTCCATGCCGAAGCACCACCATAGCGCCAGGCGTCGCTATGCTGTTCCAGCGAGGCTTTTTCCTTTGCAATATCGCGCGGTAATTTCACCCCATCAGCGGTTTTGGTAACAAAATCACCTTCCCAGTTTTCAGCCTTGATGGTATCAAACTGCCATTTCTGTTTACCGGTTTCAATATCATAGCCAGCCATGAAACCGCGTCGACCATATTTCCCGGCTATCCCGACGACAGCGCCCAAAGGTGAATCAGAGTCTGTAGCATCAAGATGTAAACCATATCCCACACCAGTAATACCAATAATGACTGTATCCTGATAAATCATCGGTGCCATATTGATACCCGCTCCGGAGGTGCCGGATACACTGCCCAATTCCGTATCGTCGAGCGTGCTGACATCTTCCTGAATACCACTGTTTTCATCAACAACACGATTATCCCAGCGTTTTTCGCCTGTTTTGGCATCCAGTGCAATCAGTCTGGCATCAATAGTGCCGGTCAAAACCATTCCATTTGCAACAGCCACACCGCGATTCGCAGGACCACAACAAATGGGATAATCTTCATCTAAATCATGTTCGTAGCGCCATAACTGATTACCTGTCGCAGCGTCCAGCGCAACCACATCATTAAATGGCAAGGAAACATACATCACACCATCCTGAACCACCGGTGTCGCCTGGAAAGTCTCATTTACACCGGTATCAAACTCCCATGCTTCAACCAGCCCCATAACATTACTTTTGTTAATCTGCGTCAGCTTACTGTGCCGTTGGTGCAGATTATCACCACCGTAAACGGGCCACTCAATCTCTTTTGCTAAAACTGGCAGGGATAATATAGTTAAAAGCCCCCCCAACCAGATGACGTGTTTTAAAGGCATGGTTTTCTCTCTCTTGATTATTTTTAGTTATGATAACAATTACTATCGAGCGAGGATTATTTATCCCGTAAATTGGATCTTATGATCCAGATCAAATCAAAGCCCGATAACCCTACAGCAAATAAGTAAGTCTCCCTACAATCAAATTATCAACACCTGTTGTTAATCAGATAAGTGAGGTAAGTAATGTATAAAACACTACTGGTAGGACTTATAACGTTTTTAAATATATCCCCTGTGTTGGCAGATAATCTTAGAAACGAGCCCATCAAACCGATAAAGCCGTTTATTATTACCGAACCCGCCAAAGTTGAACTCGGGAAAAAACTTTTTTTTGACCCCAGACTCTCCCGCTCGGGTTTCATATCCTGTAATTCCTGCCATAACCTCAGTATGGGTGGAAGTGATAACTTGCCGACTTCCATTGGTCATAATTGGCAGCAAGGCCCAATCAACTCTCCCACCGTACTCAATTCCAGTATGAATCTGGCCCAGTTCTGGGATGGTCGGGCAGCCGATTTACAGGAACAGGCTGCCGGACCAATTGCTAATCCGATGGAAATGGCTTTTAGCCACTCTCTGGCCATTGATGTTTTGCGTTCGATTCCACAATACGTTGCTGCATTCAATGAAATCTATGGCAGCAATGAGATTACTCTGGATCAGGTTACCAATGCCATAGCGGCCTTTGAAGAAACCCTGGTCACTCCTAATTCTCGCTTTGATCTTTGGCTTAAAGGCAATGACAATGCTTTGACTGACACTGAAATTGCCGGTTATCAGAAATTTAAAGAAATCGGTTGTGTGGCCTGTCATAACGGGGCTGCTGTAGGTGGCAGTTCATTCCAGAAAATGGGGATTATGGAATCCTACCAGACCGAAAACCCGGCTGAAGGACGTATTGCAGTGACCGGTAAAGATGCCGACCGCTTCTCCTTCAAAGTGCCAACTTTACGTAATGTTGAGTTGACCTACCCTTACTTCCATGACGGTGCCTATTGGAAACTGGAAGATGCCGTCGATGTGATGGCCAGACTGCAGCTGGGGCAGAAACTGGAAAAACAGGACATTCAAAACATAACTGCATTTTTGAAAACCTTGACGGGTGACCAACCCAAATTTGCCGTACCACAATTGCCACCGTCTACTGCTGACACACCAATTCCAGTTCCTTTTGAAGACTGATCAGTCAACAACGCCCGCCAGTATTGATTACCGGCGGGCTTTCTATGGAGTTTTTAATCAGGCAGATCTGCAACCCTATCAACTACTGCCGCATATAAATCTCGAGTTGAAGCAATCGCACCATCCTGAACCTGCTCAGCCGAAATAACTTTGCCACCCGCAGCCTGAAGCGGTCGGGTTGCTGTTGCACTGGCCACAACAGTTGGTTTATACCCCAGATTAAATCCGCCATGCGCTGTGGAATTTACACACATATGTGTCATAAATCCTGCCAACACAATATTTTCAATATTCAGCGCTTTCAGCCTTTCATCCAATTCAGTTTGCACAAACGCATTGGGAAAGTTTTTGGTAATAACGTATTCCCCGTCTTTAGGTGCCACCTCATTGGAAATCTGGCCAATATCCGTAGTGAGATCGTAAGGTGAGCCCATGCCACCATCATGTTGAATATGAATGACAGGGATATTTAACGCCCTTGCACGTTCCAGCAAAGCTTTGGCTTCAATAATAGCTTTTTCTACACCTGTGAGCTGCATAACTCCCACACGATAGGTATTCTGACAATCAACCATGATCAGTGCTGAATCACTTAAACGGGCCGGCTGATGGCCAAGGCCGACAATATCTCTCAATGTGGTGGGTGTGTTACTCATATTGCTCCTTTAAAGAATCATTTGGATTTTATTCTGCACGATGCTGAAAACTGACCGCATAGGCTGCAGGGCGAGCCAGTAATATAGGATCATCTGAAGGTTCAATACCCTCCGGCAAAGCCAGTGGGTTGAACATGGTTTTGCGTTCATATTCCAATGCATTACCTTTAACCGCTTCTATAACAATGGTTCCTAACTCAACCACTTCACGACTTTCCGGCCAGATAACCGTGGCATCATCCACTTCATCATTTTCATTGGCAATTTGCAGTTTTAGATGAAATTTCACCAGTTCTCGCGGCAAACGTTCGCGAATTTCATTCATCAGATAATCGTTATTCTGTTCACCGGCTACTTTCTGTCCAAGCATTTTTTCATCTTCATATGGCTCAACAATATAACGTCCATAAACCGACTGGCCGAGCTCATTGGTAAATTTAAATGCATTAATGCTGTGATATGACAATACGGCGAAACTTGCCGGTACCGGTTTTGGATATTCCGCAAAGGCTTTTGCAGCTGGATTTTCCTGAATATATTTTTTTAATGGCGTGGGCGATTCTTCACTTTTTGCTGATTTTTTAACCGCCGTCATAAACTGCAAAAATTCCTTTGGGGTAGAAGCAGGAAACCGTGGTACTGAACTCAATACCAGATCCGTGTATTCGTCATCTTCCAGACTAAACCGGACTGCCATTCCCTTGATGATTCCCCTTGGGTCATTATCGGCAATATCCGGAATACCGGTGCCATTTGAAAATCTTACAACGATAGGAGTCGCATCATCATTATTGAAATGTTCTGCTTTAGAGATGCGTGAGGCAGATTCATCTGGATAAAAATCTCCTTTTAACACCACACCTTTCGCATGAACCGCTCGCATACCTTCATGAGGTCCGTTAAATAATTCATGCTGAATATCGACAATCTTCGCCACCGTCTCTACATCATTTTCCTCAGCATAAGCCGACATAGATGAAAGACTCATTAACAATGCCGCCATCGAACCTGTCATTTTTGTGATTTGCATGTTTGCCTCCAATATTCATTATGAATCCATTTTCATGAAGCCTTTGAATAATACGAACCTTTCTGCCTAAATTAGTTCAAGAATTCATAGGTTCCAATAACATCGATTAAAACTGGGCCATTAAAATCAAATTTACTGGTTTGCACTTACTAGACGACTGGTCTATTATGGGACCACTTTAGTAGACGACCGGTCTAATATGACACGCATCGAAACAAGACAATCATTAATTCAAGTGGGTACCGACGTTATTGGTAGCCATGGATTTAATCCTACCGGCTTAAATACGGTATTGAAAACAGCGGGCGTCCCCAAAGGCTCCTTTTATTATTACTTTGCCAGTAAAGAAGAATTTGGTCTGGCAATCATTGATGAGTTTGCAGTTGCCTATAACGATAAAATTGCTCATTTCCTGAACAACGAGGCTCTAAGCCCTCTGCAACGTATTCGGGCCTATCTGGATGACGGGCTGGCGACAATACGTGAGGGCATGTGTAAACGCGGCTATTTGATAGGTACATTGGGACAGGAATTATCCAGCCAGAATGAAACCTTCAGAGTTCGCCTTGATCAAGTCTTCGAAGGCTGGAAACAACAATTCGGCCTGTGCCTGAAGTCCGCTATCGACTGTGGCGAGCTCTCTGAAGAAGCCGATGTTGAACAACTTTCCGAATTTTTATTATCGGGATGGCAAGGCGCAATTCTGCGCGCCAAAATGCATTCCAGCATTACACCACTCCAGGCTTTTATCGATATCGTTTTTACAAACGTATTGATTAACCGATAGCCATATTCTCACATTTACCGGGGGTTCTTTTATGAGCAAAGTTGCTCGTTTCCATCAGACAGGTGGACCTGAAGTTTTACAACTGGACGATATGGAGATATCCGCACCTCAAGCCGACGAAGTGTTGCTCAAAATTAACACCGTGGGTCTGAATCGTGCTGAGGTCATGTTTCGCAGTGGCCAATATCTGGAAGTACCCGAGCTTCCTGCACGACTCGGATACGAGGCATCAGGCATCATCGAACAGGTAGGTTCCAATGTCAGCCAGTTCAAAACCGGCGATAAGGTTAATGTGATTCCAGCTTTTTCAATGAATCAATACGGTACCTATGCTGAAAAAGCTGTTTTACCGGTTCATGCTATCGTTAAACAACCACCCAGTATGTCTGACAATGAAGCAGCGGCTGTGTGGATGCAATATCTTACCGCCTGGGGTGCATTGATTGATATCGGGCAGTTAACCCAAGGACAGACAATACTGATTCCTGCGGCATCCAGCAGTGTCGGTCTGGCCGCCATTCAGATAGCGAATCAGGTTGGTGCCATTCCAGTAGCAATTACTCGTACAGCGGCTAAAAAGTCCATGTTGCTTGAACATGGTGCCCAACATGTTATTGTCAGTGAATCCCAGCAAATAACCGAGCAGGTACAGCTGATTACGGGTGGTAAAGGTGCGGAGATGGTGTTTGATCCTGTCGCCGGACCAGCATTAAATGAATTAGCCAACGCGTGTGGACGATTCGCACAAATTTTCGTCTACGGTGCGTTAAGTACTGAGGCCACACCTTTTCCATTATTTACAGCCCTGGAAAAAGGCCTCACCTTTCGCGGATATACCTTGTTTGAAATCAGCCAGAATGCCGAGCGTTTACAACGCGGTGTGGAATTTATCGAAAAAGGCTTGGCTGCCGGCCACCTCAAACCGATTATTGCCAAAACCTTTTTATTGGATGACATTGTTGCTGCACATCAGTACATGGAATCCAACCAACAAATTGGCAAAATCATTGTCACCACTTCAAAAAACTAATGCTTTTCACAATGGAGGAATCCAATGAAGTTTAACCTCAAGACTCTAAGTGCCTTAACCCTTGCTTCGCTTGGTTTAATTAGCACTGCTAGCTTCGCCGATGCAGCTGATGTCGAAAAAAACCTGCATAAACTCAATGTACCTGATGGCTTTAAAGTTGAAGTCTATGCCGAAGTGCCAGGCGCAAGGCAAATGGCACTGGGCCAGTCCACTGGTACAGTGTTTGTCGGTACACGTGGCCAAAAAGCTTATGCAGTAGTGGATCGCAATAAAGATCGTAAAGCCGATGAAGTGGTCACTATTCTTGACGACCTTAAAGTCGGTAACGGTGTCGCCATGTATCAGGGCAACTTATATATTGCCGAACAAAACCGTATTGCTCGCTATGCAGCGCCTGGATTTGATCTGACCCTGCCCTTTAAGCAAATGCGCGAAGTGATTTATGAAGATCTGCCTGATAAAGCGCATCACGGCTGGCGTTATATTGACTTTGGACCCGATGGCAAACTCTATGTCACTGTCGGTGCCCCCTGTAATATCTGCGATGTAAAAGGTCAGGAAGCCACCATTATCCGGATGAATCCGGATGGCAGTGATGCTGAAATCTATGCTGAAGGTATTCGTAATTCTGTCGGTATGGATTTCCAACCGGACACCGGAACATTGTATTTTACTGATAACAACACCGATATGATGGGTGATGACATTCCACCGGGTGAATTAAATGCTGCACCTGAAAAAGGCATGCACTTTGGCTTCCCCTACTATGCCGGCGGTAAAGAACGTCATGAAGACTGGGCCGATAAAACACCGCCCAAAGATGTCACCTTCCCGGTCGCTGAATTTCAGGCCCATACTGCTGCACTGGGCATGAAATTTTATACCGGCAACATGTTCCCGGAAGATTTCAAAGGAGATGTCATCATTGCCCAGCATGGTTCATGGAACCGCACAGAACCGGTTGGCTATCAGTTAATGCGTGTCACATTTGATGCAAACAATGAAGTCAGTGGTCATGAAACCTTTATCGATGGATGGTTAAATGATGGTGAAGCGTGGGGCCGTCCTACGGATGTCCTGCAATTACCTGACGGCTCGGTGCTTGTCTCTGATGATTTTAATGGCGTGATTTACCGGGTCAGTTACGGTGAAGAACAGAGTGATGCTCAAACCACCAGCACAAGACATGGCAACAACACGATAGAAAATCTGATGATGCCGGAATCAGCTATCGCCCATCCGGATGGTCGGGTGTTTGTCACTGAAATCGGTGAATTTGGTAAAAATGGTGATGGTAAAGTCACTGTTGTGAACACCGATGGCAGCACTGAAACGCTAGTCGACGGCCTCAATGATCCCAAAGGCATCGATATGTTTAACAACACGCTTTATGTGGCCGATGTTGATCAACTGGTGAAAATCAGTCTGGATGGTCAAAGCGAAGTGATGGTTAAACCAGGTGATTTTCCAGGTAAACCAGTGTTTCTAAATGATGTCGAAATTGACGGCCATGGCAATGTATATGTATCCGACAGTGGTGACGATAACGGCAAAGATGCCGGTATTTATCAAGTCACAGCCGAAGGCAAGGTAACTGAAATCATCAAGCAAAATTCCGGTATCAAACGTCCCAACGGTTTGTTAATGGATGGCTATAACAAGATGCTAGTAGCTGATTTTGGCACTGGTGACTTGTTTCAACTTGATATTAACTCCGCTAAAGCCACTAAAGTGAACAGTGGTTTTGGGGGTGCAGACGGTCTGGTTCGGGATACTGATGGATTTTTATATATCAGTGACTGGAATAACGGCAAGGTATGGCAGTTAAATGAAGCGAAAGCTACGCCACAATTGATCACCGACGAGTATAAAGCCGCAGCTGATATTGCTTTATCAGCCGATGGTAAACATATCCTGATGCCCGATATGAAAGCCGGAAAACTGTATTTTCTGCCTATTAAATAAAGCTTGTTTAAGCTCTTCAAAAAGCCGGGATTCGTCCCGGCTTTTTGGTTTTTAACGATCCGATTCAAACCAGATATGGATATAATTCGAAAGAGCCTGCTACGCTACCCCACCAACAGATAAAGCAATAGCAGATTAAATAACACACTCAAAGCTGCACAGGTTTGCCAGAATCGCACCGGATGACGTTCAATCAACGGCACATAGTCAGTTTGTAAAAATGCCGGGTTGGGTTTTATCAGGTCCGTCTGCAGTTCGGATAAGGCTTCATAGCGTCGTTGTGGATTAAGCTGTACGGACTTTTCTATCGCTTTATCAACCCACACAGGAATATCCGTTCGAACCAATGTCAAAGACTGATAATTCAGGCGACTCAATTGCTGACGATTCATCTGTTTTTCGAAACGCTTTCCGTACGGTAACTGTCCGCTCAGCAATTGGTAAATAATCGAACCCAAAGAAAACTGATCGGCCTGCACCCCCGCTTGCTCTCCCAGCAAATATTCCGGTGCGGTAAATTCTTTGGTTCCCAGCAGTTTTTTGCGTTCTATTGGCGAGGCCACATCGGCAATACCCGCAATACGGGTAGAACCAAAATCGATAATTTTTATGATCCCTTCATCACTCAGCATGATATTGCCGGGTTTAAGATCCTGATGCAGCATATCCAGTCGGTGAAAAGCCCGTAATCCAGAGATGAGCTGTGGGAGTATCTGTCTTACTTCATTCAGGCTAAGCGGCCCTTCATCATCCAATTTCTGTTGCAGGGTTTTTCCCACCACATATTCCATCACATAATAAAGAAAACGCCGGGAACGCTGTTGCTCAACGATGCGAACTACATGAGCATTGTCAATTCTTCGGCCAATCCATTCTTCCAACTGAAAGCGTTCCAGATAAGCGGGATCATCTTCAAAGTTCACTGAAGGGGTTTTCAATACCACTTTCTGCTGGGTTTCGGTATCGATTGCCAGATACAACTGACTGGTCGAGCTGGCATGCAGCTCACGTAACACCCGGTAACCATCAAGAATGACACCTTCATACAATTCTGGTGGGAACGGTAACGCCGTTAATCGTGCATAAACTTCATCCGGCTTCGGTTCAGACAACTCATCAATACAAAAAACCTGGCAACTTACATTATCTCCACTGCCGTTTTGCAGCGCTAACTCACACAAGTCTTTGGCACACTGCTCAGGATCAACATCATCACTTAACTGCTGTTTGATGACATTGTCGGCAACAAACTCATAAACGCCATCCGTCATCAAGATAAACACATCACCGCGCTCAACGGCCAGATTCTTGTAATCGATTTCCAGTGCATAATCGACACCGAGCGCCCGGCCCAGATATTCTTTTCCTTCATCCAGTTTTATCCGGTGATCCTGGGTCAGTTGTTCCAGCGTATTGTTACGAAAAAGATAGATTCGGGCATCGCCGACATGAAACAGATGTGCGGTAACCGATTTGATGATCACCGCCGAAAAGGTAGTGGCAAAACCCCGTGACATTTCCCGAAACTGATGACTCTGCCCACACAGCCAGACATTAATCGCCGTTAATACCTTGCCACCGGATTGTTTGACCGACCAGGTATCTGGTGTGCTGTAATAATCGGCAATAAATCCGGTGATGGCTGCATGACTGGCCTCGCGAGCCTGCTCGCTGCTACTGATACCATCGGCAATCGCACAGATGGCACCCTTACTTTCCAGCAGCAAGCTATTCTCCGGGGCATAAAAACCAATCGCATCCTGATTTTCTGCTTTTACCCCGGCCCGCGAGTATTGTCCGCAACGGACTTTCAGCATGATCTCGATCCCGTTTAATGAACGTCGATCATTTGCACGGTTCCATCCGGCAACACTTCTGCCATCTGGCCACGCGGCTCATCCATAAATTGCACTACGATCAAGGTAACAACAGCGGTGGCGGCAATTACCCAGAAAAATAACTGCGCTGAAACCACTGACAAAACTGTTAAAAATAACAATGCACCGACATTACCATAAGCACCTGCCATCCCGGCAATTTGTCCGGTCAGACGACGTTGTACTAAAGGCACCACAGCAAAAACCGCGCCCTCACCTGCCTGAACAAAGAACGAACAGCACATGGTTGCCAACACAGCTAACACAATAAACCATTCGGGCGTAATCAGGCCCATAACAAAATAGCCCACAGCCAGACCTGCCAGACAAATAGTTAATGTCAGTTTACGACCCAGCTTATCACTGAAGTAACCACCGGTTGGACGCGAAACCAGATTCATAAAGGCAAAACCAGATGCCAATAGCCCGGCCTGAACAACAGTAATATCAAATGTTTCACTAAAAAATAGCGGTAACATCGACACCACCGCCAACTCAGAACCGAAGGTTGCCAGATAGGCCAGATTCAGCACCGCGACCTGCTTGAATTTATAGCGATGAATTTCCGGAACTGGGGTATGAAATATAGATTTGTTGACCTGATAGATATGATATAGCTGGTACAAAAACAACAGCACCAGCCCAGCATAAATCAGTAAGGTCACCGACTCAGTCAGTAATGAGACCCCACTTGGTGACAGTTTCCATGCCAGTAGTGCCAAAGCGCCATACATCGGCAGAGTCATCAAAATTAATAAGGCAAAGTCGCCTTTGCTGGTGACTTCCATCGCCCCAGATTTTTTCGGTTTGAAATAAGTTGACCCTTTCGGCGTATCAGAAACGCTGTTGTAATAGATAAACGCATAAATCAATGCAATCAAACCAGTTAAAGCAACCGCATAACGCCAACCTTCTTCACCGCCAAACATCAACGCAATTGTCGGCAGACTCATCGCCGCTGCAGCTGAACCGAAATTCCCCCAACCGCCGTATATGCCTTCCGCCAGACCAACCTGTTTGGCTGGAAACCATTCTGAAATCATTCGAATACCGATAACAAACCCGGCACCGACAAAACCCAGCATAAAACGGGCTAAGGCCATTTGTTCAAAACTGTCGGCCATCGCAAAAAAGAAACACAACATACTGGAAATCCCCAGCAGCAATGAATACATGATTTTGGGGCCGTATTTATCCACTAACATGCCCACCACAATCCGAGCAGGAATGGTCAGGGCGACATTCAAAATCAATAGGGTTTTAACTTGCTGGTCGGTGAGGCCAAGTGTTTCTTTAATTGAAACCAGTAATGGTGCATGGTTAAACCAGACCACAAAACTGATAAAAAAGGCCATCCAGCTGAGATGTAAAATGCGGCTGTTACCGCTGAAGGATAAAAATTTTAAATTTGAGGCAGACATTGTGTTCTCACTTCAGAACGTTTGACCAACATTGGTCACCGTCTAAAGCGGGAATTATGCCAACTTGTAAGCTATTGATTTTGTTAATTACTTATTATTTAAACAGGTATCTTATGCACTTATTTAAACCACAACTATTCTTGCTGCACCATGGCTGTGCAGTTTGTCAGGCGACAAAGGCCACAGCATTCTTACCTGACTGTTTCACCCGGTACATCGCTTCATCGGCGGCTTTTAACAAGGCATCAATGTTTTCACCATCCTCAGGATAACGGGCGATCCCAATACTGGCTCCTACCTGACAAGGGCAGTTATCAATCACCATTTTTTCGGAAAGTGTGGCAATGATTTTATCGCCTACCGTTTGTAAATGCCTATCATTATCTACATCACTTAGCAGCACGACAAACTCATCGCCGCCGATACGAAATACGGTATCTGAGGCACGTAAACGCTGACCAATGCGTTGGGCTACCTCAATCAATAAGGCATCTCCCACATGATGGCCACAATCGTCATTGACGGATTTGAAGTTATCCAGATCAATAAACATCATCGCCAGCGAAGTCCCCTTGCGCTGTGCCTGTAAAATGGCCTGTTCTGCCAGCAGGCTGAACTGGGCCCGATTGGCCAGACCGGTCAAACTGTCTTTATGCGCCATTTCGGTAAGCGCCAGCTCCAGTTGTTTGCGTTCGGTAATATCGCGAATATCACCGCTGAGTTCGATGGTGCGACCATCTTCACTACGATTGAGTTGAAGTAACATTTCGGCATCAATTAATTCATTGTCAGCCCTTACCAGCTGTACTTCACAGCGACTATAAGGCAAAGGCCGAAATTTTTTGGCCAATAACAACAAATGTGAGATGCGGGTCGCTGATTCCTGATCAAACAAGCGATGATAAGGTTGGCCGAGATAATACCGCTCTTCGTGTTGCAGCAATAATTTTACTGATGCACTTATAAAAGTGATATTACCGCTGGCAGAATTAATGACGATAACGATATCAGAGCTTTTTTCCATCAGCTTACTGAAATACTGCTCGCGACGAATCAAACGATTTATTGCCATAGCAAATGACAACAGAATCAAAATCACAATAATGCTCTGTAATCCTCTTAACAAATATGTTTGGCGTTTAGCAGAAGCTTCGAGTTGATTGGTTAATTTATTCATCAAAGCAAGTAACTGCAGATTATCAGCCACCATGGCATTCACCAGTTGCTCCAACGCTGAATCATTAAGTTGCATTTGTTGAATAGATAGATATAAGGGTTTCCACAACGCAACCGACTGCTCCAGTGTTGTTTGTATTACGGTTTCCTTGAATTGTTCAACCTGGATAAGCTGACTATCGGCACTAAGTGTTTCACCACCGTTAATCATGGCGTTCAGAGTTTGATCGAATAAGGACATGGCCTCCATCAGTTCCTCAAAGGCCGCGTCGGTATTGAGTCCCTGATTCTGCTGATAATGCATTAACAGCAGTGATTTGGTCATTTTCTGTGACAACATGCGTTGTCGACCGGCAATATTGATATTGATTGAGGAGGCTTCCAGCTGAACCGAAATACGATAATTCATTGCCAGTAACGTGATATCAAAGATGATCACCAGACTGAGTGGCAACAAAAAATGTCTGTACTTACTGATTACCTCAAACATTCCCGCCCCCCTTGTTATCCGCTGAGGATTTTCAGCGTTAATCGTCCTGCCAGTCCAGGTCGCAACAAAATACATATAGCTTGTTATGCACCACTACCGTCTGGGAGACCGTGATGCACATTCTGGAGTCAGCGACGGATAGATAGGGTCGACTTAGCTGCATTTCGCCGGGATGTTCAATGGCTCTGAAATGATAGTGTTTGTGTGACCAATTAGCATTATCACCTGACAAAAGCGGGGTAAAACGCGTGTCCATTTTTTGCTGGTAATTCGGAGAATAGACATTTCTGGCCATCTGATAACCCACTTCATCCAGTAAATAACAGCGTACGGCTCGCTTTTCCTGAAACAGAATAAGGGTGCTGGTATCGAAGGCATTAGTAATGGAAAATTCACTGATGGCCTGACGAAACAGCGTTTCTATCTTTTTGAAATCCTGATTCATTTGATGGCTGTTTTTAAAGCGCTGACGTTGCTGAATTTTCAGTAAATGATCAATATCTTCAGCAAATTTACTATTTTGCGAGATGCGTTGCTGCGGTCGGGCAAAATAGAAGCCCTGAACCATATCGGCATTAGCCGCTATAGCCACCAGTGCTTCTCGTTCAGTTTCCACCCCTTCTATCACCACCAGGCTGCCGGCTTCGTGTATCAGTGATACGACGCCGGTCAGAATTCGCTCAACCCGGCTCGAGGTTCCCGCACCATGGATCATGCTGCGATCAATTTTTACGATGTCCGGTTCCAGTTCCCAGATACGATCAAAATTGGAATGCCCGGCACCAAAATCATCAATCGCTATCAGGCAACCCAAATCCCGAAAATGGCGGATCAAACTGCGTAAATATTGACGATCATCAATTTCACTTTCCAGAATTTCAATAACCACCCGATGTGGGGAAATTCCGGTCTGCTCAAATAACGCATTCATAAAGCCGGCATCAGGGCGCTCAGCGACCAGACATTGTGAATTAAGGTTTAGAAATAACCAGGCTTCACCATTCGGCTGACGGGCAAAATTGTGCATATGCAACCGTCGACATAATCGATCCAGAGACAGATTTTCGACACCGGTTTGCGGTATTGCCAACAGCTCCATTGGTGAATGGGGTTGTTTTTCGGTATCGACCGCGCGAATCAGCCCTTCATAGCCAACAGGACGACGATGCGAAATGCTGAAAATGGGCTGAAAATGACTGCTCAACGTTAAATGATGATAATCAGCCGTCACATATAGACTGGTTTGTTCAGCATCATGCATCTGCTGCATTGGCATACCTTTAAATTCTGATTGGAAAGCAACTGTGTTCAACATAATATAGCGGCCAATTCACCGAGAAGTTTTGTTAATTATCAAACCTGCCCAACGTGAGCAGGTTTGATTCACACTTGCATCCATGCCAACGCGTCTTATTTAGCTCATTTCAACGCATCAGGCAGCCTTCCTGGCATGCCTTTGATGTAAAAATTTAATCACTTCAGAACGGTAATGGTTGTAATCAGGATTGTCAGCTAGGTCCAGTCTTTGTCTTGGTCTGGGGAGATCTACCTGCAGAATTTCACCAATACTGGCCGCCGGGCCATTAGTCATCATCACGATTTTGTCAGACAGCAACACGGCTTCATCCACATCATGAGTAATCATAATGACCGTGTTATTCAGATCCGACTGAATCTCCATCAGCGAGTCCTGCAAATGCGCCCGGGTTAAGGCATCTAACGCACCAAATGGTTCATCCATTAATAATACTTTTGGCTCCATCGCTAACGCTCTTGCGATACCGATACGTTGTTTCATGCCACCTGAAATTTCCGCTGGAAGTTTGTCTTTGGCATGGGTCATATGCACCAATTCCAGATTGTGTAATGTCCAGTCACGAATCTGTTGCCGGTTACGGGTTTTACCAAACACTGACTTTACTGCCAACTCGACATTTTGATAGCAAGTGAGCCAGGGAAACAAGGCATGATTCTGGAACACGATGGCGCGATCCGGACCAGGTTCATTCACCTCTTTGCCCTGCAGAATAACGCCACCTTCAGTGGCTTGATACAAACCACCGACAATATTCATCACAGTGGATTTACCACAGCCGGAGTGACCAATAATACTGACGAATTCGCCTTTGCTGATTTGGATGTTCACGTTATCCAACGCCCTAAATGGACCATTGGCGGTTGGAAAATCAATGCTGACATGATCGATATTTAAATAACTTTCCATTGTCTGCTCCTAGCGAATAGTTGCTGTTTTGTCGTATGAGAAAAATTTCTGCAATGTGAGCATAATGCGATCCAATGCAAAGCCAATGAGACCAATGGCCAATACCGCGACCATAATCCGGCTGAGCGAATTGGAGCTGCCATTTTGGAACTCATCCCAGACAAACTTACCCAGACCCGGGTTTTGTGCGAGCATCTCTGCTGCAATTAACACCATCCAGCCGATCCCCAGCGAAATTCTCAACCCGGTAAAAATCATCGGAATGGAAGAAGGAATCACGATTTTCCACACAGTGGTGAAATACCCCAGCCTCAATACCTTGCCCACATTGAGCAAATCACGATCAATAGATGACACGCCAACTGCAGTATTAATCAAGGTGGGCCACAATGAACACAACATGACGGTGATGGCCGAGGTAATAAATGATTTGGAAAACATGGGATCGGCTGAAACATATACCGCACTGACCACCATAGTCACAATGGGCAGCCAGGCTAAGGGTGATACCGGTTTGAAAATCTGGATCAGTGGATTTATCGCGTTATACAAATTCTGACTCAAACCACTGACGATACCGATCGGAATCGCAATCAGACTGGCCAGCAGAAAACCGACAAATACGGTAAACAAACTAGTCCATATCTGATCTATAAAAGTGGGTCTTCCATTGAAGTCCCTAACTTTAATTTCGGCCTCTGGATTTTTCGCCAGTTTGTCCGCATTCCGCTGTTCCTGACGCTGATAGAAATCGGTCTCACGCTGACGTTCTGCCTGATGTTCTTCATTAAGCACCTTGGCCTGCTCCCATACCTGGACTGGTCCGGGCAATTGGCCAAGACTGGTATCAACTTTGGCAGCAGCCAGATGCCAGAAAAACAGAAAGGCAAGCATTGCCACCAACGGCAAACCAATCATTTTAACTAGCTGTTGAAATTGAAACCCAACGGGTTCCCCACCAGCGATTTTCGCCAGTGGGACGAACCAGTTGAGCCCCGTTATTTCCAGAAAATATATGAGTTTATCGTTCATAAGAGTCCATCTTTGTCAGTTTTATGAAAAGCAGGTGGATTAATCCACCTGCTCCTCTCCTTTCAGGCCAATGGCAAATTTTTCCAGGTAAGCATTGGGTGCTGACCCGTCAAATTCGATGCCATCAATAAACTCATTTTGAGCCGGTTTAAAACCCGTTTCAGAGGAGAAATCCGGGAAATCTGCTGCAGCTAACTTGCCCTCTTCAATCAATTCTTTTGCTGCAATTTGATAAATATCTGGACGATAAACTTTCTTGGCCATATCGGTATACCAGCTATCCGATTTGGCTTCCGATATCTGCCCCCAACGACGCATTTGGGTCAGATACCAAATGGCATCACTGTAATAAGGATAGGTCGCGTTATAACGGAAAAACACGTTGAAATCGGGGATTTCGCGTTTATCACCTTTTTCGTATTCAAAGGTGCCGGTCATGCTGTTGGCAATGACATCGTAATCAGCACCGACATAATAACTTTGTGAAAGTATTTCAACGGCCTCAGGACGATTGGCATTATTCTCAGCATCCAGCCAATGTGCAGCACGGATGAGGGCCTTTACTAATGCAATATGAGTGTTGGGGTTTTCATCAGCCCATTGCTGACTGACACCGAACACCTTCTCTGGATTATTTTTCCAGATTTCGTAATCGGTAATCACCGGTACCCCGATTTCCATAAATACTGCCTGCTGATTCCATGGCTCGCCCACGCAATAACCTTCAATGGTTCCTGCTTCCATCGTCGACGGCATTTGAGGTGGAGGGGTTACCGATAACAAGGCTTCTGCCTTAAGCTGACCACTACTGTCACCTTTATGTGGTGCGTAATAGCCTGGGTGAATGCCGCCAGCTGCCAGCCAGTAACGTAATTCATAGTTATGGGTAGAGACCGGAAAAACCATGCCCATATTGAACGACTTACCTTGTTGTTTGTAACTATCAATAACCGGTTTTAAAGCTTCAGCACTGATCGGATGCTGGGGGTTGCCATCCTCTGCCGTGGGAATATGCGGTTTCATCTGCTCCCATACATTATTGGAAACCGTAATCGCATTACCATTGAGATCCATACTGAAGGCCGTAATGATATCGGCTTGGGTTCCATACCCAATCGTCGCACCAAGGGGTTGTCCGGCAAGCATGTGGGCGCCATCAAGTGCTCCATTAATGACACCATCCAACAGCACTTTCCAGTTTGCCTGGGCTTCCAGGGTGACGTACAAACCTTCGTCTTCAAAAAAGCCTTTTTCATAGGCGATTGCAAGGGGCGCCATATCGGTGAGCTTGATAAAACCGAGACGAAGATCTTCTTTTTCCAGCTCGCCCGGAGCTGCCAGTGAATTTGTGGAAAAACTGATAACACCGAGGATGCCAAAGGCAGATAACCAGCGGCGTATGGAATGAGAATTTACTTTGGGTAAAGACATAAAAAGCTCCAACTTTTATGGCCAGTTCAGTCTGATGACTCCATTACTGGAGATCATAAAAACAAGGCCAGAGGACAGAAAACGGCGACGTTGCCCGATACCGGGGAAATCATTTCCAGACACGGTTTTCAATCCTGCGTTGGATTGTTCCAGGACCTTAGCCAAGAACAAAGATGGCTATGAAACAACAGATCCCACTGTCCCATTTGCAGTTAATATGCCAATTACATACCTATTTAAAAATTTATAAATTTCAGTCACTTATTAAATCGCTTTACTAAAACTCAGTTTCAACTTGCGTCGCTTTGGGGCTTAACAAAAAGTCTGGCACCCAGATGGTGCAGCAGCAGACAGCTTTATTTCATTCAGGTATGAGGATGTGTTTCCAGCAGGTTCGCCGTAGCCAACACCTGTTTCGCCAACATCCCCAGACGCATGTTCTGGTTCATCGCTGTGGTGCGTAATAAACGATAAGCTTCGTCCTCGCTGCACTGACGCTGTTGCATCAATACGCCTTTGGCACGATCAATAATCTTGCGTTCCGCCAGTTTGGTTTCCAGTGATTGCACCTGTTCACGCATCGTCTGTTGTTGCTGGAAACGATTTCGTGCAGTGCTCAGTAACGGCAGGACCCGGTGCGGTTGTAAACCATCAACCACATATGCACTGACGCCAAGCTCAATAGCCTGTTTTTCAACCTGCGCGTCATACACATCGGTGAAAATAATCACTGGCATCGGTTGTTGTCTGAGTAACATATCGACAAGCGCCATCATGTCACTATCGCAATTACGAACGGCCAGAATGAACATGCCGGTAAATTCGAGTTGTTTCATGGCCAGTTTAGGAAGGGAAGCCGATTGATTGGTCACCTCAAACATGGTGCCACTCAATTGTTCGACTAATTGCTGTGCTATATCTGAACGATCGCACACCAATGTGGAATTAAAATTTTGTGTCATGATGTCAGTTGAGTTTCGCATGATTATCCGCAGCATAGTTAATGATAAGAGAAAACACATTGAGTACCGTATCAATGGCACGGGTGGCCGTTTTAAAATATTCATCGGCTGATAAGGTAATCGAACCTTCAATCAGCACTTGTTGATCAATGATCTGTAATAATAAATCTGTATCTCGTTCGATTTTGCCATTTTGACCAGCCAGAATCCCTACCAGGTCTTTATTGCGTATTCCGGCAGTTTCCCTGAGTAATTCGCCTATTCTGCTGTTTGCCGTTAAACGTTGGAAAGACAACATCATCGTTTCGGTGCCCCCTGCCTGACCTCGGGCACACAGGGTCGATCCAACGGCACGCATTTGGCCGAGTATTTCAGCAGCTCTGAGAGTGTCCAGACAGATTTCGGATAAGCGAGTGATGTTATCCAGCATAAAATGATGAAGGTTGTACAAACGGCTGAGATCGTCAAACAAAGACAATTGGCCTTCGATCATCGCATTGTGCTGACGAATAACCTGATGAGGAGTCAGATTGCGATCCAGTACCTGCTTTTTCAGCCGCGGCCAGTGATCTACAAACGATTGCCATTGCGGTAGCGTTTGCATTTCGGTGTTTTGAGCACCGAGAATGAATTGATCGATTTGTTGTTGCAGGAAGGTCAGCTTGCCGACCAGGGAAGCATTTCCAGCGCAGACAGCACTGCTGGTGCCGCGATGCTGCTGAGATAAATCAATTAACTGTTTTAAATGAACCAGTTGTGAAATGGCAAGTTCAGTACGCCGTTTATCACGGAAATTCAGGGTAAATTGTCTGGTAGCAGCAAAACATGCTGCTACCGATAATGCACCTGCAATGGTGGGATTGACTATCATAGTCTGACTCTCAATTAGTCGTTGTTCCGATTATTCCCAGCTGAAAAGATAACCAGCCATTAAACCTAAGGGAGAAATCAACACCAACAAAAGCAGCTTGAATAACTCTTTCATCAAATAGAAAAAATCAACTAAGTATCCCATTGTTGTGGCCTCCTTCTTTGTATGGCAACGACAAGGATATTGCATAAGCTGTGCCAGAGATAAAAATGTTATTTTTCAATACCTTAAAAATTAACGCCCGCCTTTTATGCATTAAAATGGGCTGTGTTAAACGGACCGTCGCTTATTTTTGGTGCGTGAAACCAGAATGACATGCAAAAAAAAGCCAGCCCTCAAAAGGACTGGCTTGGCACAAACATAGGTTTTGCTGATTTTTTAATCGCCACTAATACTGGTAGTTACAAAGATCAACGGGCCCTGGCGCCGAGGAGATATTAGAATTTTACTTGACCGTAAACCCAGAACTTTTCGGTATCCACTAATGATTGAAATTCATCATCCGCTTGATAATCAGCGTATTTCACACCCACGGTGTAATGCTGGTTAAAGGTTTTTTCCAACAGGATATCCAGTTCATTACCGGCATCCAGACTGTCCTGATCCGTTTCAAAGTCGTGGTAGGAAACAATCAGTTTGGCTCCAAAAATCACATTGCCAACGACTGTTAAATAAGTGTCTTTCAGACCCTGCGCAGGTGTGTTGAGGAATTGATCGGCCCAGCCCTGAAACGCATGATTGGTACCCAGTGGTGTTTTAAAACTGTCCGTACCATCCCCTTCCTGTACTTCATAAGAGAGTTTGGCCATCCAGCCTTTATGCTTGGCACCCAGTTCTGCCAGATAATAATCCTGAGCATCCATGGTGCCGCTTTTATAATCGCTTTGACGGGCATATTCAGCACTGTAAACCAGGTTCCAGCTATCATTAATTGCTGGTGCACCACTGAGCCGCGCTCCTAATGTTTTAGAGGATGTCGCTTTTGCATCTTCGTATTCCAGCAAATATCCATAGCCTTCCAGCTTGCCAAACGGTAAACCGCTGTATTGGGCATTAAGCAAATGAGCTTCAACATCAATTACACCATTTCTTATAATGCCAGCATCACGATCATCACCAAATATAGTGTTGATTTTATTAACAAAAGCATAGCTCAACTTAGTATCTGGCAACGAACTATTCTGCAGAGAAAAAGCATCAAAAGTCTGATGATTCTGCCGCCATAACACATTACCGATATAGCGATGGAACGGTGCATCCCGGTAGGTAATTTGTTGACGGCCAAATTTCGCTACGGTATCAAAGCCCTGATAACTCAGATAAGCCTGATTGACTTCAGTACCATCTGGATCTGCCACCACTGAGTATTCAGTCTCACCATTTGTTGTACTGTTATAGTTATCCCCACCCAAATCAGTAACATTCTCAAACTCGATAAATGCACCAAAACCATTTAAACGACCGGTTTCATAGCCCAAGGTCGAACGGACAGTAAACGCATCAGCATCTTTCAAAGCATTATCCTGTTCAACAGCCTCATAACGGGCACGGGCAGAAAAACTGACTTTTCCGCCAGTCAGAGCCTCAATAAAGCTGTCTTGTTCCGCTGCAGCCGCTGTCATTGAAAATGTACCAATGAAGCTCGCCATCAACGTCGTTGCAGTATATGTAGGTAATTTTGACATGATCCTTCCTTATTTACGGGCCGCGGAAATACCTTCGGCGACCGAAATATCAAAAAAATAGAGATTGATTTGCCACGTCGTTATGGCTGCATACGCGCTGGGCGGTTCAGAGGGCAATGCATCATCGTAAATACACAACACTCGTCAATTTAGGTTGGCAGAAACAGGCTCTGCCATAACATCTGTCAGGAATTAGCCAACAGCTGTTTTAATTCGGGAATGCATGAACCACAATTGGTTCCGGCTTTTAAACATCGACCAATATCATCAACTGATTTGGCTTCACCTTTACGGATAGCGTCTTTAATCGTGGTTTCACCTACACCGAAACAGGCACAAACCATTTTGCCTTTATCCTGCTGTCCAGGGCCTGGACGGCCTGCCAGCAGACTTTGCCGGGCAGTCGCATCCAAAGTTTGTTCAGTAAATAATTGTGACAGCCAGCCACGTTCCGGCAGATGATGATCTGCAGCCAGAAACATCACTGTCTGTAACTGGTTATCAACAATATTGGCAGCACGATAGCGGCCAGCTCGCTGATCACTGAATTCAATCCACTCACCTTGCTGCTCAGTAATATTCTGGATCCACTCAAGTGGCTGCTCTACCCAGTTTTCACCGGCCAGTTCATAGCGCCAGAACTGCTGACCTTTCACCTTGACCCAATAGGCTGTTTCAGTGAGGCTCAACGGTTGGCGGGATAAAATAAAGCCATGCCAGCGCGGTAAAAATGGTCTTACATTGACCGGTGTATGTTTGGACTCGGGTTGCCCGGAAATCGGATCGGTTATCGGTGCAACCAAGGTATCGACACGTGCCTGCGAAGCAAATTGACCATTCCAGTGAATCGGTACAAAGATACTCCCAGGTCGTTGATCCTGAGTTAGATTAACCCGCCCGGTAAGTCTTCCCCATTTGCTCTCAACTTGAGCCAGTGCCTTGTTCTGAATTTGCCAGTGTCCGGCATCAACTGGATGCATATCAATCATCGGTTCACTGATATGAGCATTTAATCTTGGCGCCCGTCCAGTGCGGGTCATGGTATGCCACTGATCACGGATACGGCCGGTGTTTAACACCAAAGGATAGGTATCATCCACTTCGTTTTGCGGATAATGCGGATCAACCGCAATCATTCTGGCTTTACCGGAGGTGGTATAAAAATGATTATCGGCAAACATTCTGGCCGTGCCCTGAGGCGCATTTTCGGTCACTGGCCACTGAATCGGCTGCAGAGCAGCATATTGTTGCTCAGTAATACTAGCCAAGGCACTGATATCAAAATCACGCTCACCCTGATTTTCAAATGCTGACAATCTGGCATGTTCACGAAATACATCTACGGCCGTTTCAAACTGAAACTGTTCAGCAAAGCCCATACGTTTGCCGACTTCCTTGAGCATCCACCAATCGGCTTTAGCTTCACCGGGTGCTGGTAGAAAAGCCCGTTGATGACTGATACGGCGTTCCGAGTTGGTGACAGTGCCGTCTTTTTCGCCCCAACCAAGCGCCGGCAGCAATACATCAGCAAATTCGGTGCAGTCGGTTTGCTTTTCAATTTCAGAGACAATGACCAATTCACACTTTTCCAATGCTCTCTTGACTTGATCAGCATCCGGTATACTCACCACCGGATTGGTGGCAATAATCCAGACAGCCTTGATCTCGCCCCGCTCTATTGCCTGAAACATCTCAATAGTTTTATGACCGGCCGTGTTGGTTAAGCGATCGGTGTTCCAGAAACGTGACAAACGATCATGATGTTCCGGTTTGTCTATTTCCATATGAGCAGCCAGCTGATTACTCAGACCACCGACTTCGCGTCCACCCATCGCGTTAGGTTGGCCGGTAATAGAAAATGGGCCCATGCCCACTTTGCCAATCCTGCCCGTGGCCAGATGGCAATTGATAATGGCATTACATTTATCGGTGCCACTGGTGGATTGATTGACGCCTTGGGAGAACAGGCTGATCGTTTTTTCAGTAGAGGCAAACAGTTGATAAAACTTCGCTATATCAGCTTCGGATAATTCCGTCTGACGTGCCACCTGTGGAATATTGGCGGCGGTTTTGCCCGCCGAATCCAGTGATGAAGCAAAGCCTTCCACATATTGCTCAAGATAATGCCAATCGATACAGTCATGCTGTTTGAGATAGCTCAGCAAACCATTAAATAAAAACGCATCGGCACCGGGCCGTAATGGCAGATGCAGATCGGCAATATCACAGGTAGCAGTTTTACGTGGATCAATCACCACCACTTTCATATCTGGGCGGTTTTGCTTGGCCTGAGTAATACGCTGAAACAACACAGGATGACACCATGCAGTATTCGATCCGACAATCACCAGCAGATCATTCTGTTCAAGATCCTCATAACTGCAGGGCACCGTATCACTGCCAAATGCCCTTTTGTGAGCGGCCACGGCGGATGACATACACAAACGGGAATTGGTCTCGATATTGCCACTACCAATAAAGCCTTTCATCAGCTTATTGGCCATATAGTAATCTTCGGTCAGAATTTGACCCGACACATAAAACGCCACTGCATCCGGCCCATATTCATCAATGATCTGTTTAAACCGGTCACTGACATGGTCCAGTGCGTTATCCCAGTCAACCCGTTTGCCATTTAGCTGTGGATACAATAAACGGTTATCCAGACCGACGGTTTCACCTAAGGCAGAACCTTTCGAACACAAGCGCCCTAAATTAGCTGGATGGGCCGGATCACCTTTTATGGCGACCGTACCATCCGTTTGCGGTGTCGCTAAAACGCCGCAGCCGACGCCGCAATAGGGACAAGTTGTTTGTGTCGCGTGTTGTGCCAAAACAGTCAATCCTCAGAGTGCAATGTAAATCAGGCCGTCTTCGACTTTGGTATCAAATGATCGGGTGCAACCTTCGTCTGGACCAGTGGCCTCACCACTGCTTAAATCAATCACCCAGTTATGCAATGGGCAGGCGACACGTTTGTCGTAAACAATCCCTTGAGACAGCGGGCCTTTTTTGTGTGGGCATTGATCAAACAAGGCAAATACCTCATCCCCACTGGTCCGAAAAATCGCCACATCCCCATCCGGTGTGGTCATCACTCGTGAGCCTTTTTGCGGTACGCTTTCTACCGGTCCTACTTCTGTCCAATTTTGCATTTGTTGTTAACCTACTTGCTTGATGGGAATATAGTTTTCGCGCTGTTTGGCAGCATGTTCCGCCCACGGATCGTCCTGCGATTTTTCCTGTGACGCATAAAACCGCTGTGCCAGGACTTTACGGTTGTCATGATCATCAACCACTTTGGCCTGCACGCTTTTAAGTCCCACCCGTTCAATCCATGGTGCGGTACGTTCCAGATAATGCGCATCTTCACGATAAAGCTGCATAAAGGCTGCACAGTATTCCATCGCTTCCTCTTCAGTCGCGACTTTGCACAGGAAATCGGTCGCACGAACCTTGATACCACCGTTACCGCCGACATGCAGTTCATAACCGGAATCCACACAGACAATACCGAAATCCTTGATGGTGGCTTCAGCACAGTTACGTGGACAACCTGATACGGCAATCTTGAATTTATGCGGTGTCCATGAACCCCAGGTCATTTTTTCCACCTTGATACCCAGGCCAGTGGAGTCCTGTGTACCAAACCGGCACCATTCCGAACCGACACAGGTTTTCACGGTACGCAGAGATTTACCGTAAGCGTGACCCGAAACAAAACCGGCTTCACTCAGATCAGCCCACATTTTCGGCAGATCGTCTTTTTTCACACCAAGTAAATCGATACGCTGGCCGCCAGTGATTTTAACCGTAGGCACCTTATATTTATCGGAGATATCGGCAATAGCACGTAACTCATTGGCGTTGGTCACCCCACCCCAGATCCGGGGCACCACTGAATAGGTACCATCCTTCTGGATATTGGCGTGAACCCGCTCGTTTATAAACCGTGATTGTGGATCATCCTGATAGTCTGGCCAGGTACTAAGCAGATAATAGTTTAATGCGGGACGGCATGAGTGGCAGCCATCAGCATTTTTCCATTCCAGCGCAACCATCAGATCAGAAATGGTTTTCAAACTCTGTTCTTTAATGGCGTTTTTCACTTCGCCATGACTCATGCTGGTGCAACCACACATGGGTTTTTTGCTTGGCGTATCGTTAAAGTCACTGCCAAGCGTCGATGCCAGTAATTGCTCAACCAGACCTGTACAGGAACCACATGATGCAGAAGCTTTGGTATGGGATTTGACTTCATCAAGGGTAAACAGGCTGTGTTTACTGATGGCTTTAACAATATCGCCTTTGCAGACACCGTTACAGCCACAAATTTCAGCATCATCCGGCAGGCCATCGACAGAATTGGTTGCACCATGACCAGAATCACCGATATGGTGCTGACCAAACAGCATATTCTCACGGATACTGGACACATCGGTACCATCACGCATTAACTGGAAGTACCAGGCGCCATCGACAGTATCACCGTATAAAACCGCACCAATCAGTTTGTCATCCTGAATGACCAGCTTTTTATAGATATGGCGGGCGGCATCTTTAAACACCAGATCTTCAGTGCTTTCATCACCAATAAAGTTACCGGCAGAAAATAAATCAATGCCGGTGACTTTCAGTTTGGTGGAAGTAATTGAGCTGACATAGCGAGCAATACCCATTTGAGCCAGATGGTTAGCACAGACTTTTGCCTGTTCAAATAATGGGGCCACCAGACCAAAGGTTGAACCACGATGCTGTACACATTCACCCACTGCATAAACTTTAGGATCAAAGGTCTGCATGGTGTCATCCACCACAATACCGCGTTCACAATGAATACCGGCAGATTGTGCCAGTTCAATATTGGGGCGAATACCTACTGCCATCACTACAAGATCGGTATCGATTTCGGTCCCATTTTTAAAAACGACTTTTTCAACCCGTTTTTTGCCTTCAATCGCTGCTGTTTCATGCGACATCAGGAAGTTCAGTCCTTTGGCCTCTAACTCATGCAACATCAGATCAGATGCCGGTTTATCTAATTGCTGATTCATCAACACATCGGCAATATGTACCACGGTGACTTCCATACCCTGAATCATCAAACCGTTGGCTGCTTCCAAACCAAGTAAACCACCGCCAATAACAACGGCTTTTTTATGAGATTTAGCGGTTTCCAGCATGGTATCGACATCAGCAATATCCCGGAAGCTGATAACACCAGGCAAATCACGACCCGGTAAAGGCAACATAAATGGACGAGAACCGGTGGCCAGCAACAGGCGATCATAGTCAAACACTTCGCCTTCTGCGGTTTCCAGCTGGCGTTTTACTCGATTAATATGCGTGATTTTTTTACCGGCATGCAGGGTAATGCCATTGTCGATATACCATTGCCGATCATTGATCATTATCTGATCAATCGTTTTATCACCAGCCAGCACCGGGGACAGCATGATACGGTTGTAGTTACCGTAAGGCTCATCACCAAAAACGGTAATGTCATATTTTTCAGGTGCTAACTTGCGTAATTCTTCCAGTGTTCTCACACCGGCCATACCATTACCAATCAGCACTAATTTTTCTTTCATGGATTGCTCCTGCATTTCGACTAAATATGCTTGAGCAAGCACTGTGCCAACAGATAACTTATTAATTTAATTGAATATTAATTTTAAACAGGTAAGTAACATGCGACTTTGTGGTGCAAAATGGTGCACTACGCACAAAGATGGTGAATTGGGCCTATTTATCTTACATTTCCACCCCTGCTGGAGGCTATTTTAATAAACGGTAATACGATTACGTCCTTTATTTTTCGACTCATACATGGCGTGATCACAACGTTCAATCAGATTATCCATGCTTTCTCCCAGTTGATACTCTGCCACACCAGCACTGATGGTAACGCTGATACTGTCATCTTTAATCCGGATCTTATGTTCACTGATAGCTTCGCGAATCGTTTCTGCCACCCTTGCTGCATGTTGTTGATCACAGTTTTCCAACAATAATAAAAATTCTTCACCACCCCAGCGACACAATACATCTACATCGCGTACTTTTTGTTTTATCAATCGAGACACAGACTTGAGTACCTGATCCCCAAACTGGTGACCGTATTTATCGTTGACCGATTTAAAATGATCAATATCCAGTACGATCATTGATAAAGACCAATCCTTACGCAACGCAGTTTTTTGGGCTTTATTAAATACCCAGTCAAATACCTGTCTGCTGGTCGCCCCGGTAAGTTTATCTTTGGTCGCCATCATTTCAAGACGACGCTGATAGCCACGAATAGTGAAATGAGCAAGCATTAGCACACAGATACTGATTGCCAGAGAAACTGCGACATTAATCCATAAAGCTGTTTCAATCCGGTCTGCAGCAGGATCGTTGATTTGCTCGACAATCAAAAACCAGTCAAATTCTGGAACCAGACGACTGTTTAAATAGATCGTGTTACCGTTTTTGGCCGCATAGCTCACCGATGCGCTCGGATTACTGAGGATCTGCAGAAACAATTGGTCCAAACCCGCTTTATTTTGCAGGTATATATCATCTTGAAACTGACTGCTACGCAAGGTAATTTCACCCTGACGATCAACAAAATAGATTTCCCTTCCATAGCGTCGTTGGTAGTTTTCAATCAGTTGAGCAACTGACTCCATCGACAGGCCAACACCGGTTACCCCGACTAACTCACCTTGTTGATTGAGAACGCGATAATTCACAAAAATGCTCATGCGATTGGGTTCTGCAGTATCCCAGTCGATATTGATATCGTAATCCGTGTTGATTTTACGCGTGTTGAAATACCAGCTGTCAGCCGGTTCAGACTCATCAACCTGTTTGATAATGCCTTTGGGATGATAATAATTGCGTGTTTTTTCAGAAACAAAAAAAGCGGTAATCGTATTGTATTTTCGTTGTATCTGCGCCAGATATTCAGATAAGCGCTCGGGATCCTGTTCTCCATTCTCAGCCCAGTTAATCATAAAAGTATCATTCGCCATCAATGATGAGATTAATAAGGGTTGCAACAGGTCACGCTGAATTTCGGAGTAGATGTTATCACTGGTGAGCGGCAGCATTTGTTTTTGCAACTGATCACTGGTGGAATCCCGGGCCACAAAATAGCCAATCAGACTGGTGGCCATAAATCCCAGCAAAACCAGCGCACTGATTGTCAGCGTGAAAATTCTCTTCCGATTTTGCATTCCGGCCAGTCCGTTACTAAACAAAGTTTTCAATCATAGTGAATTTACGGTAAGGATCCTAGGGTCTGTTTATCTTTCATAGCCGCCTCTGTTGTGACTGAAGATGCACCAATCAAGGCGCGAGGGATATAGTTTGTGAGATACATCCATGTATCTCACCCTTTTAGGGCTAACGCTCAAAAACACTCCCAGCGTTTTTGTAGTCATTCTAAATAAAAAACGGGCAATACGGAGTCGTGCATTTTCAGTCACTTCCCGCAGGGCTAAGACTGTTTTTCAGCCCGACTGCGTTGTAAAAGACTTATGTAGAACAACAACTACCTCACATCATTTCCGCCTTGTTGGACAAAAAATAGACGCCAGCAGAGGCTGACCAAAGCCACAATGGCCCTAATTCCTTTTTAAAGCCTGCAAATTGTCTGTATTCAATTCAGCTGGCTGCATCTGCATTAGTTTGGCATGCACATACTGATGCATATCCTGATAACGTGTTCTGAGAGATTGGAAATTCTGCATGGCCGTTTGTTTTTTACCGGCTTGATAGAGTTTGATAGTCATGGTTAACAGGTGATGAAAACTGCGATATTTTTCTTTCAGAATTTGTAGGCACTCTTTATCAATAAGTTGGAGATTTTCTGTTCGCTCTAACCAGACACCACAATGCGATTGTTTAATCGACAGCGTTGGCCACAGTTCAAGTTCTTCGGGATCCACTTCAAAACGCTGTTCAAGGCTTTCCAGACTTAACTCCAGATATAAGTAAAACAGGTTTAACTGTGTCCATTTCAAATGCTGACGATGATAGCGATAACTGAACCAGTCTTCAGGCAATTCAAATTGCTGCTTCCAATGCGTTAATTCAGTCGCTGGCATCGGTTTGGCAATCACATACCCCTGAGCCAGTTCACAGCCCATTGAAAGCAAAATCTGTCCGTGGCGCAGTGACTCCACCCCTTCTGCAATAACCTCCAAATCAAATGATCTGGCCAGTGCAATAACACCTTCTACAATTTTGCAGTCATCCACATCATTCAGCATGTTCCGCACAAATGTCTGATCAATTTTTACCGCAGATACCGGCAAAGTCCTGATATGACTCAAAGATGAATATCCTGTACCAAAATCATCCAGCACTGTTGCGATAGAGAATTCATCTCTGCAACGACGCACTACATCAACGATCAGGCTGAGATCATCCAGGGCGTGACTTTCCAGGATCTCAAATTGAAAATACTGTAAATCCACCGCAGGAAACTCTGTAACGATCTCGCCAAGTCTTTGTAAAAACCCATTACTTCCAAGATGATAGGCCGACAGGTTGATGCTGATATTCCATTGTTTAGAGTCAGCCTGCCATTGTTGTAGATAACTTAACGCCTGACGAATGACCCACTCACCTAACTGAATTTCCAACGATGTGCCATTGATTAAAGGTAAAAACTGTTGCGGAAATACCAGTCCGTTTTCAGGATGCAACCAGCGAATCAGTGCTTCGTATCCAACTACTTCTCCACTGCACATATTGATTTTTGGCTGCATGTATAACTGAAACTGGTTTTCACTCAAAGCCTGACGAATAGCATAAAGCTGCTCGGTTTTTTCATCACGCCAGGCTTCATTGCCTGTTTCATACATGCGAAATGTTTTCTTACCGTCCAGTTTAGCTTTATAAAGCGTTTGATCAGCGTGCTCTATGAGGGTTTGCATCGAGCCCTGATCAAATGGATAAACGGTATAACCAATTGAGGCACTGATACGGATGGTGTTGTTATCAATCAGATAGGGGCGGCTTAGCTCTTCAGTCAATCGTTGCAATAACAGTTCGCAATCCTGACGGTTTTTAATTTCACCAAGCAGCATGACAAACTCATCGCCACCATAACGGGAAACCGTATCATCCTGACGTAACATGGCCTTTATACGCTGCGCGACTTCAATCAGTAATTCATCACCGGCGTTATGTCCCAGCTCATCGTTGACGGGTTTAAAGTTATCCAGATCCAGAAAACATACCGCTAATAGTGTTTGAGTACGATTACTGTGGGCGATCGCCTGCTCAAAGCGATCCACCAGCAGATTTCGATTGGGTAAAGCAGTTAATGCATCATAATGCGCCAGACGCTCCAATTCGGCCTGATGCTGCTTTAACATGGTGATATCGGAGACCAGCCCCAAATGAAACATCTCCCCCGTCTGCGGATCAATAGTGCGATGAATCGTCAGCACTTCAGCATAAAATGAACCGTCTTTTTTACGATTCCAGACCTCGCCCGACCAATATCCATTGTCTGACAGGCTTTGCCACATTTTGCTGTAAAAGGTTGAACTTTGTTTGCCTGAACTAAGAATATTGGGTTGTTGGCCGATTAATTCATCTCTGCTATAACCGGTGATGGCACATAATGTATCGTTCACATCAACAATGATATTGTCGGTATTGGTAATAATAATGCCTTCATGTACTCTATCAAACAGCATTTCCAAAAGAGAGTGTCTTTGTTGCTTAAGTAAGGCGCTCACCGGAAAATATCCTTTTAAAAAAACCATAAAATCATTAGGGTTTTTAGCATAGCCTTTGTGGCTTAGGCAAGTTTTCCTTTCAATATCTGTCAAGCATAAAAAAAGCCGGACATTAAGACCGGCTTTTTTCTGCTGCAAAAGACTGTTGGGTTTATTCAGCCATATTCCAGATATGTGAAACGACTTCCCATTCATCCTGGTCGTTCTTTTGCAGAACTGTCATCAAAACACCATTAAATGTCATCGTTTCACCATTTTCACCTTCAACATCTGCTGACCAGTTAGCCAATTGACTGACTTGTCCTGCAGAGGAATAAGTCGCGATAGTGGTTATATTATGATTGTGTAAACCATTATCGAAAAATCCCTGAAACAGTGCCGCAATCTCCTGTTGGCCATTCAATACATTGCCATCACCAGGTGATAAAGTGGCCTGTGATGCATATAGCTCAGTTAATGCATCGAGATCCTTATCGTTAAAGGCAGCATTCCACTGCTCATTAGCAGAATTAATGACTTCCTGTGCATCATAATCGGCCCCAGGATTACTGCATGCACTTACTGCCAGAATAAGCAGACTCAGGGGTAATAAACGATTTACAATTTTCATAGAGATTCCTTTTTTTGAACATTATTTAAGATGAGATTCATCTTCAAAAACATGCCGTCGCTGATAAACTTTTTTCAGTAACGACATCAGTTGGGTTGTTTCGGTTTCGCTCAGCGCCTGCATTAATTGATTTACACGTTGATAATATCCCGGCATTAAATCATCAAGTTTTGCCTGTCCCAGAACGGTCATTCGAATCAATATCTGACGCCTGTCCTGCCTGCCATGTACGCGACTGATTAATTTATCGCGTAACAAACCATCTAATAAGCCGGTCATGGTGGCCCGTGAAACCCCCGCTTTTTCAGCCAGCGCTGAGGGTGTTGAACTCAGGTTATCCTCTCGCATCAGCAATAGCAAAACCCACCATCGACCCTGTAACAAGTCATATTCCGCCAGATAGCTGTTTAATCCCAGAGATAAATCAGAACCCACCCGAAGCAGATTCAAAAATGTCATAACATTTTTGATGTCGGTTTGCGGGTAACGATCGGCAAACTTCTGCAATATTTCAGCGTTAGGAATATCTTTAACTTGCAACATGGCAGCAAGCTTATAGTTAGCCAACTAACTATGTCAACTCCAATTCAGTTTTTATTTAATGCTATAGTTTGAAGCAGAATTTAATAGTCCTGTTTGCCGAGATAACGCCATTGTTTTGTATTGACCCAGCTTTTTTCATATTTCGATCCAGCGAACGGGGGTCATTTTCCGTCGATCGCCACTGCAGTCTCTAATAGGTTTGTCCGGTGGCTGCTAAACCTGTTCTAAAATTACATTCGCCGATTCATAGCAAATTATTGCTCTACACCTTCGTGCTGATTGGGCTGATGTTACTGGTGATTTATCAAAATTATCAATCACAGTTATCAGCCTACTCAACACAGATAAACCAACAAATCGCACAACGCAGTCAGTTGCTGGCCTTGATGCAGACCCAGCTACTGGAATCCAAACTGGAAGCAATTGACCAAACGTTGAAACTCATCAGTTCACATCCGGATTTTATTAAAAATTCATCGCCTCATACCTATCTCCTTGAGAAATATTCTCAAAATAATCCTGAAATGCAGGCTTTATTGCATATCAATGCGGATGGGCTGTTACGCTATCCCAAACATCAGCGTAGTCAGCTGGATTTATCGGGTCGTGACTATTTTAAAGTGCATCAGAGCTCAAAAACGGATGGCGTTTTTACTTCAAAACCCATGTTACCTGGACGGGGTCATTCGGATCCGGTGATGGTGATCAGTCGTGGTCTTTATGATTCGGACGATAATTTTCAAGGGGTGCTTGCGGCAGTTATCGATATCGAAACATTTTCATTGGCCCTCAGTGGCATCAGTGTCAATGCCCAGCTGTTTTCATCAATTGTTCACCAAGAAGGTGAGGTTGTATTTCGAGTACCTTTTAGAAACTTCGAAGTGGGACAGACTCTGGATTACGTAAAAGATCGCAGTGATAAAGACAAATTACCCTTAACAGGTGAAGGTATTTATCAGCATTTCAGCGGTGATTATCAATTTGCCTATCAAACGTTGCCCAAATGGCAATTACACGTTTTTGTTGGCGAAAAACGAGCCGTAGTCGATGAGTTAATTTCCAACTACCGGTTTTCGCATATACGTAACAGTTCTTTGACCGCCCTATCACTGATGTTGCTGATTCTGGCCACCGCCTGGTTAATTGGCCGGCGTTTGGATATAAACAAACAGCTGATTGAGAGCAAAGCTGCACTGCAACAAAGCTATCAGCGTAATCAGGCGATTATAAAAGCCATTCCAGATCTTCTGTTTACCATAGATAAAAATGGCAAAATCATTGATTTTGAACACGGCGATAGTGTGCCTTTAATGATGTCTGAACAGGACTTTATAAATAAACATATAAGTGAAACATTCCCTGACTTTCTGGCACAGCGGACGTTACTGGCGTTACAAAAAACGCTGAATAGTGGAGAAAGTGATTATTACGAATACGAACTGACTATTTCAGACAAACAGCATTTTTTCATGGCCCGCTCCTCGCCAATTAACGAGGACAGAATGCTGGTAGTTGTCATTGATATTACCGAGCGTAAAAAGTCCGAAAATGCCCTGCAATGGCAGGCCACGCATGACAGTCTGACTCAGTTACCCAATCGGGTGCTGTTTTATGATCGACTGAATCAGGCCATTACCGAGTCAGCCCGATATAAGCAGCCTTTTTGTCTGCTTTATATCGACCTCAATGATTTCAAACAGGTAAACGATACCTATGGGCATCTCAATGGCGATTTATTGCTGATTCTGGTGGCACAACGTATTCGTGAATCTATTCGTCAGTCAGACACAGCGGCCAGATTAGCGGGGGATGAATTCGCCATTATTGTTAACCACAGTAATCTTGATGAAGCCCTGCAAGTATCCGAAAAGCTACGGGAGCAGTTAGCTGTTGTTTATGAATTAAATGATGGAGTAATGCTGAGTATCAGTGCCAGCATTGGTATTGCTTGTTATCCCCATGATGGTAAGGATGCTGATGAATTGATTCTGCATGCTGATAACAGCATGTATCATGACAAACGTTCGACTGCTTCTTAATTCAGACAGACAGCAAGCGTCTGATGTAAGCTGATACCTATGAATTCAAAGATAGAAAAACTGGGGCTGCGTCTCAACAAAACACTTGATGGAATTGATCAACAAGCTAGCAAATGGGTGGCACGCAGTCTCGATAAACATTTAAGTATTGGCATTACCGGGTTTAGCGGTAGTGGCAAGTCAACTTTTATTACCAGTCTTATTCACCAGCTCAAATATTCCAATCATGCGCATCTGGGAGGCTTCCTGCCAGCCAGAGATGAGCGCCTGTTAAATGTCGAATTACAGCCACTGGATGATTTACCACTATTCGATTATCAACAGGGAATTCAGGCCCTGGCAGATGATCCACCTGCATGGCCACCATCAACTACTCATATCAGCGGTTGCCGGTTAATCATTGAATTCAAAAAGAAATCCATGTTGCCGACCTTCACAGGGGAAACCCGTCGATTCACGCTGGAATTACGTGATTATCCAGGTGAGTGGTTGCTTGATATTGCCATGTTGCAGCAGGATTATCGGCAATGGAGTATGGATACTGCAGCACTCTGTTCCAAAGGTATCCGTCATCAACTCGCTGCAGAGATGCAAAAAGAGTTTAATGATTTGGATCCGCTCGCTCCAATCGATGAACAACATATTGAAGCGTTATTTGTCCGTTATCGAAGTTTTCTGGTGACCTGTAAAACCGCCGGTTTGACATTTATTCAGCCTGGCCGGGCATTATTGCCTGACAGCACAGACTTTCCAGTGTTTATTCCATTGTTCAACCTGCAAACGCTCAGTCCGCAAGCATTGGACAATGCCGATGAAGACTCCTTATACAAAGTCATGCAGCAGCGCTATAAAACCTATCTGAAAAACTTTGTTCAGCCATTTTATAAAACATTTTTCCGGGGCATTGATCGTCAGGTGGTATTGATCGATGTCCTGAAAGCATTGAGTGGCGGTAAGGAAAAATTTGATGATATGGTCATTGCGTTCAGCCGGATTATTGATTGCTACCGCGTGGGGCATAATGCGTTTCTGAACCGTTTATTCAGCCCTCAGGTCGAAAAAATTCTGTTTCTGGCATCCAAGCCGGATCGAATTTTAATGAATCAACACGAATCTTTGCGTCGTCTATGCGACGATATAATCAGTCATATCTGCCCACAATCGGTTAGAAATCGTATTGAAATCGAAACGGAAGTGGCTGCCGCCGTGCGAACGACACATGATCATAATGATCATCTGACCGCCAGATTGCTGGATGGACAATATGGCGAATTACGCCACCCTGCTATTCCCGATAAACTGCCTGATGCCGATCAGTGGCATCAGTTATCCCGCTGGAATCCGCCTGTACTTCGGGCTCCGCTTAATCCTGACTTGATAATGGGCGGCCGTCTGGCTCATATTCGGATGGATAAGGTTTTACGGGATCTGATTGGAGATAAATTCTGATGGCTTCCACAGAAGATTTTTTTAAACCTAAACCACAACAGGAAGCTAAGCAAAAAGCGGATATATCCCCCGAGGAAACGGAAAACTTTTTCAAAGTTCACTCTGAAAACAACGAGGTAAACCTGCCTGATTCGGTGGAAACCGATCCATTGCTCGATTTTGAAGACACACTGCTGATACCACCGCGTCGTAATCGCGGTTTGAAGTGGTTGATCGTCACATTGTTCATTCTGTTAATCGGTATGTTGGCCTGGGATGTAGTTGATTTTGCTCAAATGCTCTGGCAACAAAGTAAAGCCATGGGGTTAGCCTTCAGTGCCTTCGCTGTTTTTTTAGCAGGCCTGGTATTACAGCAATTGCTGGTGTATCGCCGCAACCAGAAACAGCTTAAACGAGCCGAGAAGATCCGCGAACAGGCTGATAAACTGGTTCATGAACAACATCTCGGCAATGCAAAAAAATGGCTGAATTCGCTAGAAACTTTCTATGATGGTCAGCCACAGGCTGATTTATTAAAACCCTGCGTTGACAAGCTGCCTGACTATCTTAATGACAGTGAGGTTGTCTATCGTATCAGTGAAGACTTCTACCGGCAGCTGGATCGCCAGGCAATCCATATTATTGAACGCACCAGTATCAGCAGTGCAGCAATGATTGCGGTCAGCCAGCTGGCCGTTGTGGATTCTTTGTTAGTGGTCTGGAAAACACTGAAAATGATTAACCAGATCAATATGATTTATGGCGTCAGATTAAATCGCTTGGCCCAATGGCGATTAAATCTGAGGGTCTGCAAAATCGCACTTGGCAGTTATGCCAGTCAGGCGGGCATCAGTTTTTTCTCTGAGCAGGTCGGCATCGGTTTAGGTGGCAAGATTCTGGGCAGTGTCGCACAAGGATTTGGGGTGGGTCTCTATCAGGCCAGAATCGGTATCCATGCGATGCAACATATTCGGCCAGTAGCTTTCACCAGTGACGAAAGACCCAAACTGAATATGTTTGCCAACCTGTTACGCCGCAAATTAACCAAGCTGACGGTAGAACAGGAAACGGATTAAGCTGATTATTCTGGCTGTCAGAGTTGAGCGATAAGGTGATTTGAACCGAATATGTGCACCCCATTACGTCCAGCTGATTTCACCTCGTATAAGGCCAAGTCAGCCTTTTTGGTAAGCTCGCTGACCGTTTCGTTTTCAGCATCCCCCGGGAAGATTGCTACCCCGATACTCAGGGTAATATGAAAGTCATGAGTATTAACATGCAAGGGCTGAGATACCGTTTCAAGAATATGTTCTGCCACTAGTTTTGCATCATCTGGCTTTTTGAGCTCCGTGAGTAAAATAACAAATTCATCACCACCGACGCGGCTTAAGGTGTCTGTCTGACGTAAGCAGTGTGTCATTCTGTCAGCGACGGATTTAAGAATCTCATCACCCACATCATGACCATGGGTATCGTTAATTTGTTTGAAATGATCAATATCGACAAACATTAACGCTATTGGATAGCCCACCCGTTTGGCATGAGCCAGCGTATGGCTTATATGTTCATCAAACAATCGGCGATTTGGCAGCCCCGTTAAGGTATCGTGATATGCCATCTGCCGAATACGATCCGATTCAGATTTGCGGGCGGTTACATCTTCAATTTGTGAAATAAAATGGATGACCTCGCCCTTTTCGTTGCGAACTAACGAAACACTCAGCAACACAAAAATAATATCACCCGTTTTATGAAAATAGCGCTTTTCCATCTGATAGTGTTCGAGATCCCCATTGAGTAATTTCCGCACATACTCAAGATCCAAATCCAGATCGTCTGGATGTGTCACATCGACAAAGGTTTTATCCATCAACTCTTCTTCGCTGTATCCCAGCATCCGACAGAGTGCCCCATTCACTTCGACCCAACGACCATCAAGACCAACAATTGCCATACCTATTGCGGCGGTATCAAACGCATTGCGGAAACGCTCTTCACTTTGTTGCAGTGCCAGCTCAGCCTGTTTGCGCCACGAAATATCGATTTTGGTACCAATAACGCGAATCGGATTTCCCTGCGTATCACGTTCACCAACCGTGGCACTACCAAGCATCCATTTCCAACTGCCATCCTTACTGAGGATGCGGTGTTCATTTCGATATTCCGGTTTTTCTCCACTTAACATCCGGTTGATATCAGCGGTTACCCTCTCGATATCCTGAGGATGTATTAACTTCAGCCAGTGCTCCATCTGACCGATGATTTCACCCGGGGCATAGCCGAGCATGGCCAGTAATTTGTCAGAGAACACCACAACATTATTGGTAACATCCCAGTCCCAGACCCCGGCTCCACTGCCCTCCAAAGCATGTTTCCAACGTTGTTCGGTTTCCAGAATCATTTTCTGATGTTGCCAGTCTTCGGTGATGTCATAGCTGACACCGACCAGAGAAAGCAGCTGCCCAGCATCGTTGAAATATAGTTCGGCTGAAGTATGTATCATTCGAATTTCGGAACCATGAAGTATTCTAGAACGAATTTCAAAGGATTTATGCTGTTTAATTGACTGTTCTACAGCCACTCGGAAAGGCAACAGGTCCGCATCATGGATCAATTTTTCAAATTCCGTGTAATCCATATGCTCAGTTGAGTTTGTAAAACCAAATACCGTGCTCGCCATGCTGTCGAACATAATGATATTTGTTTCCACATCCCATTCCCAGATTGCAATTTCAGCCGCCTCTGTTGCCAGCGCCAGTCTCCGTGCATTCTGCCGATAGGATTTGGTCATTTGAGAAGCAATGCGAATGGCGTTTACCCGGCTTTTTGCAATGGCCGCAATCACCAGTGCAAACAACAGAGAAATAACGATACCGATTATCCAGGTTATCCATGTATTGTTACGCACAATCGAATGAGCAAACTCCCGATCTGGTTGGCCAACAAATGACCATGTCCGGCCACCAACCTCGTAACTTTTTTGTAAACTGAATGAATCTTCGGAAGCAATTCCGGGCAAAGAAAATAACAGACTTTCGGTTTTATCGGCCCCATCATCATATATATTCAGCAAGCCGACATTCTTATGTGTAACCAACACATCCTGCAATACATCATCAATACGAAATACCGCATAGACCCAGCCAGAATGAATAGTTCGCTGATCAATTGCCACATCTGATTCACTTGCGTCGATGTACACCGGCAGATACATCAATAAACCATTGATGGTCGAGTCTGAACCATCCTGTTTTAAAAATACCTTTTCGGTAATGCTTGCCTTGCCGGTATTGACAGCTTGCTCCATGGCTTCTCTACGAGTGTTGTCGGCATACATATCAAAACCTAAAGCCCGCATATTTTTTTTGGTCACAGGTTCGATGTAAAGGTTTGAGGTATATTTATCCCGCACTCCTTGCGGATAAATATCATAGCTCATCATCCCGGATTGTCTTACAGCATTAATATGCGTCTGCTTTTGTTCTGGAGAGAGCGCAACCACATAACCCAGTCCCTGAATACCCGGATAATTTTCTTCCAGTTTCAAGCTCTGATAAAAATTGGCAAAATCCTCACGAGATAAATCTGGAGATACATAAAACAAGCCCTGGGTTGCCCGTAACATTTCCTCGTAGGCATTTATTTTTCCAACGACGGCATCGACGGCTTGATTAAAGGTGACGTTATAAGCCGCCTCCAACTTAACAGACTCCGTCTCAGCCATTTTCCCTGCAACGAAAAAGGTTAAAACCAAACCAAACAAAAACGCCACAAAAGACGTTACCAAGGTAAAAGGTTTAAGCAATAAGCTTTGATTAGTGCGAATAACCAGCTCCATTAATATCGCATAAGTGAAATAAACGAATTCATTATTCAGGGAATAAATATACGTTTCAGCCAATGACCAGCAAAAAATTGACTCTGATATTATTTGTTTAAGTTTGCCATCAAGCAAAAGATAAAGAAACTCTACTTAACAAATAGCCAAAAACGAAGGTAATTCATCACATTACCCAATAACCTTATTTGGATACTTGAAGTTAATAGAGGTGCATATATATAGTTCTTATCAACAGACTCATGGTAAGCTGAGCTTTGGTCAGTTCTTGGCTTTTATAAAATCAACGGAGGGATGTATGAAACAAAAAGTATTTGCGTGGATTGCTTTGCTTGGCTTTTTCGGAAGCATCACCTTACCGGTGCAGGCAGCAATGATCAGCACGCCTGATATTATTCAATCACAACAATCTGCATATGATCGCGAGCAATTGTCGTCAATGCTGGAACGTGACGATGTTCAGCAACAACTATTATCAATGGGAGTCTCTCCTGACACCGTTCAGGAACGTGTCAACAGCATGACTGATTTTGAAATTGCTCAGTTAAATGAGCAAATAAATGACATGCCAGCGGGCGGGATACTCGGTGCAATAGTGCTTATCTTTGTTGTGTTTGTGATTACCGACGCTATCGGTGCAACCGACATTTTCCCATTTGTCAGACCGGTTCGTTAATCTGATTTAAGTTTATGCAAACAGAAAAACGTTCTACCTACACCCAGCTTCGGCTGGGTGTTTTAATAGTCATTGTCTTATTGGTGACCGCTTGCAGTCATACACCTCAGACAAATCTCCTGAATCAACAGTCATTCGAGCCAGAGCAGGCCGAGCTCAAGGATGTGCCTTTTTATCCTCAGAACCAATATCAGTGTGGCCCCGCTGCTTTAGCAACCGTGATGCAATATCGTGGCGTCGATATCAAACCTGATCAATTAACTGAACAGGTCTATATTCCACAGAAAAAAGGCAGCCTGCAAATAGAAATGGTTGCGGCTACTCGAAAACAAGGCTTGATGCCCTACCCATTGGCTCCAAAGATGGACGATTTATTGACTGAAGTAGCGAATGGCAATCCCATTTTAGTGATGCAGAACCTTGGCTATAACTGGAAACCCTTCTGGCATTACGCCGTGGTGATAGGTTTTGATATCAACTCACAGGAACTCATTCTACGTTCTGGTGAAACCAAACGATGGCAAACAACATTAAAAACTTTTGAACGTACATGGGCCCGCACCGGTCATTGGGCGCTGGTCATTGTCAGGCCTGAACAAATCCCTGCTACAGCGAACATGCCGACCTGGTTACAAACTGCCTACGATGCAGAAAAGACCGGACAGCATAAAACAGCAGAACAAGCCTATATAGCCGCGAGGGAGCATTGGACTGAACTTCAGCAGCCTGGAATCGCGCTTGCCAATTTGTATTATCAGCAGGAGCGTTTTGATAAGTCTGATACTGTCTATGCTCAATTAACCGAACAATTCCCATACGACGCTGCTCTTTGGAATAACCGGACCTATAGCCTGAAAGACATTGGTTGCCATCAAACTGCGTTAGCTTCTGCATCTTGTGCGACACGCTTGACACCTGATGACAAAAACATCCAGTCCACGTTTCAGGAGATGTTACTGCTGGAACCGCTGACCCATAACAATTGCCCCAAGATTAACTGTCCAGATTGATTAATCTGACAGAATTCATCAGGTGTTGAATTCAGCAGAAACAGAACGCTTATTAAGAAAAGTGATACAGGTCTGTTAGATGCATGTTTAAGCTTGTCGTCGTACAGTCTCTGACATAGACTAATCTGAAACAAGACGAGGAGATATACCAGCTTGTTCGTATTGGATAACAGGATGCGGTATTTTGTCGAAAAGCTTATTGAGAATTTTGTATACCAGTAAAACCCATAATCGCTTATCCGATGTGGATTTAACGAGATTGTTACATCAGAGTCGTGAAAATAATCAGCGCATCCAGATTCACGGCATCTTATGTTATAACCATTTCGATTTTATTCAGGTGCTCGAAGGTCCTGAAACAGCTGTTATCGCTCTCTATAAAAAAATCCTTGATGATGAACGGCATCATGACTGTAAACTAATTAATATATGCCTCAGCAATAAATACATATTTAATAATTGGGCAATGGGATACATTGATATCAGTCAGGGTGATATGCGCCGGCTGAGGCAAGAGCTACCAGAAAAGTTATCGAATGATAATGCTGACAAATTTGCCTATCAGCTAAAACATTATTTGAACAACCCGATAAAGAAAACTGATCAGACGATTTTTATCTGATGATAGATGACTATCCAACGATAAACAAAACAAAGAAAGAGTATCAAATGACAAAGCAACTACCCGATTTCAAACCTTTAGGTTGTAATAAATGTTTAGAAGGTGGTGGATTGGATTTCAGCTTTTCAATGGCTTTTCAGCCAATTGTTAACATTCAGGAAAAAAAGATTTTTGGTTACGAGGCACTGGTTCGTGGCATAAATAATGAGCCGGCTTATACCATTCTGGACAAATTGAATGATACCAATCGTTATTCCTTTGATCAGACAATTAGGGTGAAAGCCATCCAACTGGCCAAACAACTTGATTTACAAGGCATGCTTAGCATTAATTTCTTTCCTAATGCCGTTTATCGTCCGGAAACCTGTATTAGAGCTACCTTGGAAGCGGCTGATGTAATGGACTTTCCCACCAAAAATTTAATGTTTGAAGTCACCGAAGTGGAAAAGGTCACTGATAATAATCATCTGAAAAATATTTTTGATGAATATAAACGGCATAATTTCACTACAGCAATTGATGATTTTGGCTCCGGTTATGCCGGCTTAAATTTGCTCGCCGACTGGCAGCCAGACATTATCAAACTCGATATGGCACTGATTCGAGGTATTAATAAAGATAAAGTCAGACAATCAATTGTCCGCTCAATCATTATGACCTGTAATGATTTGGAGATAAGAGTCATTGCTGAGGGTGTCGAAACGATAGAAGAGTTTCAATTTATACGCGATCAAGGCGTAGCTTTATTTCAGGGTTATTATTTTGCCAGGCCTCAATTCGAAGCTTTGCCAGATGTCGACCCGTCACTGTACGAATGATATAAATAAAAATCCTCCCTCCAGCAGTGGTGACTCTTAACGAATAACAGACCCAAGCTGGAGGGAGGATTTCAGGTGAACTTATTTGATATTGAAACGACCGTTCATCATTCCGCTATGCCCAGGGAATGAGCAGAAGAAAGTCAGTTTTTCATCAGCAAGTCCTTCAGTAGAAAATTCAACTTGCGCCGAGTTGCCACCACCAATTACTTCCGTCGCTGCAATAATACGATCATCACCTTCCGGCAGATAATTATTATCCAGTCCCGCAGCAGCGCCTTCTCTCACGATTGCCTGCATATCGTCTGTCTTGGTCAAAACCCAGTTATGGCCCATCATATCCTTAGCCATTGAACCAGTATGTTTCAGCGTGACTTTGACTGTTTCACAACTGGCAGGAACTGACATTTTCTTTTTACTGAAACTCATCTGGTCAGTAGCTTCGATGACCAAATCACATTCATCGGCAAATGCTGTGAATGGAAATAAAGCCAACAATCCCACAGCAACTAACAAACGATTTTTTTTCATCTTGATCTCCCAATAATTCCGGCAACATTGCCTTCTCAACTACGCATCAACTTTATCAGCTGAAAAATTAAGTTGGTTTAATACGCGTTAAACCTGATTAATCATTAATGCTCATCCGTTCTATTGCCTGGATAAATTTAAAGGCAAAAAATTACAAATGGATAGTCCATACGCTTCATGAATAGCTAACAGCTAATTTCCAGTGAATGAAGCTGATGTTGGGCTTTAATAACAACCATTCTCATTATAAAGAGCCTGTTTTGCTGATAACAATAGGCCAGGAAAGATTGAGGAACAGTTCCTGCAGTTATCCGTGAAACACCAGAAAAACAGGTTATTGGGCATCTTTCAGCTAAACGTGTATATAAGCCTGACCTATTCGGCTGCTACCTGAATATCAAAATAATTTTCCAGTGCGTTTGGTGACATCATCGTCGCCATAAAAACCAGAAATATTCCAGCACCTTCTGGACTTTTCGAGTTTATATCCAGCTCGACTTGTGGTGTATCACTATCAATAAACTGGCTGCTGGCTTCTATCAACTGGGTTCTTAATTCAGGTGAAAGCGCCTGTAAAGCTGAAAACTGTTGCTGAATCTGCAGTTTCAAGCCGGCTTTATATTCTTCTGTAGTCATACCTGCACTTTCAGCACCTTGCTCTACTAAAGGCTGCCACGCACCTGCATCTTCAAACTCCATAACAGCTGTTATCAACCCTGTCTGCATCCATTCTGCTGTGACAGCCGACATATCCTCATTATTTCTTAACCGTCTCATTTGACTTTCCAGATCAGGGATCTGACTAAAGTTGGTATGTAAATTCATCGAAAACAGCTGGGCCGCATCTTTTTCGGTTAACTCGGGATTATAAAACTGATTCTGCAAACTCAGCGTCAGTTGGCGTTCAACAGGATGATAGCGGTAAGCCAGATGTTGATTGTGACCAATTTTGTCTTCTTGAATACCCAGGTTTCGCAATGCTTCAACCAAAGACTGTTCCTGTTGTTCCGTGCCATCACCACCGGTTACAGTAAACAAAGCATCCTCTGTTGAAATATCCATCGCATAAATAAAATCCTGCGCCTGATTCAACTCAATATCACTTATCGTCAGTAAGCCTATTTGATGTTTACGATCAGCATCATCTGTGATTAACACATCATTTACCGTAATGTCTTTGGTATAAGGGTTGGCAACAACCTCCCCGACTTCAACTTCAACGCCATTCTGGTTAATTTTAGCGACCAGCTCATCTACTAACGCCTGAGCTGCCTGATTTGCCTCATTATTAGCAACCGCATGGGCGCCACCCAATGCAATGGCTAATATCAGGAGAGGCACATAAATGATTTTTTTTCTGAACACTGTTGTCTCCAACAAAATAATAAAAAACAAAACGGCAGTATGCCTGTATGACTAGTAACGAACCAGTTTAGTTTAAGAACATCACCTTATCTTAAGAAATGCTATAAAAACGTTTACTTACTGATCGCATAGAAGCGAAATCTGCAAAATTTAATAGATACCAACGTTTACCCGCCAAGAACAAATGATTTCAACCGGGAGAGCTTTTGAGGTTTAGACGCTATTAGGGACTTTTGCTGGACGGGTAAATATAGACTTACATTGATAGTGCTGATTATCATCATTGATTTAAAAGCTTATTTCATTTCTCTGATGACCTGTTGCCAGCAGCAGCGATGATCGGCCTCGGGGATAATAATGATCTGACTATTCGTTTTCGGGTGTAATAAACGATGAAAACTTTCAACAATTTCGGCAGGGATTACGCGGTCATGTCCACCTACATAATGAACCTGCGGTATAGCTTGAAGCTCTGTTACCGCGTCTGCGGGGTTGAGCGATCCTGATAATGGTGAAATTTGATGCAGTTCTGTCCAGGCTGTTGTATCCAGATTGCCTGCAAACGTGACGAGACGTGCCACATCCACACGCCGACTTGCCACTAACGCCGCAACAGCTCCACCACCAGAATAGCCCATTAGCTGAACTTCAGAAGCTCCCGTCATTGTTTTAAGCGCTGTAATCGCCTCATCAGTGGCGATAATGACTTCTTCTGAAAATCGGTGTGAGGTCCAGTATTTTTGTGTGCACTGCGCTTCATTCTGTGATGTGAATTGGCAGGGTCGGCCAAGGTAAGCCACAGCATGATCAGGTTTATATGCTAAGGCCAACTTCAGTGAAACAGGGTTGAGCGGTGTAGGGTCAGAGGAAGATTTTGATGGTGAAATCCAGGCTAAGCCATCGCCTTCAATTAATATTGTTAAACGCTTATGTTTCAAACGCTGTGCAGGCAAAAAAGCCTGAAGATCGAAATAGGAAGTGGGTATGGTTTCAGAAGTCCAGCCTGCGTCTTCAGCAAGCTTTGTAGCATTCTCAAGGCGTTCCTGAGTAGATGGCAGATGAGTGCAGCCTGTGATCAGCAGGAAAAAAATACTATAGTTAGGAAACGATTTACCAAACAATTTCACCTGGCCCATCCTTAATGCTCTGAACGTCATATTTAACATGCCATTGCGCCACAAAAAAGCCCCAATGGATAACCACTGAGGCTTTTCTGAACTTGAACCAAAGCGCCCGTGTTAAAAACGCCAGCGCATATTTACTGATGCAGTTTGATTCAGAAAGTCTTCACGTCCCTCCAAATCATAGCTGGCTGTCAGCTCGGTCATATCATTCAATGACATGGTTGCTCCAACACCTGCCCGCGCTAACCAGGGTGATGGATCCATCCCCTCGGTGGTAAACGCAGCCCCACCACCGGTGTAAGAAGCGGTCAAACTGGTATCGTCGTTAATCACATCATAACCAACGCCAAGCGTGGTCGATAAAGAAGTTTTCTCATTCCACTGATGGTTAGCTTCCACCTGAGCCATTAGAATCAGTTCTTCGGCATTGACACTATCCACATCCAGGTTTAACGCCCCGGCACCTTTTTCGGTATAGCTTTCATCTTTAATGTAAGCATAGTCAGCACGCAGGCTCGGCATAATCAAACTTTGCTCAGTTAATTGAAAACGCTTGCCTATGCCCGCACCAACATGAGCTGCGTAACTATCATAATCAGCGGTGGCTTTACGGTTCATAAAACCAATGTAACGTTTGCTATCATTTTTATTAAGGCCCACATCGGCTTGCCAGCTGACTTCGACATTTTCAAATTGCGTCAAATCATGGCTGCCGTAGGCGATAAGCTGATAGGCATCAATGTCGGCGCTGTTGCCTGAGGCCGAACCATTGCCATCAACATCGGTATTCATATATGACAGGGCAAACCCTAACCGACTGGAAGGGGTTATTTCACCATCAATACCCCCAACAAACCCGTAACTGTCGGCATCGTAACCACTCACGCCATTACGCTCTTGTTGACGACTCCAGCTACCCACCGGTTTTAACCACACCGCTTTATCCACCAGGAACTCATCACCAGAGGATAAGCCACGGTTACTGGCCTGTCGGCTTTGGATCACCCGGTTGGTGCCGCGCATGGTGTTCGAAGCCAGTCCAGTGGTACCTGCTACTAATAATGGTAGGGTTTCAGCGACAGCGTCACTAACTTGTTTTGATGACAGCTTTCCTAGGGCGGTAGTGACTTTTTCAATATCATTACCGGTAATGCCACTGTTCACAAAACTATCCAGCACCTTAGCGGCGCCTCTTCCCGATGTAAACCCTTGGCGGTTAACGCTGTCAAGAACGCCATTGCCCTCTGAATCTGAGCTAATAACCTTCAGGTTCACCACATTGTCGTCAATAGCATATGTGAAATCATATAAGGCGGAGTTATCCGTCATGGTAAAAGTTGAGGCATTAAGGGTGCCCGCGCTGATTACGCTAGATAACGTGCCGCCATTGGTCAAAGTGGGTGCATCAACAACATTGATATCCAACCCTGTATCCTTGGCAAAAGTCGCTATACCGGTTACATTCAACTTGGCATAATTATCCATGCTTGCTACCCCAAGCCGTAACGTAGCATCGGCGGACTGGGTGTAATTGGCTAAATTATTATAATCTGCATCGCCTAATTTCAGGCTATTATTAGAATCGATAGCCAGCACGCCTCCCTTATGCTGAATATCCCCATTAAAAAACTGGTGATTGCTGTATTTAAATCTGGTTGTACCGCTATAGAATTCAATATTACCCGTGCCAGAGACCAGTGAATTAAAACTAAAATCTTCATCCGTATGATTAAAAACTAAGGTTCCATTACCCTGCCCAAAAGATATCTTATTGCCATACAACCTCCCTGCCGCGACAGCTATCTCACCTTGAGCCGCACCGATATTGATTGTGGCTGTGGAATTAACTTCTTTAGCAATTTCTATGAATTCCGCAGCGACGAGACCACCTTTATTTAAGGTAAGTATCGCGTCTCCCTGATTACCAACAGTCAGCGTTCCACTATCAACACTATAGTGATTGGAGAGGATTTCAAGCGAAGCGTTGTTGGTAACAAGCACCGAGCCTTGTGATGAGGAGAGTTCTCCTATAGAAAGGTTATCGATTCTAAGTTGTCCTGAATTTTGAATAACGAGTGACCCCTCTCGTAACCCACCTTTCCCAACAATCAGATTATTCTCGCCCATTTGCAGATCAATAATGTCATTACTGATCGTTGCTTCGCCATTATTATCAATAATAACTTCGCTATTGCTGACTAAATTATCTGGAGCGATACCATCACGCCAGTTGGATCCCGTGGTCCAGGAACCATCTTGAACATCCCAAATGTATTCATTTGGAGCAGCCAAAGCATTACCAGTAAATAACAAACTGGTCGAGACGACTAAACTGCCGCTAATCATTTTAAGCAATGTTTTTTTACGACCAACCTGACTTTTGGTTTTGCCCCGTGTCAGTTCAGCAGCGACCATCCAGGCCTGACGGCTGGCGTTCCATACAATACGATATACCCGGTTCATGAGAGTTCCTGTAACGTCTGTTTCATCAATAAACATGAAATCCTGCAGTGTTTATTTCACTGCAGGGGTTCTGTTTGCATTGATAAACCATACTGAACAGGCGGG
>DELT01000099.1:77262-96877 GCA_002354555.1 Methylophaga sp. UBA2689
ATTTTCTAAGCTTATTTTTGTATCAATTTGTATCAGTAAATCCGGGGGATGAGGACTACAGAATGGTTATGGTTTCGGTCAGCTCATAGCCAACATTACGCACCGTTTTTATCGGGAAAGGAAATTGGTCAGTACTCAGGCGCTGACGCAGACGAGACATATGCAAGTCGAGACTTCGACTTTCCGGAGAATAATTAGGCTTACCTATGGCCGTGTATAAAGCTTCCCGAGTTGAAGGCTTGCTCAGCTGAGACTGCTTGGCAAGTTCATTTAACAGTGCAAACTCGCTACTGTTTAAAGGATGTTGCTGATCATCAGGTGTGATTAATAGCCACCCCGCTGCATCCAGTGTCCAGCGTCCAGACTTTCTAACAGGATTCGCCATTTGTGTCGTAAAACGGTTATGAATAACGGCTAATAATTCGCGCATATCGACTGGTTTAGGTAAGTAATAATCCGCACCTGAGTTAAGACCACTGACCCGGTGTTCTACTTCCCCCATTGAAGACAGCATGACCACATCCACGTAAGTGTTTTGTTTTAAATGGCGGGCAACATTGAAACCACTGTCATCCGGCAAATTAACATCCAGCAATACCATATCGGGTTGAAATGACTCTAATACTTGACTCAGCTGAGATGCAGATTCTGCTTCTTCAACCATAATGCCTTCATTGATCAACACGGCCTTGATTGGTGCCCGAAAATCTGCATCATCATCCACTATTACAACTCTGGGCTTAGCCATTGTTCACCTCTGATTTTGCTAACCGCACAGTAAACGTGGTCACCCCATCATCACAGTTCACTGTGACTTCGCCATCATGCATTTCAGTAATCTTTTTGACAAAAAACAATCCTAATCCTGAGCCCCCTGCCGAGTGACCGTTATCAGCACGGTAATATTTATCAAAAATATAATGTCGCTGTTGTTCATCAATACCGTCACCATCATCCATCACCCGAACCAGATAATCATTGTCCTGCTGCAGCAAATTCACTTGCACTGACTCAATATGAGCCGTATGACGTAAACCGTTGGCAATCAGATTGGCAAATAAAACCGGGAGAAAAATGGGCTCGCCTTTGACCATCGCATCATTATTAACTGTGGACTGAAATGGCACATTAAATTCGTCAGATACATTTCTGAGAATTTGCGTCAGTGAAACAGGTTCTAAACTGACCTGATTGTTTTCGATTGAATGCGCCATCCATTCATCATCAAGGCATCGCTCCACTAGTAAATTAAGCCGCTCGGAGACATTTTTGATTCGTGACAAGCTCTCTTCAACAATGCTGGTATGTGATGTTGCTAGCAGCAATGCAGCATCGGCATTGGCTTTGATTGCACCAATCGGTGCTTTAAACTCGTGCGACAGCATCGTCATGAAATGCTGCTGCTCCTGAAGCGAACGATTGGCAATATCACGGGCATAACTGACCTGCTCTACCTTTGCTCTTAATTGCTGCTGTAACTTTTCTGACGCTAATATGATAAGACCGATGGTTGTGACGATACTGTTTATGATCCCCCACAGAAAAATCATATAACCTGCATTGAAGTCTAAAAATCCCACTTCCCCAATTGGGGTAATCAACATATTCGGAATACGCCAAAGACTTATTGCACTGAATAAAAAAAACATCAATGACAAGCCTTTTCTGCCCGGCAAATCAATGGCATTTTTGCCTAACACCCAACCACACATCATGCCTAATATGCCAAGTCCCAACGACGAGATGATGATACGTTCGCCAAGGTTTTCATTGCCCGGGAACAACATAAAAAGCGGGGACAGAATAACAATTAGTGTTGATGGAATAACCCAACTCGTTTTTAAATCTGTCAGCAATCTGACAGCCTGATAATAAAAAAGAAATGACAGAAAAAAACAGGTATTACTCACCATGATCGACAACATCGGATCGATGCTGTCTCTGAGTAGTAAGAAAACGGAGCCCAACGCCTGACTACCACCTCCAAGCGCTGCATACTGCAATCCATTTATCTCTTTTATCAGACGATAAAACAGGAATAAGGCGATTGCCGCGATACAGGTGGTGACAACCAAAATAAGGACAATCGTTCGAAGATCAGGAAACACTATTTTCTCGCAGGAACAGGTTTTAGATAAAGCAGACTAAGCCGGTTAAAATCACTTAGTGAATATTGAAGTCCAGCCAGCTTAAAATGAGGTTTTCAGTTAACAACATCAATCAGTGAAATAGGCACTAATTACCAACTGGTCTTGATTTCTGTTGCTGCTGAGGGCAAACGAATTTCACCAAACAGCTTTACCTACAAGGATAAAGTGGTTAATTTCCATCTTCAAGTTTCTGGTCGTTAAACCGTTTCAATAAGTATCCAGAAACAATTGAGACACAAAAGATTATGAATACTACTGATTATTTTAACGTCTCTTGTTGTCCCAGAAATATCTGAACACTTCTCATAAGCTAGCTTTTCAAATAACCCAACAGTCTGCTGTTAATCAGTACAATCAAATCTTTCACTAAGCTCAACGGATAAGCAACGTCCAGGCTAAGCTATCAGCAAATAGTTGAGGTGTATTCATCATCGTTAAACCTCAAATAGCAGACATAAAAAAAGCGCCTTAGGCGCCTTAACTATTTTGATATTTCTGATTTTTAAATGGAGGCTGGGGTCGGAATCGAACCGGCGTTAACGGAGTTGCAGTCCGCTGCATGACCACTCTGCCACCCAGCCATGGTATGTCTACTTCTTAAAGCTATCCAAAACTAAAAAGCCGCAGTAGTGACTTGGACTGACCGCGGCTTTTTTTATTCTTGGAGCGGGAAACGAGATTCGAACTCGCGACCCCAACCTTGGCAAGGTTGTGCTCTACCACTGAGCTATTCCCGCTTAGGAAGACGTGCATTATAGGCACTTAATATTTTCTGTCAACCCTTATCTACCAACACTGGCAAGGCTGCTTTCAAGTAACTGATCATTGAGGTCAAAGTAAGTAAAGCGGCTATGTATAACAAGCCTACACCGATTTCAAAAACCGGTAATCCAAACAGCGGTTTATAGAAAATCAGACAACCGATAGCGACCATTTGAAAGGTGGTTTTCCACTTGCCGACAGAAGAAACCTGAACTACATGGCGGGCACCGATTTCAGCCATCCATTCGCGTAATGCGGAAATTGTGATTTCACGAAATACGATGACAATCACCGGAAGCAGAATAAACCAGACCGGTGATTTAAAGAGAATCAGCAGTAACGCCACCACCACAATTAATTTATCCGCGACAGGATCAATAAATGCTCCAAAGGGCGAGGTGAGATTCATCCGTCGTGCCAAGTAGCCATCAAGCCAATCCGTGATACCCGCCAGTACAAAGACAATGGTGGCCCATAAAGGAGCATATGGACTGGGAAGGAAATACAGTACCACCAGAACAGGTATTAAGAGGACCCTGAGCAGACTGAGTAAGTTAGGTAAATTCAGCATAAATCGTTTCGTTATAAGCTTTAGATAACGCTTATGTTAGCACTATGAAGTCTTTAATTGTCCGGATGGAACATATCGTAAATTTTTTGTGCCAGGGCAGCACTGATTCCATCCACCCTCTGCAGATCTTCAACACCGGCACGTTTTACCTCCTGGAGCCCGCCAAATTGCTGTAATAATTTTTGACGACGCTTTGGTCCTAATCCGGCAATATCTTCCAATGTTGAGCTTTTACGCGCTTTGGCACGGCGTTGACGATGACCGGTAATGGCAAAGCGATGCGCTTCATCCCGGACTTGCTGAAGTAAATGTAATGCAGGTGAATCAGCGGATAAGGTAACTTCGCCAGCACGACCGACCAGAAATAAGGTTTCTTCACCGGGTTTACGTGCAGGACCTTTGGCGATCCCCAAAATGGGCAGATCACTTAAATTCAGCTCAGCCAGCACTTCCTGCGCTTCTTTAATCTGTCCCTTACCACCATCTATCAGCAGTAAATCCGGTCGTTTACCCTCCCCGTTATTCAAACGGGTAAACCGGCGGCTCAGTGCCTGATGCATGGCGGCATAATCATCGCCACCGGTAATGCCTTCGATATTGAATTTGCGGTAATCGCTTTTAATCGCGCCTTCCAGTCCGAACACCACGCAGGAAGCCACTGTGCGCTCACCACTGGTGTGACTGATATCGAAACACTCAATACGTTTGGGCATTTCATCCAGCTCTAATACATCCTGCAAAATTTCAAAACGCTGTAATAAATTGGAGCGGCTGCTGATGCGTTGGGTCAGGCTGATATCAGCATTGGTCATAGCCATCTGTAACCAGCGTGTCGCATGACCACGTTGTGGCTTACGCAGGCTGACTTTATGTCCTGATTCGGTCTGTAATACATCCTGCAACAGCTGCGATTCTTCAACTTCATGACTCAGCAGGATTTCCGCAGGCACATCTTTGCCCAGATAATACTGCGGTATAAAGGCCGCCAGTAATTCTGACTCGGTCAAATCCGATGACCCTTTAGGGAAATAGGATTTGCTACCTAAATTACGTCCGCCTCGTACAAAACTGACTTCTACTACGGCTATACCATCTCTTACAATCGCCGCCAGAACATCAGAATCACCTTGCATTGAGCTGACATACTGGCGTTCCTGCACCCGGCGTAAACTGATAATTTTGTCACGGATAAATGCCGCCTGTTCGAACTGCAGATTCTGTGACGCCGTATCCATCTGTTGGCTCAACTCATCCATCACCTGCTGGTTTTTGCCTTCCAGAAACATGATGGTGTGCTGCACATCTTTTTGATAATCGCTTTCAGAAATCAATCCAACACACGGTGCAGTACAACGTTTAATTTGATATTGCAGACAGGGCCGGCTGCGATTTTGATAATAACTGTCCTCACACTGACGTACCGGAAACAGTTTTTGTAATAGATTTAGGCTTTCCCGAACCGCCCCGGCACTGGGATAAGGTCCAAAGTATTTGCCTTTTTTACGCTTGGCACCGCGATGAACGCTTAAGCGAGGAAATTTATCACCTGATATCAATAAGTATGGGTAACTTTTATCATCCCGCAATAACACGTTATATCGTGGCATCAACTCCTTGATCAGATTATTTTCCAGAATCAAGGCTTCGTTTTCAGTGTGAGTGACAGTGGTTTCTATCGCAGCTATCTGCGCCACCATCACCTGGGTTTTATTGGTTAAACCACTGCTGCGAAAGTAACTGCCAACACGTTTTTTGAGGTTTTTCGCCTTACCGACATAAATGACCGTGCCTTCCGCATCCAGCATACGGTAGACACCAGGACGACTGGTTAGTGATTTTACAAAACTGACCGGATCGAATGGGGATTCTATAGTGGGATTTTCAGCCTGACTCATTAAATTTCGTAACTAAGAATTATCGTCTTTTCTTGGAGAATATTGGCGCTGATAACATTTATGGGCCTGATAAAAACTGTTAGCAGACAAGCCTAACAAAATTAATCCACCGATTACTGCAGGTACATTTTCATGATAAAAATAAAACATGGCCAAGGCAGCTAATAACTCAGCAGTGCCAATAACTTTTAATAACACAACATTTTCCGTACGTTTCACCATGTTCCATCTCCGCTTCGTTGCAAAAATTTTGACTATAGCATTAACACTTATTATTTGTAAGGACATTACATTCCTCCGAAATCACGAGTGCTGTGATCGGGCAATTGTGGGAAAATAACGCGCTTTCTCATTTCACTATCAGGGTATCACTCTTGCCAGCTAATTTGCTTCAGCCTGTCTTACCAGCATCAGCCAAAGATCAACTCCGTGCCGGACAATTATACGGCAGTGCACAAGGTTTGCTGTTAGCAAAAGCGGCTCAGCAACATAATGGTCCTTTATTAGTGGTCACCGATGATGTTGCCAGTGCCCATCGGCTTGAATTGGAAATTCGTTTTTATCTGGGTGATACCGAGCTGCCGATATTGCATTTCCCGGATTGGGAAACGTTGCCATATGACAGCTTTTCGCCGCATCAGGATATTGTTTCAGAACGGCTGCAGACATTACATCAATTGCCCGACTTTAAACGCGGCATTTTACTGGTGCCGATTGCCACTCTGATGCAACGCATTGCACCACGAGCATTTCTCGATGGCAACCACCTGGAACTGAAGATTGGCGATCAGTTTGATATTGAACAATGGCGATTGAAACTGGAAAAATCCGGTTACCGGAATGTTGCCCAGGTGATTGAGCATGGTGAGTTTGCGGTTCGCGGGGCGATTATAGATTTGTTTCCAATGGGCAGTCGACATCCTTACCGTATTGATTTGTTTGATGATGAAATTGATACGCTACGAACGTTTGATCCGGAAACCCAACGTTCCATCGACTCCATTGATCAAATACAGCTGTTACCGGCACGCGAATTTCCAGTTAATGACGACAGTATTGCTTTGTTCCGTAAACAATTCCGTCAGTATTTCGATGGGGATCCGCAACGCAGCTTGATTTACCGGGAAGTCAGCGCCGGTAATATGCCGGGCGGTATCGAGTTTTATCTGCCACTATTTTTTGAGCAAACTGCCCGTCTCACCGATTATTTGCCGGATAACACGTTGTTAGTTCAGCTCAATGACACCTTTAATGCTGCTGAACTGTTCTGGCAGGAAATCCAGATCCGATACCGTCAGCATAGTGTTGATCCAGAAAGACCATTGTTACCCCCAATCAATGTCTTTGTTCCGGTTGAAGAATTATTCAGTCAGTTCAAACAGTGGCAACGGATGCAATGCCAGAACTTTGAATTGGATGGCTCGGCAGGTAACAGCAACTATGCCACGGTGATGCCGCCATCATTACCGTTGAACTCCAAGCAGGATCGTCCCTGCGAAGCGTTACATCAGTTTATCGATAAATTCAGTGGACGAATCTTAATCGCTGCCGAATCAGCCGGGCGTCGTGAAACCCTGCTGGACCTGCTGCGTAAAAACCAGCTGCAACCCAAAGTCGTCGACAACTGGGATGCGTTTATTAATGAAAGCGCCCCACTATGCATTACTGTTGCTCCACTCGAACAGGGTTTGCTGCTGCAAATTGAAAATATTGCGGTGGTGGCTGAAACCCAGCTGTTCGGCCAACAGGTTATGCAACGTCGCCGTCGCAGCCGTAAAAAGCGTGATTCCGATGCCATTATCCGTAACCTTGCTGAACTGACCATTGGTGATGCCGTGGTGCATGAGGATCATGGTGTTGGCCGCTATCTGGGCCTGCAAACACTGGATGTTGGTGATGTGGCCACTGAATACGTAACATTGGAATATGCAAAAGGCGACAAGCTCTACGTCCCAGTCGCTTCATTGGATTTAATCAGTCGCTATTCAGGTTCTGCACCTGAACTTGCCCCGCTTCATCAGCTTGGCACTACACAATGGGAAAAAGCCCGCCGCCGTGCCGCTGAGAAAGTACGTGATGTGGCAGCAGAGTTACTCGATATTTATGCCAAACGTGCTGCCAACAAAAAACCGCCGATGCAATCACCTGATGAACAATATGAAGCCTTTTCGGCAGCATTCCCGTTTGAAACCACGCCCGACCAACAGGATGCAATTGATGCAGTGATTGCTGATATGCAATCAGAAACACCCATGGACAGATTAGTCTGCGGTGACGTCGGTTTTGGTAAAACTGAAGTCGCCATGCGCGCCGCTTTTCTGGCCGTTCAATCCGGCAAACAGGTTTTGGTACTGGTGCCCACCACCCTGCTCGCTCAGCAGCATTATGAAAATTTCAAAGATCGCTTTGCTGACTGGCCGATGCGAGTGGAAGTCTTGTCCCGATTCCGCAGTAAAAAACAGCTTGATGATGTGAAATCAGCGATCAGCGAAGGCACTGCTGATATTGTTATCGGTACTCATAAACTATTACAGCAGGATATTGATCCAAAACGACTGGGCTTGTTTATTCTCGATGAAGAACATCGTTTCGGCGTCACACAGAAAGAACAACTGAAAAAATATCGCGCCCAAATCGATGTCCTCACTTTGACCGCGACACCGATTCCCCGCACCCTGAATATGTCGATTTCCGGTATTCGTGATTTATCGATTATTGCCACTGCACCCGCGCGCCGATTGGCCATTAAAACCTTTGTATTACAATGGAATGCTGACAAAATCCGTGAAGGTATGCTGCGTGAAATCAAACGTGGTGGTCAGGTGTATTTTCTACATAATAAAGTGGAAGACATCGATCGGGTTGCACGTGAACTGGAAACCTTAATGCCGGAAGCGCGCATTGCGGTTGCCCATGGTCAGATGCGTGAACGTGAGCTGGAACAGGTCATGCTCGACTTCTACCATCAGCGGTTTAATGTGCTGGTATGTACCACCATTATCGAAACCGGTATCGACGTACCCACCGCCAATACTATCTTTATTGATAGAGCCGATAAATTAGGCCTGGCGCAGCTTTATCAAATCCGTGGCCGTGTAGGACGTTCGCATCACCGTGCTTATGCTTATCTAATCACTCCACCGCAACAGGCCATGACAGCCGATGCGATAAAACGCCTTGAAGCGATTGAGTCGATTGAAGATTTGGGCGCTGGTTTTACCCTGGCAACCCACGATATGGAAATTCGCGGTGCCGGTGAATTACTGGGTGATGAGCAAAGCGGCCAGATGCAGGAAATTGGCTTTACCTTATATAACGAACTGCTGGAACGTGCGGTCAATGCATTGAAATCGGGCAAAACGCCGGATCCGGATAATATGGCGCGCCACACCGTAGAAATCGATCTGCATGTGCCCGCGTTGATTCCATCCGATTATCTGCCTGATGTGCATACCCGTCTGGTGTTATATAAACGCATTGCGGCGGCGGTAGATAAAGAAGCCTTACGTGAACTGCAGGTGGAAATGATTGATCGGTTTGGTTTGTTGCCTGAACCGGTGCAAACCCTTTTTGCTGTCCATGAGTTACGCCTTAAAGCCAAAACCATCGGTATTCGCAAAATTGATGTTTATGACCAGGGAGGTCGTTTACTGTTTGATAAGGAACCGCAGGTTGAACCGATGACGATTATTCAGTTGATTCAGAAACAGCCTTCGCGTTTCAAACTGGATGGTCAGGATAAATTGCGCTTTACCGATAATATGCCGGATGCGGAAAGTCGGATCATGGTCATAGATACCCTGCTGGATAATCTGCTTAAACCGGCTGCCTAATGCAACAGGATCGAAATTTCGACGACTTGGCTGAGCGATTTAATGCGCGCATTTATGACACGGGTAAAGGCCAGTTAAGATTAGCGATCCTCAAACAGGATCTGCAGCAGTTTACCGAGGTCAAACCATTATCAATCTGGGATGCTGGCTGCGGGGCCGGACAGATGAGTGTATGGTTAGCCGGTTTTGGTCACCAGCTGACATTGTGTGATATCTCAGAAAAACTGCTCCATCAGGCGCGGCAGGAATTTGCTCAAGCAAGACTTGACGCCAGTTTTCACCATGCCTCTATTCAACAATTGGCGCCACAACTGGAACAGTTTGATCTGGTAATTTGTCACGCCGTTGTGGAATGGCTGGCAACACCTTTAGAAACGCTGAAACAGGTAATGGATCGCGTTAAACCCGGTGGTTATCTCTCATTGATGTTCTATAATCGCAACGCTATGGTTTACAAAAATATCATTCGCGGTGGCTGGAGACTGGAACCAATTCTCAATGATCGCTATATTGGTGTTGGTAACAAGCTCAGCCCACCCTATCCACAATACCCATTTGAATTGATTCAGTTTTTACAAAATAATGATTTTGAAATTAAACAGCAGAGTGGAATTCGAGTGTTTAGTGATTATTTGAACTTTGAGAGTCGCCACCAGACCAATGAACAGGAATTACTGGCATTAGAGCTGCAATATTGCCGAATGCCAACCTATCGTGACATGGGACGTTACGTACATTTACTCACCGAGAAAAAGTCTCCGGGTTAATCAGGATTACTTCATAATATGCAGCCCTATCAAGCCGAACTTGATAAACGCGTTTTGACTTTATAATCCGTTTTAAGATTTAGGAAAGACATGCTCAAACTAAAACTTCCATTCATCATCATGATAGCAAGTCTGTTGACCACTGCTTGTATTCAAAACCAGTCACGCCCGACCGTTTCCAATGAACAATTAAAATCCGCACTTAGCGACACTGAATCACGAATGGAAACTCAGGTCCGCCAACAGTGCCAGAAAATCATTGATAACCAGAACAAACACCAGGCTGGGCTTCAGTCATTTTCAAAAGAACAACAAATTACCCGTAAACAACTTGATCAGCTTAATAATCAAGTTGAAGAGCTAAATGAAACACTGGCTAAACGCGCAGTTGTGCAGTCAGTACAAGCGATTCAGCCAATGGAAACCAATAGCTGTCCACCAGCGGCACCTATGACATTAAATGACAAATTGGTATTGGGCCAAACAGAATGGTTGTGGATTGAAGCCGTAAATCGGGTGTTTCCTGCGCGAGTCGATACAGGCGCCACAACATCATCTTTGACCGCTCAGGATATTGTTACCCTGGAACGCGATGGGCAAAAATGGGCGCGTTTTACCATTGTTCCGGAAGAAGGCAGCGACAATAGCTACGAAGTGGAAGCCCCTATTGCCCGGATAGCCAATATCCGCCAGTCCTCGACCAACGAACTTGATAAACGCCCTGTGGTTAGACTGACCATTCGTATTGGTAATATGACGGATACCGCAGAGTTCACCCTGACCGATCGCTCGCATATGAGTTATCCAATTCTGCTGGGTCGTGAATTTTTAAAAGATATTGCTGTGGTGGATGTGGCTAAGAAAAATGTTCAGCCAAAACCCGAAATCCTCAAAGATCGTGCATCGGCCATCCCGAAAAAAGCCAAGCAGGCTAACCCTAAAGCATCAGACGAAGAATAAGGATCCATCATGGCATCACGTACGCCTTTTTATATTCTGGTAAGTCTGCTGTTTCTTGCCGGTACTGCATTAACTCTGCACCGGCATATTGCTTTTGATATTCCATGGTTTCCCGGCGAGCAAAGACAGACCTGGTCCATTGAAGCCAAGGTGGATTTTGAAGCTGATGGAAACCCGGTGACTGCCCGTTTAGCCATTCCAAATACCCAGCCCGGTTTTACGCAACTTAATCAACAAACTGCCAGCCCGGGTTATGGATTGTCTTTTGTTGAACGTGAGAGCGGAACCTATGCTGAATGGTCAATTCGTGAAGCAAATGGTGATCAATCGCTGTATTACAAAGTGGATATGCTGGTCGATCCGTTTGCCATTCCAGATGAACAGACTGTCATTCCAAGCGCCAAACCTAATGTTGAAAAAGAGCCCTACGCTACTGCGGCACAAATGATTCTGGAACGTGCAATAGAGCGTTCATCTTCCAACTACACGCTGGCGCGTGAACTCATTCATGAATTTAACAATCAGCAACAAACTGCTGAGCTTCTGGCACAGGTCAAACCCAAAACAGCATGGATTTCACAATTGCTACAGGAGGCCGGCGTTCCAGCCAGACGTATTCATGCATTAGAACTTGAAGATGGCCGTCGTCGCCAGTCTTTAATTGAATATATTCAGGTGTTTGATGGCGAAGAATATGACATCTTCAATCCTGAAACAGGTGAGCAGGGACAGGCTGAAAATATGTTGCTTTGGCAATATCATTCTGGGCCGGTTCTGGAAGTCATTGGGGCGACAAATGCTCAGGTTTCCTATTCGATGATCTCTCAGGAACAACCCTTTAATATCGCGTTAAATCAAAAGTTTGCCGATAACGAATGGTTGAATTTCTCCTTGTATACGCTGCCGCTGGAAGAGCAAGCCATTTTTAAAGGCATTTTATTAATTCCGGTAGGTGTTTTAATCGTTGTATTAATGCGCATTCTGGTTGGTATCAAAACCTCCGGTACCTTTATGCCGGTATTGATTGCCATGGCGTTTATTCAAACCAGTCTGCTGACCGGTCTGATTGGCTTTTTATTAATTGTTGGTGTAGGACTGATGATCCGCTCGTATTTGTCCTATCTGAATTTATTACTGGTAGCCCGAATATCCGCGGTGATCATTATGGTTATTGGCATGATCGCCATTTTCTCCATCATTGCCTATAAATTTGGCTTGACTGAAGGCATGAAAATCACCTTCTTCCCGATGATCATTCTGGCATGGACCATTGAGCGTATGTCGATTCTGTGGGAAGAAGAAGGTGCGAAACAAGTCATGATTCAGGGTGGCGGTTCATTGCTGGTGGCAATTTTGGCTTATATGGCAATGAATCTGGACTGGGTACGTCACTTAACCTTCAACTTCATGGGTATTCAGCTGATCCTGATGGCATTAACGTTGGTTGCAGGTAGTTACACCGGTTATCGTTTACTGGAGTTAAAACGTTTTAAACCGTTAACCAAACTGGACAAATCATGAGCGAGCCAGCAGTAAAAATGAACTGGTTCCAGACCATGCGTGAGCGTTACGCACATCCCGGTGCACTGAGCAAAATCGGTGTACTGGGCATGAACCGTCGTAATGTGTCTTATATCAGCCGTTACAATCCCCGGCATTTGTTTCCATTAGTCGACGACAAGTTACAGACTAAGGAACTGGCTTTGGAAGCCGGAGTAAAAGTCCCAGACTTAATCGGCGTTATCAGTGAACAGCATGCGGTTAAAGAGTTAAGTCATATTCTGCAACGCTGTAGTAGCGGATTTTGTATCAAACCGGCGCACGGTTCAGGCGGTAAAGGCATCATGGTGATTACCCGTCAGAGTGAAGAAGGTTACCGGAAGTCTAATGGTCAATTTGCCACCATTAGTGATCTGGAACGCCATGTCAGCAATATTCTGGCAGGTTTATTCTCACTGGGCGGCCGTGCCGATGTGGCCATTATTGAAGATTTGATTCATTTTGATGACTGTTTCAGCGGCTTTAGCTATGAAGGCGTTCCGGATACCAGAATCATTGTCTTTCGTGGCTTTCCAGTCATGGCGATGATGCGCTTATCGACCGCAGATTCAAATGGTAAAGCCAATCTGCATCAAGGTGCGGTAGGTGTTGGACTGGATATTGGTGATGGCCATGCCCTACGGGCCGTACAATTTGACAAGCCGATTCTTTTACATCCGGATACCGGATTGAACATGATGACGCTAAAGGTTCCGCATTGGGAAGAAGTATTAACACTGGCAGTATCTTGTTATGAAATGTCAGGGCTGGGATACTTGGGGACTGATATTGTTTTGGATCGTTTTAAAGGGCCAATGCTACTCGAATTAAATGCTCGGCCAGGACTGACCATACAGATTGCCAACGGCAAAGGCCTGTTGCCACGACTACGCCAGATTGAAAGTCTCAGTCATAAGAAAAGAATGAGCGTCGCTGACCGCGTCGCTTATGCAAGAGAACACTTTACCGACCATCGCTGATTATACAGGAGCTCAGAATATGGCTAATCAAACCAAATCGACCGCATTGATTTTAGGTGGGGCATTATTTCTGGGCTTGACCCTGCTGGGATTTCAACTCGGCAAGGCGTTGATCGATTTTAAACAGTTCGAACGCAGTGTCACAGTAAAAGGTTTATCTGAACGCGACTACCCTGCTGATGTAGTGATCTGGCCGATTCAGTTTATTGAAGCCAACAATGATTTACCTGAGCTTTATCGAACAGTAGAGAATAACAGCAGTAAAGTTCGAGATTTTCTGATCCAACGGGGCATTGATGAAGCTGAAATCACATTTAATTCACCTTCAATTACTGATAAATCAGCCCAGCAATATGGTGGTGGGCCCAGGGCAGAATTTCGTTACACCGCAAACCAGACCATAACGGTCTATTCCGAAAATATTGAAGCCGTTCGTAAAGCGATGGCGGCTTTGGCCGATCTGGGCAAACAAGGTCTGGTATTAGCTGGAAATAACTATATGGCACAGACGGAATACTTGTTTACCCGGCTCAATGAAATCAAACCTGAAATGATCGAAGAAGCCACCGAAAATGCCCGTGAAGTTGCCGAAAAATTTGCCGAGGATTCAGACAGCAATCTGGGCAAAATCCGCAAAGCCTCGCAAGGTCAATTCAGTATAAGCGCCCGCGATAATAATAATCCGCATATCAAAAAGGTTCGGGTGGTTTCTACAGTGGAATATTATTTGTCTGATTGATGCCTCCTAAACAACCTTCAATCAAAGGACGAGGAACTACAGACAAAATTGATGGACGTTTCAACACTTATCAGCGAGAACTGATTGAAGATGGCTGGTTTCAGGAACCAGAAAATCCACCCAAAACGACGGTGGAAATTGAACACCCGAAAACGATTATTACCCGTAATCAATCACCTGATTTACCTTTCAGCCAATCAATAAATGCATATCGTGGCTGCGAACATGGTTGTATTTATTGTTTTGCCCGTCCATCTCATGCCTACTTAGGATTATCGCCTGGCCTCGATTTTGAAACCAGGCTCACGGTTAAACCCAACGCAGCCAGTTTGCTTAAGCAAGAGTTAGCCGCAAAAAATTATCAATGTTCGCCAATTTCATTGGGAGCCAACACAGACCCCTATCAACCAATAGAACGTGAATATCAAATCACGCGTCAGATATTGCAAGTGTTTAATGAAACCCGTCATCCCTGTCATATCGTCACCAAGTCATCGATGGTTGAACGGGATATCGATATTCTGCAGCAAATGGCCCGGCATAATCTGGTTCGGGTACATCTTTCAGCTACTACTCTGGATTCAGCTCTGTCACGGGTACTGGAGCCCAGAGCCAGCGCGCCAAAAAGAAGATTGAAAACAATTGAAACGTTACGTGCAGCGAATATTCCCGTGACGGTATTAATCGCTCCCGTCATACCTGTATTAACCGATGCTGAACTGGAAAATATTGTGAAAGCTGTTGTCGATGCAGGCGCATTGGACGTTAATTACATTCTGCTCAGATTACCGCTTGAGGTGAGCCCATTATTTGAGCAGTGGCTGCAGACTCACCGACCAGACCAGGCCCAGCATATTCTGAACCGAATTCATGATTTACGTGGAGGTAAAAACAACGATCCACGCTTTGGTCATCGTCTACGCGGGGAAGGTATATTTGCTGATCTGCTTGCCCAACGCTTTCGAAGTATCGTTAAAAAACTTCAGATCGACTCTACATTAGCACCATTAAGCTGTGACCTTTTCCAAGCACCCAATAGTCAGATGCGATTGTTTTAGCCCTCTCTTTTAGTTTTTTGAAAACATCCATAGTTGCTAAGCGCTTTCTCATGATGAATTAGAGAAAATTCCTGATTATCATATTTAAACAGGCATTCATAATATTCCTTTGACATAAAACTCACATGCAATACTAGATTATGCGCGGGTTTTAAATTACCCAGGGAATACTCAGTGACTATCAAAAACAGGCTTCAACTCGGCTTTGGCATCGTTTTAAGTTTAATGGTGTTAATCGCCATTATCGGCATAAATGAAGTCAGTAAAATTGACCGTACCATGAGTAAAATCAATGAGGTCGATAGCGTAAAACAACGCGCTGCCATTAATTTTCGTGGCAGTGTGCATGACCGGGCCATATCGGTTCGGGATGTGGTACTAAGTGAAAATAGAGCCGAGCGCCAGCAGCATCTTCAGGATATCGAACGCTTAGAACAATTCTATTCAGAATCAGCTATCAGCCTGGAAGCAATGGCCAATAATCCCCAGCAATTTACTGTTGAGGAAAAAACGCTGCTTGATAACATTAAAAGCATTGAACAACAAACGCTCAGTCACACCGCAGAAACCATCCAGCTGATTAATCAGGGCCGGGATAGTGAAGCACGGGATTATCTGTTACAGAATACCTCCCCTGCTTACACACAATGGTTGAAAGCAGTAAATCAATTTATTGACTTTCAGGAAGCCACCATCAGTGAGCAGGTTGACTACATTCGCCAGCAAACCGGAGGATTTATGGCATTAATGATTACGGTGACGCTGATCGCCTTCATCATTGCCATCTTTGTCAGCTATCGCCTAATTGGCCGATTGTATTCAACCATTGGTGGTGAGCCTGACTCAGCAGCTCAGTTAATCAGAGTTTTTGCTTCAGGTGACTTAACTCAACAAGCTCATACCAAATTCCCTAAAAGTATTGTCGGTGCGCTGAGCACCATGTCGAGCGAGCTTTCGCATATTATGAAAGCCATTAGCTCCTCTGCCGGGCAAGTATCAGATGCCGCCAAAGTGATGAATCAGACCTCGACAGATAATCAGAGTTTAGTCATTGATCAGAAACAGCAAACGTTGGATGGGGCCAATGCCATCAGTGAAATTTCTACCTCGGTACAAGAGATTGCCCGTCTGACTAATGAGGCTGCGATGCAAGCTCAAACGGCGGATAAAGAGACAATTAACGGTAATCAGGAAGTAGCCAAAACACTTACCAGTATTGCTGAGTTGGCGGCAAAAGTTGAAGAAGCCGCCAGAGTCATTGATGAACTGTCGGAGGACAGTAAGCAGATTGGCACTGTTGTTGAAGTTATTGCCGACATTACCGAACAAACCAATCTTCTGGCGTTGAATGCTGCTATTGAAGCTGCACGTGCTGGTGAACATGGCAGAGGCTTTGCTGTAGTTGCCGATGAAGTTCGTGGTCTCGCCAGTCGAACCAAAGAATCGACGTTAAATATCCAAAAATTAATTGAAAAGACTCAAAGTAGAACGGTAATTGCAGTGAAAGTCATGGAAGAAGGTAAAAACAAAGCCCATCAATGTGTTACCCAGGCAGAACATGCCGGTGAATCTTTGGCGGTAATCAGCCGTTCAGTTACCGCTATTAATGATATGAATGCCCAGATAGCCAGTGTCGCCGAACAACAATCAGCCGTCGCTGAAGAAATTAACAATAACTTCCGCAGGATTACAGATGTATCTGACAAAGCGGAAGCGGGATCACAGTCGATTTCTTCTTTAAGCACTGAGCTCAATCAATTGGCAGAAATACTACAACAATCCATCAGTAAATTTAAAACCGCCAGTTAAAAACCCGCTCGCAGGCAGTCTAAAAAGCCACTCTCCTATTGAGTGGCTTTTTCATTTGATTGTCTTTAAGCCTTGCTTTGAGGCATTTACCTCACCACCAGTACGCTGAATATAAATAGCGCTCATTAAAATTCCATTGCGGACGATAACAATCAAAAGCAGTACATGGCTTAAAAAAAAACAATAAATTTAAGGTGAGAGAAAATGAAGTTGTATCAGAAACTCATTGTGTCCAATGTGGTAAGCAGCCTGTTGCTAACCTTAATTATTGTCAGCGCCACCACCTATATCCTGAGTCAGGGCTTATATATGCAAGCTCAGGAAAACCAGGAGAGCAATATGCGGGTGGCCTGGTCCGTGCTGGAGCAGCAAGGCCAGCAATTCAGTCTGGAAAATAATCAATTGCTGTTAGATGGTCAACCCATTGATCAGGATTATGCTGTCGTCGATAAAATCAAACAATTAGTGGGTGGAACGGCCACTATCTTTCAATATGACACGCGAATATCGACCAATGTGATTAAAAACGATGGAACACGCGCCATTGGCACAAAGCTCGCTCCTGGAGAAGTTTACGACACTGTCTTAAAACAGGCGCAGCCATTCCATGGTGAAGCAGATATTCTGGGAGTACGTTACTTTACTGCCTATGAGCCCATTCTGAATAATGATGGTGAAGTCCTTGGAATTTTGTACGTTGGTGTCGAAAAAGCACGGTTTTTCGATATTATTGGTGAGCTGGTTACCAAAAGCGTGGTATTTGCCATTATCCTGGTGGTTATTTCTGCCATTGCCATTCGTCTGTTAACCCGTCGTTTATTGCTGCCACTTAGCGAACTGGAAACGTCGATGAGCAATCTGGCTATGGGTGAGGCTGATTTAACCAAACGGCTGCCGATAGTAAATGCCGATGATGAAATAGGTGTTGTGGCCAGTGCCTTTAATAAGTTTATGAATAATTTACAGAATATTATTCGTGATTTACTGGAACATACCCAAAAAACCTCTGAATCTGCCAATCAGCTAACGGATATTTCCGATCGCGTCGCCACCGGTTCCGTAAAACAGAAACAAGTAGTAGACGATATCGTACAGAAAATCACCCATATCAATTCTACCATCCAGTCAGTTGCCAATAATGCTTCTGAAGCTCAGGACATTTCCAAAACCGCACAACATTCTGCAGAAAACGGCCGTGCCGTTGTAGCTGAAGCAGCTGACAGTATTAATCAAATTGCTGAAGCCGTCCGGCATATGGCGTCTACGGTCACTAATCTCGGTGAACGTTCTGACGAAATAAGTGGCATTCTGCAAGTAATTCAGGATATTGCGGCTCAAACCAATTTACTGGCATTGAATGCTGCGATTGAAGCCGCACGGGCTGGTGAACAGGGTCGAGGTTTTGCCGTTGTAGCTGATGAAGTACGCAAATTAGCCGAGCGCACTTCCCAGGCCACATTAGAGATTGGTGAAGTTATCGCCGCAGTCCATTCGGAAACGCAGAATGCTGTAAAACATGCAGATCAAGGTGAAGTGCTGGTTAAACACGGTGTAGAACTTGTCGAAAAAGCCGGTCAATCGCTGCTGCAAATTAACGCCGGCGCTCAGCAGACAAATAATGTCATTGAAAATATAGCCTCTGCAGCAGCTCAGGGAAGTGATGACAGTAAGGAAATTAACAGCCAGATAGATAAAATCTCACAAATGGCAAAAGACAGAGCCGAAATCAGTGAGCAAATATCACAAACTGCTGAGCAACTTGCCCTGCTCTCTGGACGGCTCAAAACTACTGTTGATAAATTCCAGGTTTGATCAAATCGAAAGGCTGCATCAATGTGCAGCCTTTTTTGTTAATCCAGTGTTATGGTTTTACCTTCTTTGACCGATTGCAATGTAGCCACAATCGCATTGCAGTTTGCCCGGGCATCCTGCAGGCTGAGTAGAGGATCCGTGTTGTTCAGCACACAACTGGAAAAATGTTCAATTTCGTTAACAAATTGATCGGCAGCTGGCACTTCAACGGTTTCATGTTGGCCCGCCTCGGTCCACCAGGAAATTTTCGCGGGTTCATCTGCCGGTTGCCAGGTGGCATGACAGGTGACTCCACCTAATGTGCCAATGATTTCGTAGACACTGCGACGGGCATGTTCAAAACTCATCTCAAACTGGGCGAATTTTCCGTCACCATAATCAAAAATACCGGTCAGACTTAAATCAGCACCATGCTCATTAAGTTTAGCTACCGCAGTCACGGCTTTAGGCTCTCCTTCAAACCACAATCTGGCAGTATGAATTGCATAGGGCCCGATATCCCACATTGCTCCACCACCATTGGCAATGGGCCGATTAACTCGATATAAACGTGCCGGTTTCATTGGAAAGGCAAAACGGCTGCTGACGGTTCTGACTTCGCCGATTACGCCTGACTCAATAATTTCCCGCACTGCATCATGCTGAGGATGAAAGCGATACATAAACCCTTCCATCACGGTCACGCCCTTTTCTTTAGCAGCCTGGGTAATGGCATCAATATCTTTAACCGTGAGAGCCAT
>DELT01000099.1:97111-97292 GCA_002354555.1 Methylophaga sp. UBA2689
ACAGCGATTAACCGCGCATTGCTGGCTTGCGTAATGGCTGGTATGAGTTTTTCAGTGACACGCGCTGCACCGAGAATGCCCCAGTTCAGAATGTTTTTATCTGCCGTCATTTTTTTCTCCATCAATCATTTGTGCTATCCATCATAACGATTTAAGTTGATTGCACCAAACTTGAAAGTCC
>DELT01000068.1:0-3801 GCA_002354555.1 Methylophaga sp. UBA2689
GGTCTGGGCGCAGTTGGTGCATATCGTGCACTGTCTAGCTGGACTAACCTGGGTGGTGTTCTGAGCGTATTTAGCCTGTAAGACCATTAAGTATTGTAAAATATACTTAAGTTAAAATTAAAAACCCGGTATCTTTTATAGATGCCGGGTTTTTTTTTGAACAAAAACGGCATAGGAAATGTCATATATATTCCCAAAAGAAATAAGGAAGAGAGAATGATCAAACTACAAAAATGGGCAATCCTGGCGTCTGCTCTACTGGGTGCCTCGTTTGCAGTTAATGCGGAAGAACTGAAGCCAATTCCGGGACAAGAAGTATTAAGGGTCTGTGCGGATCCTAATAATATGCCGTATTCCAATAAAAACAAGGAAGGTTTTGATAATAAAATTGCTGAATTATTAGGTGAAAAATTAGGCATTCCGGTTGAATACTACTGGTTCCCTCAACGTATTGGGTTTTCGCGTAATACTATAAAAAAAGAACATCCTGAACGCGGTGGCTATATGTGTGATTTGGCAATGAGCGTTCCTGAGCACACCGATTTTCTGCTGCCGACCAAACCCTATTTCAGTTCTATTGAATCGATTGCCTATCGAAGTGGGGAAGGTTATGAAATCAAAAAGCTTTCAGATTTAAAAGAAGTCAATGAAAAACATGGACCATTAAAAATTGGTTTGTTTGATCGCGCCATTTCCACCAAAGCTCTCCTTGATATGGGGCTTGGAGATAATATTGTTTATTATCAATTGATGAGTGGCGATGTAAATGCGAGCCCAGGTAGAGCGATTGAAGATTTAGCTGCTGGAAAAATTGACGTGATCCCAATGTGGGGACCGGTAGCCGGTTACCACGCCAAAGTTGCTGATGTACCAATAACCGTTAATCCATTAAATGAATTGGGTCAGCTTCATGTATTCAGTTTTAGTATGGCAACTCGCTATTCAAATAGAGATTGGAATAAATTACTGAACAAATTTATAGATCAGAATAAAGCTGAGATAGATGCCATTATTGCTGAATACAATTTACCCTCATTGGAAAATGTCAGTCCTACACCTGCGAAAAAACCGCGTAAAGATGATGACGATTAATACAATGTTTGGCTAAACCAACATCTGAAAAATGGAGGCTACAAAATAGTAGCCTCCATTATTTTTTTCAGATCATCATTAATTCGGGCAGCAAAACGTGCCTGATCTTTATCCGATACGTTTTCATCCATTAATCTGGTGCCAATAACCACACCATTGTTGCTTTCCCTGACAGTAATGATGCAGGGCATATCATTGATAAGTTGTTCATTAATCAACATCATTTCTTTTGCATGGGTGATATTGCAAAAGCTGATGACAGTTGATAAAGGGAAGCTTTTATCTCCACGTTCACGGATCGCCGAACCGATTTCGCTTTTATGAATTATCCTGTAGTTATGCTCGGAGATGGCTATATCCAGATTTACCAGTGTGTCTTGGTAATTATACGGGCTGTTTTTTTCAAGTATTCGATTAGTGTTTGCCGACTGACATGCGATAATAATCAATACGCTTGAAATCACAATTGCAGGAATCTTTAGGCGTTCAAGTAGAGTCATAAGCAAATAAAAATAATAAATTGAAATATAAGAATTTAAGCATAACACCTATAAAAATTCATGAGGTAACAAACAGTGAAGACAAACCAATACATCGTTTTTTTGTTCGGATTAATATTGCTGTTAAGTGGCAAAGCGTTTGCAGCTCCGGGCATGTCAGAAATTAATAATGAGTTATTTGATAAAGCGCATTTAAAAAATATTGACCAGCCGGGCGTGCTGAAATATAAATTTTCCAAAACCAGTTTTGTTGATGGCGATCGTCAGGACACGATTGATGTGATGGTCAAAAATATTCGTAATACCGGGCGTGCAGATACTTATTTTGAGTTTTTTTCCGGTGAAAACAAACGACCATATCAGGAACGTCTGGATCAGCGTGGCAATAGTGTATTCGTTTTATTTCTGGAGTATGACGTACATGAAATGAAACGTTTGACCGGAGGTGAATGGCGTTATTTTCAACGCTTACTGCGTTGGTCATTTGCTGAGGGAGCCGACAAAAAACAAGTCGAAGTGGATTACAACGGTGAGAAGGTAAAGGCATGGCAATATACTGTACAGCCTTACGTCAACGATCCGAAAAATGATCGTTATAAATTGTATTCTTCCAAATACTATATTTTCACAATGTCTGAAGAAATTCCTGGTGAAATTTATCAGGTTAAAACAGTGGTTCCAGACGGCAAAAACTGGAAAGAAGGTGATCCGGTGCTGGTTGAGGAAAAAGTCACATTTAGCGGTTTCGAGCCACAATAACTTATATTTGAAAATTTTATGAAACGGGCCTTCGCGCCCGTTTTTAAATGAAAAGACTTTTAAAAAAACTCCAGTCCATTCAAGGTGCCTTAAGGTTCCACGAGCTCAGCTTTGTGGTGTTAATTATCATGACAGCCTTGATGAGTTTCAACTGGGCACTTGCCTGGCAGAAAAGTTCAGAAGAGTCTCTGCGTTTAAGTTCAATCAATACGCATGTACAGCACTTACGTGGTGATCTTTATCGCCAGCTAAAAGAAGTCTTTGATGTTGTTTTTCTGAATGACGAGCTTGCAGCAGAACAATATTATCAATTTGTTGATCAGATTAATTCTTATCTGGCTCGGTTAAAAGTGCTTTCGAGTTCACCAGATGAAGAGCTTTTGATCGTCAGAATTGAATATGCCTACAACAAGTTTTACCAGGAAACCCGACGTTTTCTGGATAAAGATAAACTTAGCAATGATGACAAACTCTGGCTAGATGACCAGCTTGAACAGCAAACCTTTCGTCAACTTGAAATGGTTTTCAGCGAAATGGAGCAATATCTTCAGCAGCAACAGCAGCAGTTAACTGATTCTGATGAACGTATGTTTGGCAAAATGCTCCTCAGCGAAGCATTGCCAATTCTGTTGGCATTAATCCTACTCACTATCTCCAAATGGTTTGTCCGTCGAAATATGCTGGCGCCGCTACGTAATGTTACCCAGGGTGCCAAGGTAATCAGTACCGGAGATTTTAATCATCATATTCCCTTAACAGGAGTCGACGAGCTGCAACGGCTTTCGCAGGCTATCAATAGCATGGCTGACGAATTGTCCAGTAATCGTGACAAATTGATTGAAACCAAAAAACAAGCCGCTTTAGGCGAACTGGTGCCTTTGGTAGCTCATAATATCCGTAATCCTCTTGCGGGAATTCGCGCGGCTGCACAAGTTTCTATCGAAGAGGCGAATGAAGAAAGTCGTATCGTGCTGAAAGACATTATAATTGCTGTAGATCGACTGGAAAACTGGGTTACCTCGCTACTGATGTACTTGCATCCGTTAAAACCACACCTTGTTGAGGCAACACTAACTGAACTCACTGATAATGCTTTATCCCTGATAGCGCTGCAACTCAATGATAAAGGCATCGATGTAAACCGCCATGGCTGGCAGCAAGAGGCCAGACTGATTAATATGGATAATAATCTGATGGAGCAGGCTATTTTCAATTTGATTCAAAATGCAATTGAAGTGGCACCCATGAATTCAACAATTCATATTCACTACTGGGAAACCCCTCAAAAAATTGGATTGCACATTGAAGATCAAGGGCCTGGTTTTAGCGAAACGCCTCAACAAGAAACCAGTCAAATGCATAAAAAGCTGAATTGCGGACTGGGTATTCCTTTTGCTCAGAAAGTGATTAAACAGCATCAGGGCGATTTGATTTTTGAAAATATTCCGGA